>CAYYWA010000031.1:0-26878 GCA_964475255.1 uncultured Sorangium sp.
TTCCGCCGCCTTCGCGCCCGGCGTGCTCGCGATAGCGCTGCTATCGCTGCGCGCGGCGAACGCCAATTCGGCTAGAAATCCGCTTCGGTCGCGGCCATCCCCTCCGGCGTCAGCCCGAAATCTAGGCTCAGCGTGTCGGCAAAGGCTCAGTGATGGAGCTGGACCTGGGCGAGCTTGGATTTTGCTTCGTTCAGGTGAGGGCTCGACGGAAAGCGGCGGATGAACGCGCGCAGCGTGCTCTTGGCGTCGTTCCAGGCGCGAATGTCGAGCTGGGCTTCGGCGAGGGCGAGCGTGGCCTCATCCATCACGTCGCGGTCGGCGGAGGACTCCGACAGCTGCATCAAGATGGGAATGGCTTCGCGATGCAGGCCGAGCTTCACCAGGCAACGCGCGAGCTCGAGGTTCGCCTGCGGGCTGTGCGCGGCGTCCGACTTGTACTTGAGCGATTCGCGCAGCGCCTGCTGGGCCTCGTGAAAGCGTCCGGTGCGCGCGTGGTCGAGGCCATTCTGATACGCGATGAGCGAGAGCTCGTTGCGCGCGCGCTCGACGGCGGCTTCGAACACGGAGCGTTCCGTGGGCGTGAGATCGAGCTTCGCGATCTCCGGGAAGCCCTCGATGATCTCGCTCTGCTTGTTCAGCGTGATGAGTTGGTGGAAATCGGCGGCGCGCCGGCTGAGGCGCGCCCGCGCTTCCTCTCGCGCTTTCAGGGCCGTGAGCTCTTTCTCGAGCTGCGCGACGCGCTCGCGTGATTCCTCCGATTCGCCGCGAACGGTGTCGAGGCGGATGTCCCACGCGAGCTTCACGAACAGGAGAATCACGGCGATCGTCACGGCGTAGGCCGTGGCGCTGTTCACGAAGACGCGTCGCTCGTAGCCCTGCTGGCGCTTCGCGATGCTCTTCAGATCCGCGGCGAGCGCGTTGATGAGGTTGTTCGTCTTGATGGACAGCGAGCGGCTCTCGACGATCTCCCGCTTGATCTCCTCCAGCTCGATCTCATCCATGGGCGGCCCGGCGCTCTCACCCAGTATCGCCGTCCCCTTGGCCGAGCAAGCCGCCAGAGGGCCGATCCGTTCGCCGGATCGGCGCTGCGCCCCCGGTTCGCGCAGCGCCGGCTCGCGTCGCGTCTCGGCGCCGATTGGGGCGGCAATCCTTCCCGCGCGAGCCGCGCTGCTCGACACCGCCCACCATCGACTTGGGAGCCGCAAGCGGCCGAAAGTCCGGGGGGTTCGGCCGCCGGTCGCTTCTCCCTTGAACGTCAGCCTGCATGTCGTGCTAGACGCGCGGGGGCGGCTCGGCCCACGAGCCTCGCTCCGTCGCGCCGCGGCAGGGACTTCGAAGGAAGAAGATGGACACCAGTGACATTCGCAAAGGCCTGAAGCTCATGATGGACGGGCAGCCGTACGTCGTGGTCGATTTCCAGTTCGTCAAGCCCGGCAAAGGGCAGGCCTTTACCCGCACGAAGATGAAGAACATGCTCACGGGCAACATGCTCGAGCGGAACATCCGCTCGGGTGAGAAGCTCGAGGCGGCCGACGTCGAGGAGCGTACTCTTCAGTACATCTACCCCGATGGAGACGCGTTCGTCTTCATGCATCCGCAGTCCGGGGAGCAGATCACGGTGCAGCGCGACGCCGTCGGGGACGACGCCGGTTTCCTCACCGATGGTCTCGAGGTGCTGGTCACGATTTACCGCGGCAATCCGGTCGGGATCACGCTGCCGCCGCACATCGTGGTTCAGGTCACGGAGACCGAGCCCGGAGTGCGCGGCGACACGGCCACCAACGTGACGAAGCCCGCCAAGGTCTCGACGGGCGCGACCGTCCCCGTGCCGCTGTTCGTGAACGTGGGCGACTGGATCAGGGTCGATACGCGAACGCGCAGCTACCTCGAGCGCGCGAAGGCGCCGTAGGCAGCGAATCGGGAATGCACGGCGGCCTCGCGCGGCGCTACTTCACGTAGAGCTCGGCGCGGGCGCCGCGGATGCACGCGGCCCGTCCGGCTCCGTTGGCCACGACGCAGTCCGTGCCGGGCACGGCTTCCCAGCCGTCGATCGTCCAGAGCTCGCCGGAGGCTCCGCTCCGCACGTAGAGCCCGAATGGCGTCGCGATCGCGACGTGCTTTCCGTCGCGGGAGCGGGCCGACCCCGGAGGAACGGGCCCCGTCGGCGGCGTCCCGGCGCTCACGAGCTCACCGCCGAGCACGAGCTCCACGCCGCTGGTTCCCGCGGAGACGGGCGCGGGTGGGACCCGCTCGTCGAACGGCCCGCCTCGGCAAACACCCGGACGCGGCGCGAGCATCGGGATGGGAAGAGAACGCGCTCCGGCACCGACGAGCAGGAGGGCGATCTCGGGGCGGTCACACGAGTAGGTCACTGCGGCCAGACGCTCGCCCGAGGGAGTCGTGACCTCGAGGGGCCACGGGGTGAGCCCGAGGTCCGGCGGAGCGAGCTCCTCCCGCAGATCGGGGCCGAGCCGGACGAGACCGCTCGCGCTCTGGACGAGCAGCGTGCCGTCCGGAAGGAACGAGAGCGGACTGTATCGAGGACGGGCGGCGGGCCGCGGCAGCGCGTTCACGCCGACGCGCGTCACGGGCACGCTGCGGAGCCGCTTTCCGAGCTGCTCGCGGAGCGCCTTTCGCCGCGCCGGGCTCAGGGCGCCGAAATACCAGCCATCGCGCACGAGCGCGCCGAGCGCACCCGAGAGGTCTCCCTGAGTGAGGCGCGCCGTGACGTCGAGGGCGTTCGCGCGATCGATGACGTCGGCGCCCATCTCGCAGCGCAGCGCCGTCCCGTCCCAGTCGAACACGCGCGGGGTGCCGCCTTCCGCGCAGGCGCTCGCGAGCGTGCGGCGGAGCCCTTCGACGTACAGAAGCGCCGCCTCGGCGGTCTTCGCCTTTTGCGCTCGCGACAGCTCGCCATCGAGTGCCGCGCGCAACGCGCGCCGCGGACGCTCCGGATCGCGCGAGGCGCCGAGCGCGCGATCGAACCAGAGGAAGTCGACGGAGGCACGCGGCGCGGCGCTCGCGACGCCGACCCCAATCGTGAGCGCGAAATCGTCCCGGCCGTCCTGGTCGGCATCGCGCGACGAGAGCTCGACGGAGAGCGTCTCCCCGGGCGCCCCATCCGCGGCTCGGATTCCGAAGAGCGGCGAGCGCGTGCTCTGCGGGTCGATCACGGCGAGCGCCCGCGTCGGGGCCCGCGCGATGAGCGGCGTCTTGCAGGTGCTCTTCACATCGAGCGTGATCGTGCGGCCGCTGCTCTGCGCGAGCGCCGTCGTGTGGGTGCACTCGGGCCCGCTCGGCAGAAACGTCGGCCACCCGAAAATGCGGCGCGCCTCGCTCTCCGGCGCGTAGAAGAAGAGCTCCCCAGGCGGGGTGTCCGCCGAGGCGCCGGGGGCCGGAAGCGTCCACGCCACGACCTCGGGGCGCCCATCGCCGTCCACGTCCGTGGTGAGCGCTTGCTCGAACACGCGCCCGCGAGGGCTCTCGATCTCTACCTCGCCCACGTTCAGGCGCGTGGCCTCCCGCGGCGCGAAGAACGCGCGCTTCACGGCCGTGGGGGCCTCGGGCGGCGCCGCGGCGGACGCCGACGCGCTCACGCTCGCGCTCACGGTCGGCAGCGCGGAGGCGACGCCGAACGGGGTGTACGGCTTCTCGGACCGGCAGCCCTCGCAGCCCGCGACGCTGGCGGACACGACCGCGAGCGCGCAATACGCGAGCTTCGGGGAACGACGAACGGTTGCTCGAGTCAAAGGCCTCGAAACGCGGGCGAGCGCTTCTCCATGAATGCGGTGAGCCCCTCACGAGCATCGGCGGTCGCGAACAGCTCCGCAAACCCGCGCATCTCGAAATCGGCGAGCAGGTCGAGCGCTGGCTCGCCCGCTCGGAGGAGGGTGCGTTTGAACGCGGCCAGGGCGAGCGGCGCCTTGCTCGCGATTCCGCGTGCGAGCTCGTGGGCGCGTTGGGTGAGCTCGGAGGCCGGGAACACGTAGTCCGCGAGGCCGATCTCGAAGGCGCGCGCCGCGTCCACGACCTCGCCCGTATAGAGGAGGCGCCGCGCCTGGCCGAGGCCGACCCGCCGCGGCAGGCGGAACGTGCCGCCGAAGCCGCAAATGAGGCCGCGCTCTACCTCGGGCTGCGCGAATCGCGCTGTGTCCGCGGCGACGATGAGGTCACAGGCGAGCGCGAGCTCGTTGCCACCTCCGAAGCACACTCCGTTCACGGCGGCGATCACGACGAAGCTCGCCTCTTCGAGCACCCGAGCGAGGCGGTGCCCGGCCTCGCTGAAGCGGTGTGCCGCCTCGGGTCCCATGCCCTGGAGCTCGGCCAGGTCGGCGCCGGCCGCGAAGGCCCGCTCCCCAGCGCCGGTGAGGACGACGACGGAGGGCCGCTTCGTCCCCCGCGCCTCGAGCTCGGCGACCCGGAGGGAGAGCTCGCGCACCACGGCGGCGTTCAACGCATTCAGCTTGTCCGGCCGGTTGATGGTCAGGGTCGCGACCCCCGCGTCCTCGCGGAGCAACGTCACCTCGAAGCTCACTGCCCGGCCTCGTTCAATCCGATCTTCTTGCCGGCGGCGTCGTACACGTAGAAGCCACGCCCGGTCTTGCGTCCGAGGAAGCCCGCCGCGACGTAGTTCCGGAGGAGCGGCGCGGGCCGGTATTTGTCGTCGCCCAAATCGCGCTGGAGGATCTCGGCGATGGCGAGCAGCGTATCGAGGCCGACGAGGTCGGCGAGCTCGAGCGGCCCGAGCGGGTGATTGAGACCGAGCCGGGCGCCCTGGTCGATGTCCTCGGCGGTGCCGATGCGCTCTTGGAGGGCGAAGCAGGCCTCGTTCAAGAAGGGGATGAGCACCCGGTTCACGAGAAAGCCTGGGCGATCCTCACTCACGATGGTGACCTTGCCGAGTCGTTCGGAGAGGCCCCGACCGAGCTCGAGCGTGGCGGGGCTCGTCGCAAGCCCTCGAACGAGCTCGACGAGCTGCATCACCGGGACGGGATTCATGAAGTGCATGCCGAGCACGCGCTCCGGCCGGCGCGTGGCCGCCGCGAGACGGGTGATGGAGATGCTCGAGGTGTTGGACGCCAAGACGGCGTGCTCGGGGGCGAGCCGGTCGGCCCGGGCGAACAGCTCGAGCTTCAGCTCGAGGTTTTCGGGCGCTGCCTCGATCACCACGTCGGCGCCGCTCAGGGCCTCGTCCATTTCCCGGGGCTCGATGCGGGCGAGCAGCGCGTCGCGCGCCGCCTGTTCGAGCTTTCCCTTCTGAACGAGGCGGTCGAGCACGGCGCCGAGCTTGTTTCGCCCGGCACTGGCTCGTTCGACACTCACGTCGGCGAGGAGGACGGAAATCCCCTGCGCGGCCGCGACCTGCGCAATCCCGGAGCCCATCTGTCCGGCGCCGAGCACTGCGAGCGATCGGACGCTTGCGGCTTGCATGCGGGTTTCTCGTACCCGCCGAGCCGCTGCTTGGCAAGGAGGCGCCCCGGCTCTTGCCCGGACGCGCCTCCCAGAGCGAAAGTGCGTCCGCGCATGGTCGGAATCGCCCTCCTCCTCGCAGGCGTCCTCGCGCTCGCCACGGCCGGCTGCGATCGGTCGAGGCCGGGGCCAATGTCGCAGGCGGTGCTTCTCGCCGACAAAGGGAGGAGCGCCGAGGCGCTGCGGCTGATCGAGGAGCACCTCGCGGAGCACCCGGACGCCGTCGCGGAGCGGCGCTTGGCGGTGCGCCTCGCGGGTGCCACGGGGGATCTCGGACGAGCGAGCACGCACGCGAGCGCGCTCGAGCGCCGTCTCGGCCCGACGAGCCCGGTGCCGCTGCTCGAGCTCGGACACGCCTTCGAGCTCGCGCACCGCTACGACGAAGCATTGCTCGCGTACGATCGCGCTGGCGTCGTCGCACCGAACGACGCGGCTGGCCCGAGAACCGGAGGATTCCGGGCGGCCGCCTGGGGCGAGCTCGAGCTGGCCGAGCCTCGGTTGTCGGAGGCTGTGCGCCGCAACCCCAACGACGGGCGCGCCTGGCACGCGCTCGGGGTGGTGCGCGCGCGGCTCGGTCGGCTGGATGCGGCCGAGGCCGCGTACACGAGCGGGCTCTCCGTGGATCCCGATGGCGTCGACAACCGCATCGGCCTCGCGACCGTCTCCTTGCTGCGAGACGATCCGCGCGGTGTCCTACGTGAATACGATGCCTTGCTCGCCCGACACCCCGAGGTCGTGGACGCACACCTGGGCCGGTCGTGGGCGCTGATTCGGCTCGCTCGCTACGACGAAGCCGAGGACGCGCTTCGTCGCGCCGAGTCACTCGGTGCGGATCACGAAGTCGTCACGCGTCAGCGGAAGTGGCTTCGCCGCTCGGCTGAGCACGGCACACACGAAACAACGAGGTCAGAGGGGGTGGGGCCCCGCCACCCAGCGAGACTGCCGAAATCCCCGACAAGCCCATGAAAATCCGCGGTTTGCCAGGCTTGTAACGCTCAGGCGCGCGGCGTAACCTCCCCCTTCCGTGTGCACGGGCACGCGGCGCTTCAGCACGTGGACGGACCGTTCGTTCGACGGGTGAGAGGAATGGATTCCCAAGAGATCCGCAGGGCGCTTGGAAAACTTCAGGTCGATCCGGATACCGAGCTTTCTTGGTCGACGCTCAACGCGGAAGTAACGAAGAACGGGGGGGATCTTTCGAAAGAAGAGCTCGTCCGTTTGCTCGATGCCGCCCGCGAAGAACACGCCCGGCGCGGAGAATGGCACGCCGTCGCGCGGCTGCTCGAGCTCGCCGTGCGCGCCGCCGAAGGGACGCCGCGCGAGGCGGATCTCGTCGCAGCGCACGCGCGCGTGCTCGCCGAAGAGCTCTATGACGACGAGGGCGCGGCCATCTGTTACCTGCGCCTTCTCGAGCTGCGTCCGAACGATCCCGGCGCGACCGGCGCGATCCAGGAGAGTGAGGCGCGCCGCAAACGCTACCCCGAGCTCGTGAAGAGCTACCTCGCGGAAGCGGAGGAGACGAGCGACGACGTCTACAAGAGCTCGATGCTGATGCGCGCCTCCGAGATGGAGGTTCGCTACGCGGGGAGCGGCATCGACGTGGAGCACGCGATCGAGCGCCTCGAGCAAGCCGTGCGCCTCGATCCCACGAACGTGCGCGCGAGCCGCTTGCTCGAGCACCTCTATCGTCGCGCCGGGCGCTGGGACGAGCTCGCTCGCGTGCTCGAGCGCCTCGCCGATCGCAGCGAGCAAACCCGCGAGCGCGTGGCCGCCGGCGCGCGTTTGGCGCGCGTCTACGCGCAGCACCAGGGTGACAAGGAACGCGCGGCCCGCGCCTACGACCGCGTGCTGCGTGAAGACCCGGGCTACACGGAGGCCACGGAGTTCCTCTCCGAGTTCTATTCGTCGGAGGAGCGTTGGGAGGAGCTCGTCGGGCTCTACGAGCGCGAGCTCAAGTCCAAGGATCTGCACGACACGGAGCGCCTCGGCGACATGCTGCAGATCGCGATGCTCCACTGGAAGAAGTTGGAGCGGCCGGATGACGCCGAGCCCTGGTTCGAGCGCATCCGCAAGGTGGATCCGACGAACGAGGGCATGCTCGCGTTCTACCGCGAGTACTGCGCGAACCGGCAAGACGACACGCGCCTCATGGAGGTGCTGCAGAGCGCGCAGCGAGCGATGCGCGACGGCTCTCGGGAGAAGGCGAAGATCGCGCAGGAAATCGCGCGCCTCGCCGAGGGCCAGGCGAACGCCCAGAAGGCGATCGAGCAGTACAAGAACGTCCTCCGGCAGGACCCGAACAACCTCGAAGCGCGCGAGCGCCTGAAGACGCTGTACAAGCAGACTCAGAGCTACAACGCGTTGATCGATCTGTTGCGCGTTCAGCTCGAGCGAACACCGCTCGAGGACAAGTCGACGCGGCTCGAGATCCTGCGCGAGTTCGCCACCGTCTACCGGCAGTATCAGAAGAACGACGCCGCGCTCCTCTCCGTGCTCGGGCAGATCCTGCAGCTCGACGAGGGCCGCGAGGGCGAGAACATCGAGGAGCTGCGTGAAATCGTCGGCCTGTACGAGCGACTCGGCAGGCATCGCGATCTCATCACGCACCAGCTCAAGCTCGCCGAGGTCACCCCCGATCTCGAGGAGAAGCAGGAGCTCTTCCGCACGGCGGGTCGCCGCTGGCTCGAGCAGTTCTCGAACGTTCAGAACGCGACGGAAGCGTACGAGAAGTTGCTCAAGGTCGCCCCCGCGGACGCGGAGGCCCGACGGCGGCTCGACGAGCTCTATCGCAAGCGCCGCGCCTGGGGCTCGCTCTACGAGCTCTATGCCTCGCAGCTCGACGAGGCCACCGGTGAGGAGCGACTGACGCTCTTGCGCGAGATGGCGCAGCTCGCCCAGGATCGCCTGAATCGTCCCGGCGACGCGATCGATCTCTACCGCAAGATCCTCGAAGCCGATCCGGGGCGCATCGACGTGCTCGATGCGCTCGAGAAGCACGCCGAGCGTTCGAAGGATTGGGTGACGCTGGCCGATGCGCTCGAGCGGCGCGCCTCCATCGTGACCGACGACGCGGGCAAGCTCGCGACGCTCCAGAAGCTCGGCTCCGTCTACTCCGAGCACCTGAACGACATGCAGTCGTCGGTGCGCAGCTGGCGACGCGTGCTCGAGCTCTCGCCGGGGCACAGCCGAGCGCTGCGCGTGCTCCGCGAGGCGTATCTCGCGAGCGCCGACTACGACGGGCTCGAGCAGCTCTATGCCGCGCAGAAGGACTGGGAGGGGCTCGCCGACGTGCTCAGCAACGCGGCCGATCGGGCGAAAGAGCCCGCGGCGCGCATCGAGCTCAGCTATCGCGCCGCACAGGTCCTCGAGGAGCGGCTCGGACAGCCGGATCGTGCGTTCCGCTCGTACGAGCGCATCCTGCTCGTCGACCCGAACGACGTGCGCGCCGCCAAGGCGCTCATCCCGCTCTACGAGAAGGACGAGAAGTGGTCGCGGCTGCCGGCCCTCTACGAGCTCCTGCTCTCCCAAGCCACGGAGCCCGAGGAGAAGATCGGGCTGCTCACGCGCCTCGTCGAAGTGACCGGCAGGCGCCTCGGGGATCGGCGGGCGGCGGCGGCCTACGCGCGGCGCGCGTACGAGATCGAGCCGACGTCCGTCTCGACCCTCGAGCTGTTCGAAGAGGCCTCGCGCGCGGCGGGCGCCTGGGAGGCGTTCGTGGAGACGCTCTCGGCGCGGCTCGAGCAAGAGTCGGCGAAAGCCCCCGATTCCCTGAGCCCGGCGGAGCCGGAGCGCAAGAAGGGCAAGAAGCGCAAGCGGCAGGAAGGGCAGGCGGCCGCTCCCGCCAAGGGCGCAGAGAGTCCCGACCGGCGCGTGCTCGAGCTCAAGCTCGCGCGCGTCTACGCCGAAGAGCTCGCGCGCGTCGACGACGCGGTCGCCGTCTACAAGCGTCTGCTCGAGCGTGACCCGGGCGACGCGACCGTCGCGGCCGCGCTCGAAAGCATCCTGCGTACCGGGAACCGACGAGACGACTTGCGTTGGCTGCTCGAGCTCCGCATCGAGACCGCCAAGGACGCGACCGAGCGGCGTCGCCTGCTCGCCGAGTTCGCGACGCTCGAGGAGGCTGCCTTCGAGGCGCCGGACCGCGCGATCGCGCTCTACCGGCGCATGCTCGAGCTCGACTCCGGGGACGAGCTGCCGCTCACCGCTCTGCCGCGCCTCTTGCTCGCCGCGGGCGACACCGAGGGTGCCGTCGACATCATCGAGCTGCACCGCGAGCGCCTCGATGGCGAGCGCCGGGCCGAGCGCGAGGTCGAGCTCGCCGAGCTCTACCTCGAGCGCTTGAACAAACCCGATTTCGCGCTCGAGCGCGCCGAGTCGGCCCTCGTCTCGGAAGCGTGCTCCGCGCGCGCCATGGCGGTGCTCGAGGCGCTCGTTCGCGTCGAGTTCGTGCGTGAGCGGGCTGCCTCCGTGCTCGCCGAGCGCTATGCGGCGAGCGGCGACGCCCGCAAGGAGGTGCACGCCCTCGAGGTGATGTTGTCCGAGGCGCGCGACCCGGAGAGGCGTCGCACGCTCATCGACAGGCTCGCCGATGCGCACGAAGGGAAGCTCTCGAGCTACGGGAGCGCGCTCGACGTGCTGCTCCGTGCCGTGCGCGAGTTCTCGACGGACCTCGCGCTGTGGGAACGCGCGGACGCCCTCGCCGTGAAGGCGGGTCGGCCCACGGATCTCGCCGATGCCTACCGTGAGGTGCTCCGAGGCGAGCACCCGCGCGATCTCGAGATCGAGCTCTCGGAGCGAGCCGCGCACCTGTTCGAGGACAAGCTCGGCGATCCGATCGGGGCGACGCCCTACCTCGAGCGCGTGCTCGTGCTCGACCCCGGCAACGAGGCGGCGTTCCGCAGGCTCAAGGACATCCTCACCGCCGCGGAACGGTGGGGCGAGCTCGAAGCGCTCTACGATCGCGCTGCCGCCGCCACCACGGACGACGCGCGCCGCGTGGAGATGCTCGTCGAGGTCGCGCTGATCTGCGAGGAGATCATCGAGGACGGCGAGAAGGCCACTCGGTACTACGAGCGCATCGCGGCGATCGATCCGTTCCACGAGGGCGCGAATCGCGCGCTCGATCGGCTCTATTCCCAGCAAGGCAAAGATCGCGAGCTCGCTGCTCTGCTCGAGCGGCGGCTCGAGACCGCGACGGGCGAGGAGGTGTTCGAGCTGAAGCTCCGGCTGGCGCGGCTCAAGCTCGATCTGCACGAGCCCGCGACCGCCGTGGGGCATGTCGAGGACGTGCTCACCGAACGCATCAGCGACTACGAAGCGCGCGGCCTCGCCGAGCGGATGCTCGAGATCGGCGAGCTCCGTCAGCGCGCCGCCTCCATGCTCGAGGCGGTGTACGAGGCGCGGAACGAGATCCGCGATCTGGTGCGGGTCCTCGAGATCCGCCTAGAAGGCCTCGCCGAGCGGAGCGAGCCGCACGTCGCCGAGGAGCGGCGCGAGCTGTTGCGGCGCATTGCCCACCTGCGCGACGACCGCTTGCACGACGACGAGAGCTCGTTCGAGGCGTTCGCGCGCCTCGTCCCGCTCGATCCCGTCGACACCGACGCTCGCCGCCGCCTCATGGAGATCGGCCGCCGGCTCGGGGCCCACGAGCGGGTGGCGCTCGTGCTCACCGAGGCCGCGAAGAACGCCGACGAGCACGCGCTCAAGGGAGAGATTTTGATGCACGTCGCGGCGACGTACGACGAGCAGGTCGGAAATCGCGCGGAGGCCGAGCGTGTCTA
Organism: uncultured Sorangium sp.; assembly: GCA_964475255.1. Taxonomy (GTDB): domain Bacteria; phylum Myxococcota_A; class Polyangia; order Polyangiales; family Polyangiaceae; genus PMG-095. Next base: position 11,250 of record CAYYWA010000031.1, read on the forward strand.
TCGCGCGGTGCTCGAGCTCGACCCGACCGACGCGGAGCTCACGCTCCCCGCGGCGCGCGCCCTCGAGCGCATCTACGTCTCGGCGGGCGAGAACGCCAAGCTCGCCGAAATGCTCAAGGTCGAGGTGGCCCTCGAGGCCGACGCCGGCACTCGCCAGCGCATCCTCGGACGCCTGGGCGAGCTCGCCGAGCGCGAGCTCCTCGACAACGACGGCGCGATCGCCGCGTGGAAGCAGCGTCTCGACGAGAACCCCGAGGACGTCGACGCCCTCGCGGCGCTCGATCGCCTGTACGAGAAGACCGACCGGGCCCGCGATCTCGTGGAGGTGATGACCCGTCGCGCCGAGTTCGCGAAGAGCGGCTCGGAGCGGCGCGCGTTGCTCGAGCGCATCGCGGAGACGCTCTGGAAGCGCATCGGTTCGGTGCCCGAGGCCATCGAGGCGTACCGCACGCTCGTCGCCGAGTTCGGGCCGGAAGGGGAGCCCCTCCGCGCGCTCGAGGCGCTGTTCGAGTCGGCGGAACGCTGGGAGGACCTGGCTGAGACGTTCGAGCGCCACATCGAGGTGGCGAGCTCGGGGAGCGAGCAGCTCGAGCTGCTCGCTCGGCGAGGTGATCTCAAGCGTGAGCGGCTGCGGGACGTGCCGGGCGCGCTCGAGGTGTACCGGCGTGCCCTTTCGCTCGACACGCGCCACGCGGCGAGCCGCGCGGCGCTCGACGCGCTGCTCGAGTCCGAGGATCCGGTGTCTCGGAGCGAGGCGGCCGAGGTGCTGCGCCCCATTCTGGAGGGCGAAGGCGCGCACGAGCAGCTCTTGCGCGTGCTCGAGATCCAGATCGAGACGGCGAACGACCCGATCTCCGAGCTCGAGTCGATCGAGCTCGCGCTCAAGGTCGCGGAGCGATCGCTGGGCGACGCGGGACGCGCGTTCCGCTACGCCGAACGTGGGGTGCGGAGCGCCGCGGGCCACTCCGATCTACCGCCGTGGTTCGAGCACCTGGATCGCCTCGCCGGGCAGACCGGCCGACACGAGGAGCACGTCAAGCTCTTGTGCGAGGTCGTCCCCAACATCTTCGACGGCAAGGTCCAGCTCGAGGTCACGCTCAAGATCGCGGATCTCGCCCGGCACGACCTCCGGGATCGCGACCTCGCGCGCGAGTACTACCAGAGGGCGCTCGAGCTCAAGGCGGACGAGCCGAAGGCGCTCGCGGCGCTCGAGAGCCTCTACGAAGAGGCGGGGGACGCGCGCCGCCTGCTCGAGATCCTCGAGCGGCGCGCCGACATCGCGGAGCGGGACGACGACAGAAAGCAGCTCATGTTCCGGCGGGCACGGCTGCTCTCGGACGTCCTCGACGACAAGGCGCAGGCCATCGACGTCTACCAGAGCATCCTCGAGCTCGGCCTCGAGCGCGCGGCGCTCGACGCCCTCGAGAACCTGTACACGGCGCTGGAGCGCTGGAGCGACCTCGTCACGCTCTACGAGCGGGAGCTCGACGCGCGCATCGGCTCTCCCTCGGATCTCAGGGTTTCCATCGCTCGCGTCTCCGCGCACAAGCTCGGGGACGTGGAGCGCGCGTTCGAAGAGCTCGAGCAGGCGCTCGGCCTCGACCGGCAGCACGTGGGCACGATCGCGGAGCTCGAGCACCTGCTCGAGAAGGCGCCGGAGCTCGAGCAACGGGCGCGGGCGGCCAGGCTGCTCGAGCCCGTGTACCTCGCGCGCGCCGATTTCACGCGCGTGATGGATACGATCCAAGCGCGGCTCGAGTTCGCGAGCGATCCGGAGGAACGGCGCGAGCTCTTGACTCGGCTCGCGAACCTCTACGAGGAGCAGAAGGAAGACTATCACTCGGCGCTCGAGACGATCGCCAAGCTCCTGCACGAGGACATCACCGACCAGAGCACGGTTCACGAGCTCGAGCGGCTCGCCAAGGTGGCGAGCGCCGAGGATCGGCTGGCGGAGATCTATGCGGCCGAGCTCGCGCTCATCGACGCCGACGACGCCGCGAGCGCGGCGCTCGCGCGCCGCGCCGGCGAGCTGTTCGATCAGCTCGAGAAGCCCGATCGAGCGCTCGAGCTCTATCGCCGTGCGCTCGCGTTCGAGCCGGAGAGCCGGTCCTTGTTCGACGCGATCGACGGAATCCTGCGGCGCCTCTCGCGCCACGAGGATCGCGTGAAGCTGTACCGCGAGGCGCTCGACTACCGCTTCGATCCCGCGGAGCGGCTGCGCACGCTGCACACCATCGCCTCGCTCGAGCGCCACGAGCTCGCGCGGCCGGACGATGCGATCCAGACCTACCGCGCGGCGCTCGAGGTCGACGAGCTCGACGAGCCGACTCTCGACGCGCTCACCGAGCTTTACGCCGAGCGCGAGCGCTGGAACGACCTCGCCGAGCTCCACCTGCGTCGCGCCGAAGCCGCCTTCGAGCCCGCGAAGTCGGCCGAGTACCGGCTCGCGCTGGCCCGGCTGCACGTGCACACGGGCGAGCTCGACCGCGCGATCGATCAATTAGAAGAGATCGTGCGGATGCTGCCCGAGCACGCCGAGGCGATCGCCGAGCTCGAGGGGCTGCGCACGAACGAGCGGCTTCGTGAGCGCATCGTGGACATCCTGCGGCCGCTCTACGAGGCAGCGGACGACTGGCGCCGTCAGATCAACCTCAACGAGGATCGGTTCGCGCTCGCGATGGACGCGGCCGGGAAGGTGGCCGTTCTCCGCGAGACGGCCGACCTGTGGGAGCGTCGTGGCGGGGACCTCCGCCGCGCACGGCGCGCGCTCGAGGCCGCGGTGCGCATCGATCCCGACGACATCGACGTGCGCCGGGAGTACGAGCGCCTGACCGAGGAGACCGCCGCGTGGGATCAGCTCACGCAGGTCTACGAGGAGGTCTTGGCGGAAAATCCGGATCTTCCGAGCCGGCGGGACGTGCTCGCCGTCTTGGCGGAGATTCACGACACGCACCGCAACGATCCGCGCCGCGCGCTCGATGCGTACGACCGGCTGCGCGCGACGGACGAGACGGACATCGCGCCGCTCGAAAAGATGGAGGCACTGGCGACGCTGCTCAGCGACTGGCCGACGCTCGTTCGCGTGCTCACGGCCAAGGCCGACCTCCTCCTCGACGACGAGGAGCGAGCGAGCGTGTGGCGCCGCGTCGGCGAAGCCCGGCGCGACATGCTCGAAGATCCGGGCGGCGCAATTCAGGCCTACGAGCGCGCGCTCGATCTCGAGCCAGACAGCGCGTTCACGATCGACTGCTTGATCGAGCTCTACGAGGTGAAGCGCGACGCGCCGCGGCTCGTCGAGCTCTACCAGCGTCGCGTGGAGCTCGCCGACGACGAGGACACCGACCTCAAGTACAACCTGCTGACGCTCGCGGCGAGCTCCTTCGAGAAGGAGCTCCGGGATCGCCCGCGCGCGATCGAGGCGCTCGTCCAGGCGCTCGCGGTGCGCCCGCGCGATCCCGAGGTGGTGACCGCGCTGAACCGGCTCTACCGTGCCGAGAGCATGTGGCCGGAGCTGCTCGACAGCTTGCGCGACCAGTGCGAGTCGAGCTCCGAGTCGGCCGTGCGCGCGGCTTTGCAGCGCGACATCGGCGATATCCTCTCCGAGAAGCTCGCGAGCTACGAGGACGCGCTCGAGGCGTATCGCAAGGCCCTCGACGAGGCTCCGGAGGACGCCGACGTCGTGGCGAAGGTGCGGGCCCTCGGGGAGAACCACGAGGACCTGCGCGCCGCGGTCGCCGCAGTGCTCGTCCCCGTTCTCGAACGAACCTCGCGCTTCGCGGAGCTCGCCGAGGTGCTCGAGCTGCGCCTGACGGTGGAAACCGATCCGGGCGACCGCATGCAGACGCTCGTCAGCATCGCCGAGGTGCAGGAGACGCGCCTGGGGCGGAACAGCGACGCCGAAGCCTCGTTGCTTCGTGCCTTGGCGGAGCGTCCGGAGGCGGAGGAGCTGCACCGGGAAATCACGCGCCTCGCCGAAGGCTCGGGCTCGTGGGCGCGGTACGCCGAGGTGCTCGGCGAGCGCGCCGCGGCGACGTTCGAGCCGGAGCTCGCGAAGGAGCTCTACGTGCGCCTCGCGCGCGTCGCCGAGGAGCGACTCGGTGACGATCGACGCGCCGTGGAGGCGTTCGTCAAGGCGCTCGAGCAGGTGGGGGATCGCGCCGAGCTCTTGCTCGCGCTCGATCGCCTGTACACGCGGCTCGGCGACCACGCGGCGCTCGCCGACGTGCTCGAGCGGCGCGTGCTCGTCGAGTCGTCCGAGTCGCTCCAGGCCGAGCTCTTCTATCGCCTGGCGGTGCTCTACGTGAACGAGTTCCGGGAGCCGGCTCGCGCGCTCGCGTCGCTGCGCACGGCGCTCGAACGGGCGCCCGAGCACGAGGCCGCCGTGACCGAGCTCGAGAAGCTCACCGAAGAGCGCGAGCTCTTCGACGAGGCCGCGGAGGTGCTCGAGAGCGTCTATCGAGCCCGCGGGCGCACCGATCGCCTCTCGCGCCTCTACGAGAAGCGCGTGGAGCACGCGGACGGCGTGGCCGAACGCTCGGAGGCGCGGCGCAACTACGCACGCGTGCTCGAGGAGGACGCGCTCGACCCGCGCGCGGCCCAGCGCGTGATCGAGCAAGGAGTGCTCGAGTCTCCCGACGACGGCTCGATGGTCGACGAGCTCGAACGCCTCGCGGCGCGGACCTGCGAATGGAAGGCGGCCGGCGATGCGCTCGCCTCGGCGCTCGAGCACAACCCGGAGCTCGACGCGGAGCTCGCCGTGGAGCTCTGCCTCCGCCTCTCGGAGTGGCTCCGCGAGCGGGCAGGGGACGACGCGGGCGCCGAACGCGCGCTCGAGCGGGCCCTCCGCTACGAGCCGAACAACGACGACGTGCTCTCGCGCCTCGAGGATCTCAAGCGCGCCTCCGGCCAGCAACGCGAGCTGTTCGAGACGCTGCGACGCCGCGCCCGCATTCAGGTGGACGACGCGCGGCGGGAGGAGCTCTATCGGCAGGCGAAGGAGCTCGCCGACGAGCTCGGCGACAGCGAGGCGGCCGAATCCGTCCTGCGCGAGCTGCTCGCCCACGACGACATGAACGCGTGGGCGCTGGACAGCCTCACGGTGCTGCGCGAGCTCGCGGGCGACTACCGCGAGGCCTTCAGCCTGCTCGTTCGACAGAGCGAGCTGTCGTCCGATCCCGAGAGCGTGCGGCAACTCGTCCGCAAGGCAGGGGAGATCGCGCGCGATCGGCTGAACGACCCCGCGAAGGCCATCGAGCTCTTCGAGCAGCTCTTCGAAGACGATCCGAACGACGAAGACGCCGCCGACGCTCTGCGCGTGCTCTACGACCAGGAGGGCCGGTATCAGGATCTCGGGCGCCTGCTCGAGCGGCTGATCGACGTCGCGACCTCGCCTTCGATTCGGAGCGCGCTCCGTCTCGAGCTGGCGCGCCTCACCGAGGATCGCTTCGCGTCGCGCGACTCGGCGATCGATCTGCTCCGCGCCGTGCTCGACGACGATCCGAGCCAGGAGCAGGCCGTGGAGCGGTTGAGCGATCTCTACGAGCGCACCCAGCGCGACGAGGACCTCGCGGACCTGCTCACGCGCCAGATCGAGGACGCTCGCGATCGGGGCGATCTCGCGGCCGAGCTCCGCTTCCAGGTGCGCCTCGGCGACATCTACGAGTCGCGTCTCGAGGACCGCGGGCGCGCGATCGACACTTATCGCGCCGTGCTCGAGCGCGACGCGGACCACGTCGGCGCGCTGTCGGCGCTTTCGCGGCTGCTCAAGGCCGACGGCCATCTCGAGGAGTGCGCCGAAGTGATGGAGCGGCTCCTCGGCCTCGCGCGGGACGAGCAGGCGGTGCGCCGCGCGCTCGAGCTCGCGGAGGTGTACGAGAAGCTCGGCGACACGCCGCGCGCCGCGGCGGCCCTCGAACGGGGGCTCGCGGCGGATCCGCGCAACGGGGAGCTCCAGAAGCGTTTGCGCCCGCTCTACGAAGGGCTCGGCGACTACCGGAAGCTCGCCGACCTCCATGCGCGCGAGGCGGAGCTCGCCCAGGATCCCGAAGAGGCCGTGCTCTTGCTGCGCAAGGCGGCCGCCGTCCTGAGCGAGCACACGGACGACGTCGGGCGCGCCGCGGAGCTGCTCGAGCGAGCGACGGAGATCAAACCCCGAGATCGAGAGCTGTTGCTCGAGCTCTGCGACCACTACACGAAGATCGGTCGCGGCCGCGACGCGGTCCGCGTGCTCGAACGGGTCGTGGAGAGCTTCGGGCAGAAGCGCACGCGCGAGCTCGCCGAGCTCCATCGGCGGTTGGCTTCCGCCTACATGGAGTACGGCGAGATGCAGCGCGCGCTCGAAGAGCTCGACAAGGCTTTCCGCATCGAGCCCGGAAACCTGCAGGTGCTCACGTTGCTCGGTGAGGTCGCCATCAAGGCGCACGACTACAAGAAGGCGCAGCAGATGTATCGGGCGCTCTTGTTGCAGCGACTCGACAGCGCGGCACCGATCTCGAAGAGCCAGGTGTTCTTGAAGCTCGGTGAGATCCACGAGGCGCTCGGGGAGTCCACGAAGGCGATGCAGATGTACGAACGTGCCGTCCAGACCGACGGTCTCGCCGAGGCGCGTGAGCGCCTGCAGGCGCTCCGGAGGTAGGCGCTCCGCGCGGGCGGGCGCTCGGGAAAGCTCGGATGTCTACGAGCCAGGACCCGCTGCGCCCGCCCCGCTCGACGCTTCCGTACGATCCTCGCGCCGAGTACCGACGGCGGCTCGGGCTCCTCGGCAGCGTCGGCCGTTCGGCGATCGGAACGGCGCGCTCGGCCGCCGCGCTCCTCGGGACGCTCGGGCTCGCCGTCGCGTCGGTGGGAGCTCCCGGGGCGGGGGCGCGCCGCATCGTACGCGCCGTCACCCTCGGTCAGATCCTGTTTACCGGCGTCCAAGCCGTCGGCTTGGTGAGCGCCATCGGGCTCCTGATCGGCGCGACGCTCGTCATTCAGACGAGCTTGATGGTGCCGGCGGCGGACGGCGACCTCCTGGGAAAAATCCTGGTCGCCGTCGTGCTGCGCGAGCTCTCGCCGCTGATCACGGCCATCATCGTGGCCGGGCGCTCCGGCACCGCGATCGCGACCGAGCTCGGGAACATGAAGGTGCACCAGGAGGTGCTGGCGCTCGTCGCCCTCGGCGTGGACCCGCCGCGCTTCATCGTGCTCCCGCGCCTGATCGCGACGGTGCTCAGCGTGGTCGCGTTGATGGTGTACTTCAGCGTCGTGGCCGTGCTCGCGACGGCGCTGATCGCGAACGTCGTGCTCGGGCCGAGCCCGGTGGAGCTCCGCGCAGGGATCGCGCGGGCGCTCCTTCCGTACGACCTCGTGCTGTTCGTCGCCAAAGGCGTCGGCCTCGGCGCGATCGTGGGCTGGCTCGCGTGCCACTATGGTTTGTCGGTGAAGAGCTCGCCCACCGAGGTGCCGCAGAAGGCGAGCGCCGCGGTGGTGCGCATCCTGCTCGGCTGCGTCGCTTACGACACGGCGTTGACCGCGCTGTTCTACTGGCTGGTCGCGCGTCCCCTCTACTGACGCTTTGCGTTCGCTGATGACTCCACGATGACGGCGCTTCCCGCACTCGAGCTCGAGCACGCGAGCTATCGCTACGGCGACTTGTGGGTGCTGCGCGACCTCACGTTGAGCTTGCGGGCGGGGGAAACGCTGGTCGTGACGGGGGAGAACGGAGTCGGCAAATCCACGCTGCTCTACGTGTGCGCGGGGCTCGTCCCCGCGACCGGCGGGAGAGTGCGCCTGATGGGGCGCGTTCCGAATCCGAGTCGGCCGAGCGAGCTCGTTCACCACGGTGTTCGGCGCGGGTTCGTCTTCTCCGGCGGCGGGCTGCTCTCGAACACGTCCGCGCTCGGCAACGTCACGCTCCCACTCCGCTACCACGCGGACTTGTTCGGTATGGACGAGGAGGCGATCGAAGCGCGCGCCCGCGAGCTTCTCTCCGAGCTCCGGGTCAGTCAGGCGGACTTCCATGCGCTGCCCGCACACCTCTCGGCGGGCGTGCGGCGGCGTGTGAGCCTCGCCCGCGCGCTCGCGGTCTCGCCGAATTTCCTGTTTCTGGACGACCCCGAGGCGGATCTCGACTCGGCCACGAAGCGGCTCGTCTACGAGCTGCTCGAGCGCTTTCGCAACGATCCCGAGGTGACCTTGGTGGTCGCAACGACGAGCCCCGAGCTCATCGAGCGGCTCGGCGTCCCTCCACGCGAGCTCGCGCACGGCTATCTGCTCGGTCCAGGCCGGTCTCTCTCCACGTTGGGCCCGCCCGCGAAGTGCTGAGCTCCCATGTCCCGTCCCTCGACCTTCCGGCACGCCCGGGGTGGCGCTTCGCTTGGGCCACGCTCCCTCGAGCGGGAGGCGGCGCGCTCCGCCCCTCAGCGGATCTGCAAGAGCTCGATGTCGAACACGAGCATGCCCGAGGGGGCACCGGGACGCTTCGGCTTTTCACCGTAGGCGAGCTGTGCCGGGATCCAGAAGCGGGTCTTCTCGCCTTCGACCATGAGCTGAACCCCTTCGGTCCAGCCCGGAATCACCTGATTCAGCGCGAAGGTCGTCGGCTGTCCGCGCTGCACCGAGGAATCGAACAGCTTGCCGTCCGTCGTCCACCCCGAATAGTGGACGGTGACGCGATCGGTCGCCTTGGGGTGCTGCTTGCCGGTTCCGGCCTTGAGCACGCGGTAGGCGAGGCCCGAGGCCGTGCGCTTCGCGGTCGCAGGCGGCGCCTTGACGTCCTCGGGCGTCTTCGGAGCTTCGAGGATCTCGAGCAGCTCGACGTCGAACGTGAGGTCGCCCGCGGGCGCCCCCATGCGCGGGCGTTCCCCGTAGGCGAGCTTGGCGGGGATCCAGAGGCGCCGCTTCTCCCCGGGGATCATGAGCTTGAGCGCCTCCGTCCAGCCGGGGATCACCTGAGAAACGCCGAACGTCGCCGGTTGCCCGCGCTGCACCGAGGAATCGAACTGCTTCCCGTCCTTCGTCCAGCCCGTGTAGTGCACCTTCACGCGATCGGAGTCGGTTGGGTGCTGCTTGCCGGTACCCGGTGTGAGCACGCGGGTGACGAGTCCGGACGCCGTCTTCTGGGCGTCCTTGGGCGGAGCGGCGACGTCCGGCGGCGCAGGGAGCCCCGTGGGAGCGGCGGGCGCCTGCGGTGCTTCGGCTTGCTTCGGGGCCTCGCTGGGCGCCGTTGCCGGCGTGGCCGCCTCCATGGCGGCAGGTTCTTCGGTCTTCTTCTGGCAGCCAGCCACGGCCACACCAAGGGCGACCACCAGCACGGTTCGCTGAGCGAGCATGGCGGGAGTTCTTGCGGAAACTCGGGCCCGCGGCAACCCGCTTTACGCGGCCGAGCGGGGGAAGTCCGAAGGCGGGACCCTGCGGTCGCGGAGGTGCCACCGCGTGGGTTTCCACGGCGAGCTCCAGCCTCTGGGCGCGCGTCGTGCCCAGAGGCTCTCGAGCGCTGCTCGATCCGACCGCGCGAGACACGCCGCGATGTGAGGCGCTCGGGCGAGCAAGGCCCTCGGCACGTCCGCCGCAAAGAAGACGCTCTCGGCGTCGCGGCACTCCCGAAGCTCCTCCTTGGCCCGGGGGTTCTCGTCGAAGAACCAAGCGTGGAGTCCCGGGCGAACGAGGAGCTGCGCGTCGAGCGCCGAGAGCTCGGCCTCGAAGGCGGACGCATCCCATGCGAGTCCCTCCACGATGTCGACGAGGTCCGTGCTGTAGGAACGGGCTTCGCCGCAGGGCCTGAAGCAGAGCACGGACTCGAACACGGCCCCGTGGGCGCGACTCACGGCGACGAACGCGCGGTCGACGCGGCGGGCGAGCAGGTGGGTCGAGGCACAGCGGGCGAGCTCGAGGAACAGGTTCGTTCCGCGGTACGCGGGGTCGACGGCGAGGTTGGTGATCTCCGCGATGGTCCGCGCTCCGCGGCGAAGCGCGTCGAGCTCGGCTCCGAAGACCTTGTCCGACGGCAGGCCGAGCTCGGAGGAGTCCAAAACGACGCTCAGCACTCCGACGATTCGCTCCTCCGCTTTCGCGATGAACGTGGCCATGTCCGGATTCAGCTCGTAGACACGCAAGCGGAGCCCGTCCGGTTCCGCGCGCAGGTAGCCTTGTTCCACGAACACGTCGTGCACGAGGCGATATGCGGTTTCGAGCTCTCGCGGCTCTCGGGCTCTTCGGATCGTGAGCGGCGAGTCCGGCGCGCGGAGGCGTTTCAAAAGGTGCCGGGCGACACGTACCTGAGCGCTCGTGCGCGGGCGCTCCTCGACCGTGCGGTGGACACGGACCGTGCTTCGAGGCTCAGGATCGGGATAAAGCGAGTCGTTCGGGCTAGGTGAAGCAACACGCATGTTCCTCTCAGCTGCTTCGGCGCGACGGACGTCTCGGTTGCGTCAATCGGCAAACCGACGTTTGATGGTCCCCGAAATCGAGGTTTCCCAAAGATGTCGCTAAGCGATGAATTGGCTGCTTTCCTCGCGCGCCGCGCGCTCGAGCACGTGACTCGGCGCGATCCGAAGGGCGCGGAGCTGGACTCGGAACGGCGGGCGCTTTCCGTGTTTCGGAGCGCCGCCCGTCACGTTCCCGTCTACCGAGCGTTACTCGAGGAGCACCGAGTCGATCCGCGCCGCGTGCTCACGATCCACGATTTCCGGAGAGTCGTTCCTCTGACCAGCAAGGAGCTCCTGTTCCAGTCTCACGAGCTTCCTCGTCTCTGTATGAACGGCCAGTTGGGGGCGGTGACTTTAGCCTTCACGAGCGGGGGTTATTCGGGGACCTACTCATTTGGGTTGGAACGCCGGGGTGAAGCACGGTTTCTGACGCGATGGCTCGACACCCTGCTCGACGTGCACTTCGGCGTGCGCGCGCGGCGCACGCTGCTGCTCAACGTTCTCCCCGGGAGCGTTCGCGTCCCGAGCAGCACGACGCTGATTTCCGAGGTTGGAGCGCGGCTGGAACCAGCGCTCGCCGTGCTCCGTCACCTCGGGGAGCACGTCGAGCAGATCGTGGTGATTGGTGAGCCACCGCTCCTCAAGCGCATCCTCGAGCGGGCGGTGGAGGAGCGCCTCCGCGCCTGTCGTCGTCCCATACACGTCGTAGTCGGAGGCGAATTCGTGGCGGAAGGGTTTCGAGTCTATGTCGGAGGGCTCCTGGGCCACGACGAAGCGCGTCCCGAGAACGGTCACGTGGTGACGAGCTTTGGTGTCTCTGAAATTGCTCTGAGCCTCGCGCACGAAACCGCCGACCTTCGACGCCTGCGTCGCGCGTTCCAGGAGGATCGAGCTCTCTGCGAAGCGGTGCTCGGGCCGTGTGACTTCGTGCCGTCCCTGCTTCACTACATTCCGGAGCTCCATCACTTGGAATCGGTTCCAATCGAGGGCCGCCCGCGACTCGTCGTGACCACATTGGATCCGCGCCGTCCCATTCCGCTCGTGCGCTACACGACGGGCGACTGGGCGGACGTGCTCGGCGCCGACGAGCTCGCGCGGCGCCTCGAGCGGCTGGGACGGAGCGACCTTCTGCCTCGCTGGCGCCTTCCGATTCTCGTGGCGCGCGGTCGCGGCCACGGCCTCGAGGTGTCCGGGCGGTTGGTCTATCCCGAGCAGGTCAAGGAGGCGCTCTTCGCCGACCCCGAGGTTGCCGCCACGGCTACCTCGCGCTTTCGCATGGAGTGCGAGGCGGGCGAGCTCCTCGTTCATGCCGAGCTCGAACCCGGAAAGAGCGCGCGCTCCGACATGACAGTCCGCTTCGAACGGGCGCTCGGGCGGGTCTCGGGTGTTCCCGCGCGCGTCTGCTGGGAGGAGCGCCGGGAGCCCGAGGTGGGCCGCTACGAAGCGAAAGCCCGGTATTTCTGACCGTGGTTCCGCTCCCAGTGATCGCGCGGGTCCCCTCCGGCATCAGGTCGAAATCTGGGGTAAGTTCCGGCGCGGATGGAACGGCCGAGGACTTTGAGCGGCGCGACGCTCGTCGTGTTCAATGCGCTGTATTGGCCCTATTTGGTCACCACGTGCGTGCTGCTCTTCGTCCCTGCGTTCGTGATCTTCGTCACGACGTTCTGGCAGCGGCCGCGGCGCCTCTTGCACGCCTACACGTCCATCTGGGCTTCGCACTATCTGGCTTGGGCGCCGTTCGCGGGGATTCGCGTGGAAGGGCGCGAGCGAGCGGTGGACGGCCGCGCGTGCGTCTACGTCGCGAATCATCAGTCTCTCGTGGACATCCTCGCGGTGTACGGTCTCCGCTTGCCCTTCCTTTGGGTGAGCAAGATCGAGAACTTCCGCGTCCCATTCCTCGGCTGGAACATGTACCTGAACGGGTACGTTCCGCTCCGGCGCGGCCATCTGCCGAGCATCCGCCGCATGCTCCGGGTTTGTGAGCGCGCCCTCCGCTCGGGCTCCAGCCTGTGCGTGTTCCCGGAAGGAACCCGCTCGAAAGACGGCTCACTCAAGCCGTTCTATCGGGGCGCGTTCTGGATGGCCGTTCGCGCTGGCGTGCCGATCGTTCCGATCGTGGTCTCGGGGACGGAAGAGATTTTGCCGAAAGGGCAGCTCGGGATCCGACCGAGGCCGGTCACCGTGCGCGTGCTCGAGCCGATCTCGCCCGAGCAAGCGGCCGGCGACGATCGGCGGCTCCGGGATCTCGTCTTCGCGCGGATGCAGCGAGAGCTCGCGACGATGCGCGGCGCCTCGCACGGCGCGGAGCAAAGCCCAGCCTGGATTTCGGGCTGATGCGTCCTGAAAGGAATCATCATCGAAACGGTCTTCGTCTCTCCTGCGCAGTTTCTGGTGGCGTGCGCCGTGCTCGTGCTCGCTCAGGCGGTCTACGTCACGGTGGGGTTCGGCTCGGGCCTCATCGCGCTCGGGTGCCTGGCGCTCCTGCCCCTGAACCTCACTGACCTCGTGATCGCCCTGATGCTGGTGAGCCTGCCCGCCGAGATTTACGTCGTGGTGCGCTCCTGGCGGGCGGTCGCGTGGCGTGAAGCCGGGAGGATCTGCGCTGGTGTCGTTCTCGGCGCGCTCGCGGGCACGTACCTCCTGGTCACGAGCCCACCGGCGTTCATGCTGCAGGTGCTCGCGGTGTTGTTGATGCTCGCCGGCGTCGGGCTCCTCGCTTCGGCGCGCGCGCTCGCGGTGCGCTGGCCGCACTGGACTCAGGTCCCCGTCGGCCTGAGCTCGGGCGTGCTCGCTGGCATGCTCGGCGCGGGTGGGCCGCCGCTCATCCTCTATTATCGACTGGCGGGCGTGGACAAGACCGCATTCCGCGGAAACTTGATGGCCATCTTCTTCGCGTGCACCGTGGTGCGCCTCGGCGCGGGCGCCACCGGTGGTTTGCTCACCGCGCCGCGCCTCGGCACCGCGCTCTCCATCCTCCCCGCGGCGCTCCTCGGGCTGTGGTTCGGCAAGCGCTGGCACGCGCGCCTGAGCGAGGCCGCGTTCCGCAGCCTCGTCAGCATCGGCCTCGTGGCGATTGGCATTGCGCTCCTGTTCCGCTGAGCGCAACGCCCACCATCAACGGCCATCGGAAATCTCGGCGCTCTCTGGACCAGCGCTCGAAGAGGCACACGCGCACGTACTCGGTGCATGGCAGCGTTGTCAGGCTGTGCGAGCGCTGGCCCGGAACGAATCCGTTCGTTCGGGCGCTCCACGATCCCCTCTCGACGTTTGCCGTCGATGTCGACACGGCGAGCTACGACATCTTTCGGCGGGACGTGAACTTGGGCGTTCTGCCGCAGCCCGCGAGCGGGCGGCTCGAAAGATACGTCAACCAGTTCGTTTACGACTATCCGGCGCCCGACGAGGACGCGGAGCATCCTTTGCGGTGGCGCTCGCCGCGGCGCCGGGTTTGTTCAATGACGACACGCTGCTGCTCCGCGAGTCGGGGAAGGCCGAGCCCTCTTCACGCCGCCTTCGCGCCCGTCGTGCTCGCGATAGGCTGCCATCGCTGGCGCGCCGAACGCGAATTCGTCTTCCAAATCCGCTTCGGTCTCGACCATCCCCTCCGGCGTCAGTCCGAAATCTAGGCTGAGCCGGCGCGAGCGGCCTCGCGAGGCAGCAGCACGGAAGGTGCTGGCGCGGGGCTTGCTCCGCTCCCATTGCGTCCTTAGATGCACTGGGTGCGCTGGCTCGCCGCGTCGTTCCTCCTCCTCGTCTTTGCCGAGCTCTGGCTGCTCGTGCACCTTGGCTCCTGGCTCGGCTTCGAGGTGGTCCTCGGGCTCGTCCTCGTGAGCGCGGTGGGCGGCGCTTGGCTCGCGAAGCGAGAAGGCTTGCGGGTCTTGCGGAGCTGGCACCGCGCCACGGTCGAGCTCCGCGCACCGGACGAAGGGCTCACCGCCGGGGTCCTCGTGCTCGCCGGCGCGGTGCTCCTCTTCGTCCCCGGCGTCATCTCGGACGTCTTGGGACTACTGCTCCTCTTGCCGCCCTCGCGGCGGCTCGTCGCTCACGCCCTCGAGAGGCGCCTCGCCGGGCACTTCGTCGGAGGGCATCGCTCGGTCATCCTCCGCGTCATCCCCCACTCCCGTGCTCCATCCCAGGGCCGCGTCATCGACGTCGAGGGCCGCGCGCTCGACGAGCCCCCGAACACCGACCGGCACTCCAGCGCCCCCTCGACGCCCTGAGCTCGGGCTCGGGAGCGCGTCTCACTTCGGAGCGCCGCCTCGGAGCCCGAGTCCGACGAGCCCCGTCATCGAAGCGCTACGGGCACGGCTTCAGGATCGTGAGATACCAGGGCGCCGGGTTCGCGCAGGTGCCGCAGATGAGGGCGAGGACCCAGGTGCCGTTCGCGTCGATGCCGGTGAAAGGCTGGCCCGAGGTGTCCTTGAGCTGCGAGAGCGCGAGCGAGGCTCCGGCGACGACCTCGCCGCGCCACATGCCCTCGGCGATGAGCTCGAGGTTCAGGAACTGCTGTTCGAGCTCGGCGGGCGTCTCGGTGTAGTGGGCGACCATCACCTCGGTGACCGAGCGATCCGTCCACTCGCGGCCCAAGGCGTTCGGCGCCTTGCGCGCAATCATGTCACTCCAATCGACGGCGATGGCAGCCTGTGCAGCGGGGACGAGCACGGGCGTGAGCGTCGAGAGCGTGGCCGTGAGCGAGGTGAGCTGGGTCGACTCCGGCGTGATCGTGACGGTCTGATTCGTGGTGGTCGGATCGAGCCGGAACGCGGCGACCATTCGCACGCCTTCGCCGATGTTGACGCCTTCGGCGGGCATCACCGTGTAGGTATGCGTCGCCGGATCGACTTTCGTCGGATCCAAGCGCGCCATGAGCTCGTCGCGCGGCAGCTCGCCGCCTCCAGGCACGATGAACTCGAAGAGGCTCGCGGAGGTCTTCTGCTTCATCGTGTAGAGCGCCGCGGGCGAGTGCACGAAGGCCGCCTTGAGCTCGTCCTTGTTCAGCTTCGCGACCATCTCATCGTGCGGGAGGTTCCACACGATGAGCGACACCATGTCGATGGAGGTGAGGGGATCGAGGGGGTGCCCCAAGAAGTCCTTGTTGAGCTGGCTCCAGTCGAAGAAGAGCTCCGTGTTGGGAGCCACGGGCGTGACGGACACGCTGAGCGTGCTCGAGAACGTGTAGTTGTTCGCCTCCGTCGCTTTCAGCAGGAGGTTGCCCATCCCGTC
>CAYYWA010000032.1:0-18159 GCA_964475255.1 uncultured Sorangium sp.
TCGGCCTTCCCCGACTAGAAAGCCCGAAATCTAGGCTCAGCAGCTCGCGGCTTCTCGAAGGCGCTCACACGCCCGTATCGAAGCCAGCCCGTACGGAGAAGCCAGGTCTTGGGAGGAAGAGTCGGCGGAGAGACTTGAGGTGGTGCGAGGGCCCGCGGGACGACGTGCCCGGCGACGTGGATGGGAGCGCCGGTCAACTCAGCGAAATGCTCGAAGTAGGGCGCCGAGGAGAACGGGTCGAACGGGCCCTGGTTCGTGGGATGATGCTTGCGAAAGTTGTTGAGGACGTAAACGAGGGCCTGGCGGACGGCGCGCGGGGTCGTGAGCGCGCGCCCGTGCCAGCGATCCGCCCAGAGGGCACCGCGCCGAAAGACCAGGCGGTTCACGCGGCGCGCGATGCGAATCGCGAGGCCGCGCATTCCGGCGCTGAGAGCGCGCTTGTCGAGCGCCTCGACCAACAGGTGCACGTGATCGGCCTGCACCGAGAAGTGGACGACGCGAAACGCGTGCGGGGCTCGCGGATTCGCCTCCGCAATAGCGAGGCGCACCGTAGGAAAAAACGTACTGGCTCCGAAGCGACCGGAGTACCGAGCGCAGCGTCACGTGAACGGGATGCGCCTTGGAATGCTCGGCACGCCGCCGATGAGGAACGCACGGCCGCGCCCCCACGCGCTTGCGCCCGGCTCCACGACGGCGACCACCCCAGCCGTTGGGAAATGAAAACGAGAGCTGTCCCACGCGGTGTGCAGACACCTTAGCCACGCACGCCTCAACGGTCAAATCCGCATTTCACGACTCGACACCGATTCAAGGAATTGCGACTCAAGTGTTCGATATCGGGCACCGCCGAGCTGCTCCCTGGTGCGTTGGGGGAGCACCGGAGCGCGCCGCTCTTGATTGGGCGGAACTCGTTCGGGCGCACGTGAGGAAAGCAGGGCGAGGTGGCCCGGTATCGCTCGACGCCGCCTGGTGGAGCGGCTCCCCGCCCCTGCTATGGAGGCGACGGGGATTCGAGGAGCGTCGATGTTCATTGCGACGCTTCACGCGGCAAGCCTCGTTCTGGGTTCTCGGCTCGACGCGCTCGAAGCGTCTCGGGCGATAGCTGCTTTCAGTCGCGAGCGTCGCCGAGATCAAGAGGTGTCGGCTCGAGGGCGACCTCGTCGTGTGCCGCGACGCGGCCTGTCCGGACGGGCGGGCTGCGCCGATCTGAGCGTGGGAATGCGCCGCCGAGCTGGGCTCGTCGCGCCGGAGCAACCGGATGCGGAGCTGTGCCCCCAATGACCGCCTCGACGAAGACCTGGTCGCCCGTAGGCGTCATCTACGAGCTCGATATCCAGCTCTCGGCAGGCGACATCGCGCCCAGGCCGCCGAAATCCGCGCGCAAACAAGACCCCCGTTCGTCAGGATGAGAAGCGCACTCTCAGGTAGGGCAGTGTCCACTCGCTGAGCTCGAATCGTCACGGAGAGCGACCCGCTTGATTGGGCGGATGTCGACCTCCACGCGAAGCGGTCCGGGGCAGCGAATCCGGTGCGCCTCGTGGCGCCCCGATCCCGGGCGACGTCCGGTTCACAGGTAGCTCGAGTCTCGGGTGTGATCCTACGGTCCGCAGGAAACGGAGCCTCGCGCGGCATGATCCTACGGTTCACAGGTAGCAGGAGCCTCGCGCGGCGTGATTCTCGACGGGACCTCTGGTGCTCGGGTGACTGGCGTCCATGCCGCGGGGAGTTGCGAGTCGCTTGATTGGGCGAAGCTTGTGCAGGCTCACGTGCGGTCGTGTTCACCCGCCGAGCTCAAGTCGGGCGTGGGGGTGCGGGCCGAGGGAGCGAACTGGCATGCTTCGAAACAGAGGGGCACTCCAGTGCACCGCAAGACAGAGACGAGCAAGCGACCCGAAGGGCGGTTGCAGCATGATTGACGCTGGATAGGTTCCGAGATTGACCGCATCTCGTGTGCAGCGCTTTTGGTCACCCTGCCCAGGCGGGGCATATGCCCAGAGGCTTGGGCCGATGTTGGGGCCGCAGGGGCCTGCCCAGGGATCGGCGAGCTTCGTAGCGGCGTTCTGGTCACCCTGCCCACGGAGGGTCGTAGGCCCAGAGGCTTGGGCCGGTGTTGGGGCCGCAGGGGCCTGCCCAGGGATCGGCGAGCTCGTAGAAGCCGGTGCCCCATACTTCGAAGTGGAGGTGGGGGCCGGTGGAGTTTCCGGCGCTCGCTGCCTCGGCGATCTTCTGTCCGCGCTCGACGACGTCGCCGGGTTGAACGAGGACGGAGCCCTTCTTCAGGTGGTCGTAGCGGGTGGCGAAGACGCCGGGGACGTTTTCGTGGCGAATGACGATGACGTTGCCGCCTGCGAAGCACCAAAAGCAGCCTTCTTCACCGGTGCCGCAGTAGGGACCGACGGGGGTGCACACGGTGGTGCCGGCGGTCGCGCCAGGCACGTAGTCGGGCGGGTTTTGACAGTCGGGCTCGTCGGCATTCGGGCACTGGTCGTATTTGCCATCGAAGGCGAAGAGCACGACTCCATCGGCTGCCGCGCGCACGGCAGTGCCAGCTGCCTGCGCGGCGAAGGTGATGCCGATGTCCGTGCCCTGATGACCGAGATACCCCGGCTCGCCGCAGTCGTGAGCCTCGCCGTCTTCGTCGATGTCGGGATAGTCGAGGTTGACGCAGGTCTCGTCGGGGATGCAGTCGATGGGCCACGAGAGGCCGATGGGCTCGTCGGGGGCGCCGCTCGCCCCCGCTCCACCGGAATCATGACCCGCGGCGCCCGCATCGCCGTCGGCGCCGGCCTCGCCCATGGTTCCGCCTTCCCCGGCCGGATTGGGCGCACCCGCTTCGTTGCCTGCTCCTCCATCAGTGGTGCCCGGCGCGCCCGCGGCATTCCCCTCGCCCGCCATTCCGCCTTGAACGGTGCCGGCGGTCCCGGACGTGCCTCCACCGTTGGGAACGCCCGCGCCGCCGGAGGTGCCTCCGTCGTTCGCTCCGCCGGAAGCGCCCGAGTGCGCCCCACCGCTGCTCGAGCCCGCGGTACCGGAGCCTCCAACCATTCCGCCCGTGCCCCCTGTGCCCGAAGGCGAGCCCCCCGAGTTGCCCGCACCCGTGTCGTCGTCCGTCCCGCTGCACGCGGCGATGAGAACGAACACGACGAGCGCAAATCCGCAACGAAACGTGCGCATGAAAGCTCCTTGCTCGACTTTGGCACGAGCCTTCGCGCGGATCTACGCTCACTTGGAGACGGTAGCCACGGTGGGAAATCCGCGTGTAGGCGAGCGGCGGCGAGCTCGAGGCTCACGGCCTTGCGAATGGGCGCCCGTCTCGGGTGGTGTGCTTCGAGATTCCCCTGGATGAGACCTACTGAGCTCGGAGGCGCTCGGAGGCGCGGTTCGCGGGTTCGAGTGGCGCTCGCGCGTACCAGCGAAGGACGCGGAGGGCCCGGAGGGTGTTCCACCGGCTTGGCTCACCGACGGACTCGCCGAATGGCAAAGCGAGGACGTCGTCGTGGGAGCGCTCGAGGAACCATCGACCGTCGGGCTGCCGCTTGGTCTCGAGGATCTGCACGGCCTCCCTCATGCGCGGCTCGGGCTCGACTCCAGCGCTTCGGAAGTAGTCGAGCGCTCGGAGGATGTCGTAGTGATAGCGGGGCGGATACGCGAGCTCGAGGAAAGCGGGCAGCGCCGCCTGGCCCGTCGAGCGCCGCCGGAACAACGCGCGCTCGAGCAAGTACTCCTCCGCGCGCCGCCTGGCCGCAGCGATCTCGGGGGCAGGACCAACCGCCCGCTCGTACTCGATGAGCCCCTCGAGCACGCAAATCGTGGTGTGAAAAGACGAGCGCCGGCTCTTCGGCGCTTCGCAGTTCCATCCGCCGTCGTCGAGCTGCTCGTCGAGGAGGCGACGCGCAAGGCTCTCTTTCGGGCGGCCGAAGTACGCGCCGAGCGCGAGGACGCCGCCGTTGATGCACGGCTCCACCTCCCCCTCGAAGAACGGCTTGCTCCCGAACTCCTCGTCCCAGCGAAACCCCTCCTCGAGGCGCTCCATCGCCGCGCTCACGGCCGGGTCCGCGGGGTCAACGCCGGTCGCGCGCAACAGCTGTGCCGTGAAGAGCGTCGGCGCCCACATCGGCGCGCCGTCCCGGTGCCACGCGCCGTCCGGCGCCTGCCGGGCGAGAATCTCCGCGCCCAGCCCTTCCCGCGCCACGCGGCCACGCTCCGCGGCGATCACCGCGTCCGACGCATCCGTGAGCTCGCGGAGCGCCTGCCAGCGAACCGCCGGATCCGAAGCCATCAACCAGTCGAGTGTCTTCACGCCGTCCGCCAAATCGGAGTCTACAGAAGCGCGCAGCGAAGCGCGGCCAAAACGAATCCAAACCCGAAATCGCGGCACCGGGGGCGCTGAAATATCGAGGATGGTGTTCGCGGCGCGATCTCGCGCTCGTCCGGGTGGGATCGCTCTCCAAACAGTCCGTGCCGCCTCCGTTGATGGCTCTCCAGTCCGCGTTGTGCTCCGCTCCCGGAGCTCGGTTCGCTCGACCTACCGCGCCCCCCCCGGACGGTCGGTGTTCACTCACCTTCCGACAGGTCCCGGCAGCCGATCTCGAACGCTCCCCCTTCGACCGGCTCCCCGCAGCTCGCCGGCATGCAGCAGCTCGACCTCGGAACGCCGCGGGTTGCTCATCCGCAGGTTCTGCGTGCGGTCAGAGCGGCCGCGCACGAGCTGCGCGGGCCTCGCCGCCGAGCGCAACGCGTCGCAGGCACGTCGCCGCCGTTGTGGGCATCGAGGAGGCGGGAACCGGGCATGCTGGTTGCACGCTCGCGGGGCGCATGAACTTCGAAGAGCGTCCGTTCATCGCGATTTGGGAGATGACGCAGGCGTGTGATCTCGTGTGCAAGCACTGCCGTGCCTGCGCGCAGCCGCACCGCGACGCGGACGAGCTGAGCTTCGAGGAAGGGGCGCGCCTCCTGGATCGGCTGGCGGCCGCGCGCGTTCCGCTCGTGGTGCTAACAGGCGGAGATCCCGCGAAGCGCCCCGATCTGGTGGAGCTCGTCGATCACGGAGCGCGAGCGGGCTTGCGGCTGGGCCTCACGCCGTCGGCGAGGCCGCTCGTGACCGGGGCGCTGATCCAGCGGCTCGCCGCGGCGGGCCTCGCCCGGCTGGCGATCAGCATCGACGGGCCGAACGCAGCGGTTCACGACGCGTTCCGAGGCGTGTCCGGAAGCTTCGCCGACGCCGAGCGCATTCTCCAGCACGCGAAGGCGTGCGGCATCGCGACGCAGGTGAACACGTCCGTGCACGCCGGCAACATCGGGCGGCTCCGCGAGATGGCGGGGCTGGTCGAGCGGCTCGGCAGCGTGCTGTGGAGCGTGTTCTACCTGGTTCCGACCGGGCGCGCTTCCGCGGAGATGTTGCCGTCGCCGGAAGCCGTCGAGGCCACGTTGGACGAGCTCGCCGACATCGCCGAAGGCGTGCGCTTCGCGGTGAAGACCACGGCCGCTCCGCACTACCGACGCGTGCTCGCGCAGCGCAAACGGCGGCAGCCCACGGCGATCTTCGGCGTCCCGGGTCGGGAGCGCGAGCGCATCAACGACGGACGCGGCTTCCTCTTCGTCTCGCATCGCGGTGACCTCTATCCGAGCGGTTTCTTGCCCGTCGCGTGCGGCAACGTGCGGCGGGACGACCCACTCGAGGTCTACCGAACGCACCCGACGTTCCGCGCCCTGCGCGACGCGGACGGGCTGCACGGCAAGTGCGGAGAGTGCGAGTATCGACGGATCTGCGGCGGCTCCCGCGCTCGGTCGTTCGCGCTCACGGGCGATCTGCTCGCGTCCGATCCGCTCTGTGTCTACCAGCCGGGTCGCCGATTGCCGATGCTCGGAGCGCAGGGCTGAGCCCATTTCGAGGGTCGGAAACGCCCGAATCGCGCCCTCTCCTCGTGGCTCCGGCGTTTCGCGGTGCCAGGGAGGCACCGCCGCGCGCTCGACCCGAGTCGTGGGACCGTCGACGGCGTGTGAGAGACGGGTGAAAGCAATTCCGTTCGAGCTCTTTCGAACATCGGGATTCGAACGACAACGCCGGTGTCGTCCTCGGTCGCCTGATGCGGGCCGAGAAGGTGCACGCCCTACGTCGAAGGACGACGCCGATGAATCCGCTGCCCGAACACCGTGCCCGGTCGTGTGCGCGGAGCTCGTCGGCGTGCAGCGATTGCGCGCGGCGCACGACGCCGCTGCAAGGACTGCGGCGATTGGAGTCCCGCATCGTTTCGAAATGCATTTTCCTCGAATCACAAGTTCACACTCACACGGCACATTGCTTGCCTAAGCAGCCCTGCGATGGCGGCACTCCTCATGAATCACGGCGATCCGAGCTCCTCACCGGTGTACCGGCGCTCCCGACATGCGATGCGCTGGGGGTCGAGCGGCGCGCTCCGGCGTGCGGGCACCGCGCTCTTCGTCAGCGTCGTCGGCCTCTCGTGCGTCAACAGGGCCGAGCGCGAGATGAAGGAACGCCAGAGCGGGGCGCTCCAGGCCTCCGCGTCGATACGAGAGCTCATGCGCACGCGCGGCCTGCGAGAGGTCGACGTCGAGGCGGCCCTGAAAACCTACGTGCCCTCGGGGAAGCGCGACGAGTACGTGATCTTCGCGTCCGGCGGACAGTCCGGGCAAGTGCTGGTGATCGGCGTGCCGTCGATGCGCTTGCTCAAGGTGATCGCGGTGTTCACACCGGAGCCGTGGCAAGGGTACGGCTACGGCGGGGATACGGATCGCGTGCTCGCGAGCGGCGCGCAGCTCGGACGTCGGATCACCTGGGCCGACGTGCACCACCCGAACCTCTCGGAGACGAAGGGGGACTACGACGGTCAGTTCTTGTTCGTCAACGACAAGGCGAACGCACGAATCGCCGTCGTCGATCTGAAGGACTTCACGACGAAGCAAATCGTCGCCAATCCCCTGGTGATGAGCGATCACGGGGGCGCCTTCGTCGATCCGAACACCCGCTACGTCATCGAGACGAGTCAGTACCCGGCGCCGCTCGGTCGCGAGTACGCCCCCATCTCGGAATACGCCACGAAATACCGCGGGCTCGCGATGTTCTGGCGCTTCGATCGCGAGAACGGGCGGGTCGTGCCGGAGGAGAGCTTCGCCATCGAGCTGCCGCCCTACATGCAAGACCTCGCCGACGCGGGTAAGCTCGACAGCGAGGGGTGGGTCTTCATCAACTCCTTCAACGCCGAGCTCGCGGTGGGCGGCACGCTCGAAGGCAATCCACCGATCGAGAGCGGGGCTTCCCAGAACGACATGGACTACCTGCACGTCATCGACGTGCGGGCGGCAGAGGCGCTGGTGGCAGCCGGCAAGGCGCAGACCATCAAGGGCGTGAAGGTGCTGCCGATGGCCGTGGCCGCGCAAGAGGGCGTGCTGACCTTGATCGGAGAGCCCAAGAGCCCGCACGGATGCGACGTCACTCCGGACGGAAAGGCGATCGTCGTCGGAGGGAAGCTGGATACGAACGCGACGGTCTACGACTTCGCCAAGATCAAGAGCTTGATCGCCCAGAAGAAGTTCGAGGGCCGGGACGCCTACGGAATTCCGATTCTCCCGTTTCGAGAGTCGATTCGTGGACAGGCCGAGCTCGGCCTGGGGCCGCTGCACACCGTGTTGGCCGCCAAGGGCGTAGCGTGCACCTCGCGGTTCATCGAGAGCAAGGTCGCCAAGTGGTCGGTCAAGGACCTGAAGCTCGTGGACAAGATCTCCGTCCACTACAACATCGGGCACATCCTCTCGGCGGAGGGAGACACCGTGAGCCCCGACGGGCGATACGTGGTCGCCATGAACAAGATGTCGCTCGACCGCTTCAACCCGGTTGGCCCGTTGTACCCGCAGGCATTCCAGCTCATCGATACCACGGGGGAGAAGATGCGGCTCCTCTACGACATGCCGATCGGCATCGGTGAGCCGCACTACGCTCAGATGATCAAGGCGGACAAGCTGAAGCCGATCAGCGCGTATCGCGCCGGCTACAACCCGATCGAGAACGCGGTGGATCCTCACGCCGTCACCGGAACCAACCAGCGCATCGTGCGCAACGGAGACGTCGTGGACGTCTACATGTCGGCGGTGCGCAGCCACTTCAAGCCGGATCGAATCGAGGTCGAGGAGGGCGACACCGTCAACCTGCACATCACGAACCTCGAGCAAGCCGAGGACCAGACGCACGGATTTACGATCGCGATGTCGAACGTGCACCTGAGCCTCGAGCCGGGCAAGCACGAGAACGTGACGTTCAAGGCCGATGTGCCGGGCGTGTTCCCGATGTACTGCACGGAGTTCTGCTCCGCGCTGCACCTCGAGATGGTCGGGTACCTCCTGGTCAAACCCAAGGCGAAGGAGGCACCGTGAGTGAGAGCGTTCAACCGAGCGCGCCGCCGAGCGAGCGGGGCGACCTGACCAATCCCGCGGTCCCCCGCGCGAAGCGACTCGCTCGAACCACGCCCCTTTTCGGTCGGAGCGCGCTCCCTCGCGTCGCCTGCGCGGTGAGCGCCTCGGTGTTGCTCGCGAGCGCGCTCGTTCGGCCCTTTTGGTCGTTCACGCTCTACGCGCCCCAGTACCCGAAGGGACTGCGCCTGGAGGTTTGGCTGGATCGAGTGACCGGCGACGTGCGCGAGATCGACGTCCTCAACCACTATATCGGGATGGCATCGCTCTCGGCCGCGGCGCCGCTCGAGCGGGCGCTCGCCGAGCACGCGGTGCACGCCTTCGTGGTGCTCGCGCTGATCGGCGCGCTGGTGCGCCCGCGCTGGCTCGTGCTGGTGCTCAGCGCGCCGCTCATCACGTTTCCGCTCGCGTTCATCGCGGACTGCCTCTATTGGCTGCACCGCTTCGGTCACGACCTGGACCCCCGGGCGCCCATCGAGCTGCCCCCGTTCACGCCCACGCTGTTCGGCAACGGGGTGATCGGGCAGTTCATGACGTTCGCGCAGCCGGGCATCGGCTTTTGGATGGCGACCGGCGCCGCAGTGATCGCAGGGCTCGGGACGGCGCTCGCCTTCCGCGGCGAGCGGTGGTGGCCCGGGCGCAAGGAGAGCGCGTGAGGCGCCTCGCCGTCGCGGCCGACCTCTTCGCTCTGCTCTCCGCGGTGGCGCTCTGGAACGCGCCCGCAGAGGGCGGCGCGGAGCCCTCGGTCTCGAGCCCGCGGGTGGCGCTCGCGGGACCCCGAGAGCGCGTGGCGCCACCCGGTGCCGCGGTGGCGGAGGACGAGGCGGCGCTGAAGGCCCTGCTCGCGATGGATGACGGCCCCAGGGAGGTGTGGCTGCGCGCGCGGACGTATCGCGGCGACTTCGTCGTGGGTCGCCCGCTGGCCTTGCGTGGCGAAGACGGCGCGACGCTCTCCGGAACCGGCACGGGCACGGTGTTGACGATCGCGGCGCCCGGCGTCGAGGTCGAAAACCTGCGAGTCCGCGGCTCCGGACGACGCCACACCCAGGAGGACGCCGCCATCAAGGCCACCGCGCCGGACACGACGATCCGGCGCGTGCTCGTCGAGGACGCTCTGTTCGGCGTGGTGCTGAGCACGTGCACGCGTTGCGTCCTCTCGCAAAGCCTCTTCCGCGGGTCCGGCGATCGCGCCCTCTCCGGCGACGCGATCAAGCTCTGGGAGGCGGACGACGCGGTCGTCCGTGAGTGTGTCGTCGAGAACACGCGCGACCTCGTCGTCTGGTACTCGCGACGCGTGCGGCTGGAGGGCAATCAGGTGTTCGACAGCCGCTATGGCACGCACTTCATGCATGCGCACGACGCCGTCGTGCGCGACAGTCACCTCGCGCACAACATCGTCGGGGTGTTCGTGATGTACAGCTCCGGCGTCCGCATCGAGCACAACCGCCTGTTGGGCTCGCGCGGCCCCGCCGGAGTGGGCATCGGCTTCAAGGAGAGCGACTCGGTGAGCATCGACGGGAACTGGATCGTCGCGAACACCGTCGGCGCCTACCTGGATCGGACCCCGCGCTCGGCGAAGACCCCGGTGCGATTCTCGCGCAACGTCCTCGCGCTCAACGACGTGGGGCTCCGGTATCATGGCTCCGAGCAGGGCGTCACGTTCGCGCACAACGACTTCACGCGGAACCGGACCGCGGTCGAGGTCGAGGGCGGGGGCGACGCGCTCGGGACGCGCTTCGAGCACAACTATTGGTCGGACTATGCCGGATACGATCTCGATCGAGACGGGACCGGCGACGTCGCGCACGAGGTGAAGCGGCTCTCGAGCGCGCTGCTCGAGTCGCGACCGGCGTTGCGGCTGTTCGACGGGACCCTGAGCCTGGCGCTCATCGACGCAATGGCGCGGGTATTCCCGGTGTTCTCCGCAGAGCGACTGCTGGTGGACGAGCGGCCCCGCATGCAGCCGATGACGGCCGGTCCGCCTCGGATCCCGGGCGGAGCCGTGGCGCTCCGGCCCGCCCGCGCGTCCACCGCGGCGGAGTCGATGGGAGGCCATCCATGATCCACGTCGAGCGGGTGTCCAAGGCGTTCGGCAAGCTCGCGGTGCTCCGCGACGTCACCCTGCAAATCCAGCCGGGCGAGCGCATCGCGCTGATCGGCGCGAACGGCTCGGGAAAGACGACGCTGCTCCGCGCGCTGCTCGGCCTTCTGCGCGTGAGCGGTCGGATCACGATCGACGGCTTCGACGTGGCGACGACGCCGCACCACGCGCTGCGACGGCTGGCCTACATCCCGCAGATCGCGCCGCCCCTCGAGGCACCGGTCGCGGAGGTGACGCGTGCCATCGCGACGCTTCGTGGCATCCCGCTCGCGGCCGTCGCCGAGCGCGCGAATCGGCTGGGGTTGGAGCTCGGGGCCCTCGGCGAGACCCGCTTTCGCGACCTCTCCGGCGGCATGAAGCAGAAGCTCCTGGCCGCGCTCGCGCTCGCGGCCGTCCCGCGCGTGATCGTGTGCGACGAGCCCACCGCGAACCTGGACGCGGCGGCCCGGCGCAGCTTCTTCGAGCAGCTCGCCGAGGGCCCGCCCGACCGCATCTCGATCCTGTCGTCGCACCGGATCGAAGAGGTGACGGCGCTCGTCGACCGGATCGTGGAGCTCGAAGACGGGCGCGTGCGGCGCGACTTCACCTTGCACGAAGAGTCCGAAGCGGCGCGCGACTCGGAGCTCACGCGGCACCTCGGGGAGGCTCGGTGATGAGGCTGTATTCGTTGCTGTTCGTTCTGTTCGCGTGGGTCGCCGCGTGCGAAGGGGCGGGGCCGCGCGATCCCTTTTGGGGCAAGCAGGCCTGCGGGCACTGCAGGATGCTGCTCGGCGAGCCGCGGTACGCGGGTCAGGTGCTGACGGCAGATGCGGAGCACCTGTACTTCGACGACATCGGCTGCATGGTGGAGCACCTGGAAGAGGCCCAGAGCCCGCCCCGGGGCGTCTGGGTGCGCCACGGGACGAGCTGGGTGGACGCCCGAGCGGCGCGCTACGCGAGCGGCGCACCGTCGCCCATGGGCTACGGCTTCGTGCCCGAAGCGAACGGGTCCCTCGATTTCTCGGCGGTTCGAGCGTCGATCCGCGCCCGGCGAACAGCGAGGCGCCCATGAGCGCGCCCGTCGCGCTTCCAGGGCTTCCGAACGGGCCCGGGCGCATTTCGGTGCTGCTTCGCCTCGAGCTCGCCGACGCGGTCCGTTCGCGTTGGGTCGCGTTCTCCGCCGCGACGTACCTGGTCGCGTTCGGGGCCTTCGTCTGGCTCGGTCTCCGCGAATCGTCGGTCTTGGGGTTCACGGGCATCACCCGCGTCGTGCTGAACGCCTCGAACGCCATCGTCGTGCTGTTGCCGCTCGTTTCCCTGGTCGCGACCTGTCAGGCAGTGGTCCGGGCGCGCGCGAACGGGACGTTCGAGCTGTTCTTGTCGCAGCCGTGCGAGCGCCGCGACTGGTTCGTGAGCCTGCTCGCGTCGCGGTTGCTGCTGCTGATCACACCGCTCGTCGTCGTGCTCGGCGTCGCGCTGGCCGCGGGCTTGCTCAGCTCCGAGCTCGAGCCGGGCCTGGTCGTGCTGGTCGCGCGCGCGCTCACGGTGGGGGGAGCGCTGGTGTTCGCATTTACCGGTATCGGGATCGCCCTCTCCACGTTCTGCGCGACGGGAGAGCGCGCGATCGTGCTCGCGCTGCTCGCGTGGCTGGCCGGCGTCGCGCTTCACGACTTCGCGCTGATCGGCCTGTTGCTCGAGATGCGCGTCCGCCCGGAGCTCGTGTTCGTGCTCACGGCGCTGAACCCCGTCGAGGCGTCGCGGCTCGCGCTGCTCTCGGCGTTCGACCCGGAGCTCGGGATCTTCGGCCCGGTGGGCTTTTGGATCGCGAACGAGCTCGGCCCCAACTGGACCTTCGTGCTAGGGGTGACCTGGCCGTTCGTCCTGGGCAGCGCGGCGCTGGGCGCCGCCTGGAGGAAGTTCCACCGGAGGGACTTGGTCGGCTGATCGTCGGCGACGCTCGACCGGGGGCGCCTCGGAATCGACCGCCGACCGGTGTGCAACAGGAGAAGGAAGAATGTCGAAGCTCGTGCTCGGATCGATGTGCTTGGCCGCAATTCTCGTGCTCGGCTGCTCGAAGAAGGAGGCCCCCTCCGGCGAGGTCAGCGAAGGGCAGACCGCAGTGCCGTCCGAAGCCGAAGCGCCGCCCCCGGAGCCCGCGGTGAACCACGCGGCCGCAGCCCGCACGCTCTTCAAGAGCCGCTGTGCGGTGTGCCACGGCGAGAACGGCACCGGAGACGGCCCGGGAGCGGCAGCGCTGACCCCGAAGCCGCGCAACTATACGGACCAGGAGTGGCAGAAGAGCGTCACCGACGAGGACCTCGCCAAGACCATCGTCATGGGCGGCGCGGCAGTGGGCAAGAGCCCGATCATGCCCGCGAGCCCCGACCTCGCCGAGAAGCCCGAGGTCGTCTCCGAGCTCGTGAAAATCATTCGGAAGTTCGGCGGCCAGTGAGCGGATCAGCGCAAAATTGATGGCTTTTTGGGATGAGGGACGCGGGGAACGTCGCCAGCGTGCGGCTCGGCTGTTAGTCTCGAGCCGCGCATGCGCCTCCCTGACTCAAACGGCATCCCGGCGGATGTCGCGCCGGGCCGGCCTGCCCCGGTGTCGCTCGGGCCGGAAGCATCGCTGGCTTGGCGGCTGATCGAGTGCAGCGAGGACGGCATTCTCGCGTTCGATACGAGCTTTCGCTACACGCTCTGGAATCCGGGGATGGAGCGGATCACAGCCGTGCCGGCGATCCGCGTGCTCGGGCGCGTGGCGTTCGAGGTCTTCCCGTTCCTCGTCGAGACGGGGGAAGTGCATTTCTTGCGGGAGGCAATCGCCGGGCGCTCGACGGTGTCGCGCGATCGGGCGTACACGGTCCCGGAGACGGGGCGACAGGGATACTTCGATTCTCAGTACTCGCCGTTGCACGACGCGGCGGGCCGCGTCGTCGGGGCCCTCGGCGTCATCCGGGACGTGACGGATCGGCGGCGCGCCGAGCAGGAACGCGTGGAGGTCGCCCGCGCGGAGGCCGCGCGCGCCGCCGCCGAATCCGCGGCTCGGCGGCTCGCGTTTCTCGCCAAGGCGGGTGAAACCCTCTCCTCGTCGCTCGACTACGAGCACACGCTGCAGCAGGTCGCCCGCCTCGCGCTTCCCGAGCTCGGCGACCTGTGCATCCTCGATATCCTCGAGGACGGCCTCCTCCGGCGCGTGGCCACCGTGCACGTGCGCCCCGAGAAGGAGGAGCTGCTCGAGCAGTTGCGGAGGCGCTATCCGCCCGACCTCGACTCGCCTCAACCCGCGGCGCGGGTGCTCCGTACGGGGACCTGCGAGCTGTTGGCCGAGGTCACCCCCGAGGTCCTCCGCACCCACACGTGGAACGAGGAGCACGAGGCATTGCTGCGCGCCATCGGCCTGCGCTCGAACCTCTCGGTGCCGCTCGTGGCCCGCGGGACGATCGTGGGCGTCCTGAGCCTCGGGATCACGGAGTCGGAGCGGCGCTATGGCCCCTCGGATCAGGAGCTCGCTGTCGAGCTCGCGCGCCGCGCCGCGATGGCGCTCGACAACGCGCGCCTGTACGAGCTCTCCCAGAGCGAGCTCGGCGAGCGCCGCCGCGCCGAAGAAGCGCTCCGGCTCTCGGAGAGCCGGTTTCGCGCGTTGATGGAACAGTCCCCGATCCCGACTCAGATCTTCGCGCCCGACGGACGGCGCCTGTGCGCCAACCGCGCGTGGGAGGAGCTCTGGGGCGTGACCGTCGACGAGCTGCCGGGAGGCAACCTCTTCGCCAACCCCGAGCTGCGAGCGCGCGGCGTGATGCCGCTCGTGCGGCGAGCCTTCGCGGGCGAGGCGGTCGAGCTCCCGATCCTGCGCTACGGCCCGAAGGAGACACCCTCGGGGAGCACGGAGAGCCCCGGTGCCGTGCGCTGGGTCCGGACGTCCGCGTACCCACTCAAAGATGGATACGGCGACGTGCGCGAGGTGGTGGTGTTGCAGGAGGACGTGAGCGCGCGCGTGCTCGCGGAGCATCGCCTCCAGGCGAGCGAGGAGCGGTTGCAGCTCGCGCTCGAGGCAGCGCGGATGAACGTCTGGGACTGGAACGCCGCCGCCGATCGGGTCGAGTGCTCCGAGAACGCGCGCGAGCTCTGGGGCCTCCAGGTCGGAACGCCGACCGATTTCCTGGAGGCGGTGCATCCGGAGGATCGGGACACGTTGATGGGCACGGCGCACACCGCGTGCACGAACGGGACGCCCTACGAGTGCGAGTATCGAATCATCGACGGAGAGGGCCGCGTGCGCTGGAAGCACAGCCGCGGGCGCTTCGAGCTCGGGCCGAACGGAGCGCCGCGCCGGTTCATCGGCGTGACCGTCGACATCACCGAGCTCAAAGAGGCCCAAGAAGCCGCGCGCGCGCGAGCGCCCGGACCGCACTCGGACTGAGCGTGGAGTCGGGCTTCCTCGTCGGGGAAGGCCGAGCCGCGACGAACGCCCGTCACTCGGCGAAGCGGAACCACTGCGTGGGCGCGTCGCGGAGGAAGCTCGCCATGGCGTCCGTCGCGGCTTGCGCCGCGCGCTCGAGCTCGGCACGCCCCGAGCGCTTCGTGAGCTCGATGGCGGGGTGCACGACGAAATCGTACGCGAAGTAGCCGGTCCGCTTGGCGAAGAGCGGGACGAGCGGCGCGCCCGAGAGCGCGGCGAGCTGGAACGGGCCCTCGGGCACCGCGAAAGGACGGCCGAAGAGCTCGACGTCGAGCGTGCGACGGCTCGGCGCTCCGCGATCGAGCTGAACGGCGACGAGCCCGCCGCGCTCGAGGTGCCGCAGCAAGGGCAGCGCGTCGAGCGGATGCTCGCCGACGTGCGCCACCCGAACGCCGCCCCGCGCGCGGGCGGCGTCGTGCAGAGCGCGCGCCTCGGCGTCGCGCTCGGGGCGCATCACCACGATGACCTCGGCGCTGGTGAACCCGGCGAGCAAGCTCGCGGTCGCGTCCCACGGGCCCGCGTGCGCGGTGACGACGATGGCGCCGCGCCCGCGCGCGAGCGCTTCGCTCAAATGGTGCTCCCCGTTGACGCGAACGCGCGGACGGCTGGCCTCGGGGCGGCCATTCGCCAGCGACTCGGCGAGGCAGTGGGCGTAGCTCACGAAGGTGCGGAGCGTGTCGAGCTCCTCGCGCACCAGCGAGCGCGGGCCGCGCACCCAGGCGAGCGTCTCCCGCACGCGCCGGCGGGCTTCGGGCAGCGCCAGCGCGAACGCGATGCCGAACAGCGGCGGGCTGCCCCGAACCCAAAAACGAGGTCCGTACCGCGCTCCGGCGTGGGCGAGACGCCTCCAGAATGCGCTATCGTGTGCCGGCACGGTGGCCACGGCGGACCCCGTCGCACGGAGCACGCCGCGTGGCAAGCCGAACCCGAAGCGAACCGCCCCCCCATCCCACGGCGCGCCCGAGGGTCACGCGGGATGCCGTCGCGCGCGGCGCGGTGCGCTTCGCCCAGCCCGAACGAGGCTACCGCGTGAACGTCGACTCGCTCGTGCTCGCCGCGTTCGCGGCGCGCGGGCGCCGTGCGTCGCTCGCCGTCGATCTCGGCGCGGGCGTCGGCGTCGTCGGGCTCCTGTTGCACGAGCTCGGGGCGTGCCAGGAGCTCGCGCTCGTCGAGCGCGACGCGGGGCTCGTCGCGCTCGCCGGCGAAAATCTGTCGGAGAGCGGCGTGCCCGGGCGCGCATATCAGGCCGATCTGGAGCAGGGCCTGCCGCGAGCGCTCGAGCAACGCGCCGATCTCGTCGTGGGCAATCCTCCGTTCTTCGATCCCGGCGGGCATCGCGCTCCGAGCGATCCGGGGCGGCGCGCGGCGCGCCAAGGGACGCTCGCGCCGTTCGTGCGGGCCGCGGCGCTCGCGCTCTCGGGAGACAAGGCGCGCGCCGCGTTCGTGTACCCGGCGCGCGCGCTCTCGGAGCTCTTCCAGGCGGTCTCGTCCGCGGGGCTCGTCCCGAAGCGGCTCCGCCTCGTGCATCCCTTCGTGGACCGGCCTGCGCGCGTGGCGCTGATGGAGTTTCGGCGCGCGCGTCCGGGCGGGCTCGTCGTCGAGCCCCCGCTCGTCGAGTGGGACGCGCCCGGCCAGCGCTCCGCGGAGCTCTACGCCATCACCTCGGGCGAAGCAGCCGATCGAAGGTGATGGCGGCGGCCGCGCGAACGCTCAAGTGGTTGTAGCCGTCCGAGCGCGGCGAGCGGATGGGCTCGAGCTGGTACGCTGCCTTCTCGCACACGGAGTCGGCGAGCCCCCAGCCCGTCCCGAAGACGATCAACACCGGCGGCCCGTCGCCCTCGAGACGCGCCCGAGCAGCGTCGTAGTCGAGGAGCGCCGCGCGCTCGTCGGCGCTCGTGACCCAGACCTCGGGGCTCGGGAGCTCCGCGAGCGCGTCCTCGAACGACGCGACGACGCGAATGGCGCGCAGCGCCGGAGCGCGATCCGGAATGCGCCGGCCCCCCGAGCCCTCGACCCAGTGCGCGCGGACGCGCTCGACGAGCTCGCGCTGCGCGGCGATCGGGTGCACGACGAAGAACGGGCTCACGTCGAAGGTGTGCGCGCTGCGCGCGATGTCGTGCAGATCGAGGTTGGTCACGGCCGTCGTCACGACGCCGCGGCCGCGATCGAGGACGGGATGATGCAACAACGCGACCGCGACGGACCTCATCGCTCCTCGTCGCCCCCGTGCGGCGCGGGCTCACCGAGGAGGTCGGGACGGCGCGCCCGCGTGCGCGCGAGCGCCTGCTCCCTGCGGAACGCGGCGATGCGCGCGTGGTCGCCCGAGGTGAGCACGGCCGGCACCTCGTGCCCGCGAAACACGGGCGGGCGCGTGTAGTGGGGGTACTCGAGCAAGCCGCCGTAGGTCTCGCTGAACGACTCCTCACCGAGCGAGGCGTCGTTGCCGAGCACGCCGGGCAGGAGCCGAACCGAGGCCTCGATGACGCACATCGCCGGCAGCTCCCCGCCGGTGAGCACGAAATCGCCGAGCGAGATCTCCTCGTCCACGAAGGAGCGGACGCGCTCGTCGAAGCCTTCGTAGCGCCCGCACACGAGCACCATCGACTCTACCTGGGAGAGCCGGCGGGCGATGGGCTGCGCGAACGGGACGCCCTGCGGCGTCAGCAGGATCCGTCGCTCGGCCCGCGTGACGCCGAGCGCCTGCTCGGCCGCCTCGATGCCGGCCACGACGCAGTCGGGCCGCATCACCATGCCCGAGCCGCCGCCGTAGGGCGTATCGTCCACGGAGAGGTGCTTGCCGAGGCCGTGGCGCCGGAGCGGCTCGAGGTGCACGTTCAGCGTGCCGCTGGCGACGGCGCGGCCGACGAGGCTCGTCTGCAAGAAGGCCTCGAAGAGCTCGGGGAAGAGCGTGACGACCGCGACGCGCATGAGCCGTCGATGCTACCAGAAGCGAGCGCTCACTCGATGAGGCCGTCGCGGCTCGTGAGCTCGATGCGCCGGCCCTCGACGTCGATGCGCTCCAAGTGCTCGGGCAAGAGCACGAGCTCCACGCGCGCGCCGTTCGGCTGCTCGATGACGAGGGAGTCCACGCTCGGGTTCACGCACACCTCGACGACGCGCCCCACGACGCCGTCCGGAGCGACGACCTCCGCGCCCACGAGATCGCGGCTCGCGGCGACGACCTGCAGGTTGTCGA
>CAYYWA010000032.1:18169-25339 GCA_964475255.1 uncultured Sorangium sp.
GAGGTACGCCGTGCCGGGCTCTGGCGCGGGCAGGGCGCTTCGCTGCACCTCGACGCGCGCGCCGCGCAAAGCGGCCGCGGCGTCGCGCTCGGTGATACCCGCGAACGTGACGATCCAGGTGTCCCCTGCCCGCCTCGCCGACTCGAGCGCGACCGTGCGGCGCTCGCCGCTCGGCAGCACGAGGTCGACCTCCGAGACCGTGGTGAGCGCGTCGCTGCCCGCGTAGTGCAGCTTCACCTTGACGGCCCCCGCGAGCCCGTGGGCGCCGAGCACCCGCGCGATCTCGAGGGTCGTCAATCGACGATGTCGAGGTGCACGCGCTTGCCGACCTTGGTCGAAGCAGCGGCGAGCAGCGTTCGCATCGACTGCGCGGTGCGGCCGTCCTTACCGATGACCTTGCCGATGTCCCCCTTGGAGACGCGGAGCTCGATCACCGCGCCGTGATCGCGCTCGAGCTCCGTCACCTCGACGCCGTCCGGATCGTCCACGAGCGCCTGCGCGATCGTCTCGATCAGCTCCTTGAGAGCCATGCGGGACGCGCTCAGGCGGGAGTGCCCGGCTCGGCCGGAGCCGTGGGGAGCTTCTTCACGAGCTGGTACAGGGTCTCGGACGGAATGGCGCCCTGCCCCTTCCAGTAGTCGAAGCGCGCGCGATTGAGCTCGAGCTTGCCCGACGGATCGAAGGTGCCGATGTTCTCGATGAAGCGACCGTCGCGCGGGTTCCGCTGATCGGTGACGACGATGCGGTAGAACGGGGCCTTCTTCGTGCCGTGGCGTGCAAGACGGATGTGAACTGCCATGAATTCCTCGGATACGGAGGGGCGCGACACTAGCACGCGTTCGACGCGTCACAAGGCCCTCTCGGCCGAGCGGGGCCACGGTCGAACTCTGGGTCAACGGCAGCTTCGGGTGAAGTCAGGGCAAATAACGCCACGCGTCATTTGCTCCCCATGATGTCCGTCGCGGCGCGGCGGTCGGCCTGAGCGAAGGCGTCGATGACGCGGGAAAGCATCTCGAACTGCCGGCTCACGGTGACCAGGGCCGTCATCCCGGAGACGGCCGAGGCGTTCGACAGCTCGAGCGCCCCGACCTGGAGAGACGGCTCGATCGCCTCGGGCCGACCCGCCTCGGCCCCGGCTCTCAGGAGGACGTGCCCCTCCTTCTCGAGACCTGCGGGGTTCTGGAAACGGACGACCAGCAGGCGTGCGTTCGTTTCCGAGCCGTCCACGACGAGGGCGCCCGCGGCGTTCACGGCGACGTGGCTCGCGCCCGGCGCAACCCGGAGGGGTTTGCGATCGGTGCCGACATAGGTGTGGCCGTCGGGGGTCGTCACCGTTCCATCGGTCGCGACGACGAGCTTGCCGGCGCGCGTGTAGCGATCTCCGTCCGCGGTCCGGACGACGAAGAGCCCCTCTTCGCGCGTCAGCGCGACGTCGAGCTCGCGTCCGGTGTGTACGATTTGGCCGACGCTGAGGTCGGGCTGCACGCTCCGGAGCGTGTTGTAGCGGAGCGACTCCGCGCCGTTTCCGTCCATGGCGCCGGCGAGGGCGACCGCGAACACCTCGCGATCGGCGCGGAACCCGGGAGTGCCCGCGTTCGCGACGTTGTTGGCCGCGACGTCGAGCGCCGCCATCTGACCGGTGGCTCCGGAGACGGCCGCCCAGATCCCGGTGCTCATCGTTCGCTCCCTTCCGCGCGCACTCTCGCCGTGAGGCGCACCCGTGCGGTGCGGCGCGGAGCGCGTCGGAGGCGATGCGCGAACGGCGCCGCGAGCAGGCTCGTCGTGAAATCACTCTTGTTCGGCGTGAGCACGCCGTTCATCGAAGCAAGCAGTGCGCCAGTGCACCCGACGCCCCCGGAGTCTCGTGCAGGAGCTCCCGCTGCGCCGCCGACGTCGGCGCCTTGGCACCCCACAGTCAGCGCGCTGGCGCGAAGGGGCGTCGCTCCCCAAACTGGACGGAACCGGATGAGCGTTTCGCCGGATCAACTCCTGTCGCCCCGCTCCGAAGACTGCGTGGCGCGTCCCGAGCACCTCGATCAGATAGGTCCCATTCATACGCTCCTCGCGGAGCTGAACGACCCGTGCGCGAGCGCGTCGCGACTCACGCTGCTCGTCGCGCAGATTCCCTTGCTCGCCCTGCGCTGCGTGCATGCGCTCCTCGTGCGGCGCCCGGCCCTCCGGGGGGCCACGCTGAGCCAGGCGCTCTCGCTCCTCGGAAACCGGGGCCTCGAGCGGGAGCTCTTGCAAGTCCTCGAGGACCTCACGGTGTTGCGCGCGGAGGTGGAGAGCGAGAGCTGAATCCGGCGTGCGGCGCGCTTCTTGCCCTGCGATCGAGCGTGCCTGCCGCGATCGGTCCGCTGTCGAGCGCGCTCGTCTCCGAGCTCCAGCGCGCCGAGCGTCCCGAGCCGCCGCGCACTCACGGCGTGGACGTCGCCCCCGTGCGCACCCGGCTCACCCCGCAGCAGGCAGCGACCGCGCTCGATCGGGCGTACCGCACCCGCTTCGGGGAAGCGCCGCGTGCCGAGACGGTCGCGATCCTCACGGCCCAATGGGCCCACGAGACCGGCCGCGGCGAGTCGATGTTCAACTACAACTTCGGGGGCATCAAGGGCCGCGGCCCGAGCGGGATGTCCGTCGTCCAGCGCACGCGCGAAGGATTCGGCGCGAGCGAACGCGTCATCGAGGATCGGTTTCGCGCCTATGCCAGCGCCGAGGAGGGCGCGCTCGACTACCTCTCGCTGCTCGACACCCGCTACGGCGAGGCCCTCGACGCGGCCCGTTCCGGCGATCCCGCCGGATTCGTGCGCGGCCTCAAGGCGCGCGGCTACTTCACGGGCCACGAGGGCAGCTACATCGCGAGCGTGAGCTCGCTCGCGCGCGAGATGAGCGGCCTCGAGCTCGGCGAAGGAGGCGCTCCCCTGCCGCCCGTCCTCGACTCGAGAGCGCTCTTTGCGCGCGCCCAGCACGGCGCGCCGCTCTCGGAGACTCCCGCTCACGCGCCCGCGCCGTTCGTCGATCCCCTCTCGATGGTCGACGCGCTCGCGCGCTCGGCGCTCCGCATCGCGGCCGACCCGCGCGATCGCGACCCCGCGTAGGCCTTGGGCTCCCGACAGCGGCCGAACGCCGTATTTTGGACTCCGAAGTGGGTGGTTCGGAGCTCGTGCTCCAACCAGAACGGCTCGTGTTTGAACCGGGCCGGGAACTCCAGTAATCTCGTGGATTATCCCCAACGCCTTCGAGCCCCTTCCTTCCGGTCCAGGTGGACTTTCGGCCTCCACCCGCCACCCGCCACGCGGGGTCCGAGCACGAGCCCTCCTCGCTTGCCTCGTGCTCCCGACGCTGGCCGCGTGTGACGCGGGTTCCAACGCCTGCGCCAGCGGCGCCGATGGAGCCTGCGACGGCGCGACCGGCGGAGCGCCGAATCCGCCTCCCGTAGCGTGCCCCGCACCCGAGACGGACTTCTCCAAGCGGAACGCGGCAGAGCTGTTCGATGCCCCCGCGGTGCCCCGCTTCGATTTGTACCTGCCCGAGCAGACGTGGGCGGACCTGCAGCGCAACGCCCAAGACGAGCAGTACGTCGAAGCCTTCGCGTGCTTCGAGGGCCAGGCGATCGGGACCGTGGGCATGCGCTTCAAGGGCAACTACGGCTCGCTGTACAGCTGCTTCGAGACCGGGGTGAACGTCTGCCGAAAGCTCGGGCTCAAGCTGAAGTTCGACAAGTACGATCCGGACCTGCGCTTCTTCGGGCTGAAGCGGCTGAACTTCCACGGCTATCGCTGGGACGACACCTACCTCCGCGAGCGGCTCGCCTACGACCTGTATCGCTCGATGGATATCGTCGCGCCGCGCGCGGCCTGGGCCGTGCTCCGCGTGAACGACGAGGTGCAGGGGCTCTACGGGATGGTCGAGCAGATCGACGGACGGTTCACCGACGATCGCTGGCCGGAGAACGGAGACGGCAACCTGTACAAGGAAGCCTGGCCGGTGCAGGCAGACCCGGCCTGGGTGCTCTCGAAGCTCAAAACGAACGAGGAAGTCGGCGACGTCTCGGCGTTCCTCGCGTTCGCGGGGGCGATGAGCAACGCCTCGCCCGGCGCGCTCCGGAGCACCCTCGGCGAGTACCTGGAGCTCGACGCCTTCGCCCGGTACATGGCGGTCGATGACGCGCTCGTCAACAACGACGGCATCACCACCTTTTACACGGCCGAAGACGGCACCTGGTCCGGCAATCACAATTTCTACTTGTACGAAGAGAGCCCCACGCGATTCACCCTGATCCCGTGGGACCTCGAGTCCACGTTCATCCGCAACGCCGGCTTCGGCAGCGTGCCACGGTGGACGGAAAAGCCGGACGACTGCGCGCTCACTTACCCCGTGTGGGGTGGCGGGAGCCTCGCGCTGGCTCCGGGTTGCGATCCGCTGTTCCAGGCGCTCGCCGAGGATCTCACCGCATACCACGAAGCGGCGGAAGCGCTGCTCGACGGACCCTTCGCCGAAGCCGCGATGCTCGCGGCCATCGATCGGCACGCGGCGTTCATTCGCAGCGCGGCGCAGGCCGATCCGAACGGTCCCGGGCCTGCGGTCTGGGAAGGCGCGGTGTCCGACCTGCGGCAGGAAATCCCCGGGCTCCGCGCTCGCTTCGAGCACCAGCTCCGCGGCGAGCCGTTGAGGCCCGTCACGATCGACCCCGAAGCGGTGACCGGCTTCGAGGATCAGGATGATTTCGGGCTGACCGAGGGCACCCTGCTCCTCAAAAACCCGAACAGCACGTTCGCGGTGTCGGTGAATCGTGAAGCCGCGATGCGCGGCGAGCGGGATCTGCTCGTGACGTTCGACTACTCGAACGAGGTCGAGCCCTGGCAACAGTGGGGCGTCTACGGCATTCCGCTCGCCAGCGGACAATACGACGTGCGCGCGCTCACGGGCATTCGACTCTGGCTGCGCGCGGACCAGCCGCGCACGTTGCGCATCGACCTCGACAGCCCGGCGAGCTCGCTGGCCAACGAGGGGATCCGGATCGGCTGGGACGTGGCCGTCTCGGAGGAGGCGCGCGCGGTCGAGGTCGCGTTCGACGACGCGCGCGTCCCCGCGTGGGTGGTCGATCAGGGGCGCGACCCCGGGGACGATCCGAGCGCCATTTTGCGCACGCTCACCGGCTTGCATTTCGCGCCTCAGTGCGTCGGGCGCGACGCTTCGGGTCAGCTCCCCGAGGGCGAGACCGATCGCGGCTTCGTGGCCATCGACGACATCGAGTTTTTCTAGGCTCCACCGGCACGCGGTGCAGCGTGCAGCGCGGCGCCGACGGCACGCGCGCTCTTCGAGGAGGAAAGCGCGCAGGGGCACAGGGTCAACCGGCTGCGTCGACTCCTCGAGCCATCCGTGCGCCGCTCCGCGCGAGGCCCCGGCTCGAGGCGGTATCGCGGCTTGGCGGAGGCATTGCCCGCTTGACAGGGGGAGCGGGGGTCCCGAGGCTTTCGAGCGTGAACCTCTACGAAATGGACGCGAAGTCGCTCGAGGGCGAGGCCGTTCGGCTCGATCGCTTTTCGGGCAAGGTGACCCTGCTCGTCAACGTGGCCAGCGAATGCGGCTACACGCCGCAGTACGCGGGCCTCGAGCGCTTGCACCGCCAGTACGCCGGGCGCGGGTTCTCCGTGCTCGGCTTTCCGAGCAACGATTTCGGCGGCCAGGAGCCCGGCTCGCCGGAAACGATTCGCGAGTTTTGCACGACCAAGTACGACGTGACCTTCCCCTTGTTCGAGAAGGTGCAGACGAAGCCCGGGCCGGGGCAGTCTCCCGTGTACGCCGCGCTCCAGCAGGCCTCGGGCGAGCTGCCCGCGTGGAACTTCGGCAAGTATCTGATCGGCAAGCGCGGAAACGTCGTGCGCTTCTTCCCGTCGAAGGTCGCGCCGGAAGATCCAGAGCTCGTCTCCGCGCTCGAAGCGGCGCTCGACGAAGCGCCCTGAGTCGCGCGCGATGGCCCGAGAGCCCGGCTGAGACCATGGCTCCCCTGGTCGAGCTCGCGATCGCGGCGGCCGCTTGGTTTCTCCTGCACGCCGCGATCGCCGGCACGGGCCTTCGTGCCGTGCTCGCCGCTCGAACCGGTGAGCGCGGGTTTCGTGCCCTCTTCGCGCTGCTCTCGATCGCGTCGCTCGTCTGGCTGGTTCGCGCCTATGGCGCCGCACCGTGCGCACCGCTCTGGACGGCACCGCGTGCGCTCTTCTACTTGCCCATCGCCGTCGTGCCGCTCGCGTTGGTGCTGCTCGCCGGCGCGTTCATGACGTCGAATCCCGGCGCTGTCGGCGCCGAGCGCGCGCTCGCTCGCGCCGACGTGGCCCGCGGGGTGCTCCGCATCACGCGCCACCCGTTCCTGTGGGCGGTCGCGCTCTGGGCGACCGTTCACCTCGCCGTCACCGGCACCCTCGCGGCCGTGCTCTTCTTCGGTAGCCTGCTGCTCACCGCGCTGGTCGGAACCCGCGACATCGATCGCAAACGCAGCCGACAGCACCCCGAAGCCTGGGCGCGCTACACCGCCGTCACCTCCAACCTGCCCTTCGCGGCCGTGCTCTCCGGCCGCAATCGAATCGTGCTCCGCGAGCTCCTCGCGCCCGTTCTCGCCGGACTGGCTCTCACCGTGCTCGTGCTGCTGTTTCACGCTCGTCTCTTCCGCGTCGCGCCGCTGCCGTGAGCACCGCTGCCGTGAGCACCGCTGCGTGAGCACCGCTGCCGTGAGCACCGCTGCTCGGCGGTATCGACGCGAGCAACGGGGGTGGCGCGCTGGAGTGAGCGACCAGCGCGACGGAGCGGTTCGAGAACGCGCCGAACCAGGCGCCGACGGCACCGAACAGAGAGCCCGCTGGGGACGCGAGGTGTCCCCGCGAAACGAGGCGAGAACGCCGCCCCGTCGAACGGTCGAAGCAACGCGGCTCCGCCGTGCATCGCGAGCGCAGGGTCGAACCGCCGCGCTCCTCTGCCCTGTGTGGCCCCGCACTGGTGCACGCGAGCTGCTGCGGTGCAGCCTCGAACCTCAGCACGCGAGGCCTCACGCCGTGCCAGAAGCGGTGGGCAGAACGCGAGCTCTCACATCCGTGCGCGAGTTCTCAAAAGCGGTGCTCAGTACGCGAGCTCTCACATCCGTGCGCGAGTTCTCAAAAGCGGTGCTCAGTACGCGAG
>CAYYWA010000032.1:25439-26728 GCA_964475255.1 uncultured Sorangium sp.
CTCTCACATCGTGCACGAGTTCTCAGATTGTGAGCGCTGATTGCGAGCCAACGGGGAGACCGCGCTCGCGTTCATCCGGCTCCGTCGCATCTTTTCGTCGCTGAAGAATCTCGCTCGCCTACGAGCCCAAATTCCGGGCTGACGCCGGAGGGAGGGCCGAGACGGAAGCGGATTTCCAGCCGAATTCGCGTCCGGCGCGCGCAGCGATAGCAGCGCTGTCGCGAGCACGACGGGCGCGAAGGCGGCGCAAAGACGCGAGGGATCGGCCGACTAGGAAGCCCGAAATTTGGGATGAGTCCAACGCCGGGCGCACGCACAATTGCTGAGTCGCT
Organism: uncultured Sorangium sp.; assembly: GCA_964475255.1. Classification (GTDB taxonomy): domain Bacteria; phylum Myxococcota_A; class Polyangia; order Polyangiales; family Polyangiaceae; genus PMG-095. Next base: position 25,772 of record CAYYWA010000032.1, read on the forward strand.
TCCGAGCTGATACGGACAGGTTCGAGCAAAGGTGTTTCAGCCGATGTCCCCCCGCAATCGTATGCGTGCCCTTCTCTCCGTTTCCGCCCTCCTCTTGGCTGCTGCGCCCGCCGCCGCGGACTGGGAGAAGAACGTCAACTATGGCGGTGGCTTGCGCATGGACCTCTACGTGCCCGATGCGGTCGACGAGTCGCCGGGCATCGTCGTCGTTCTGCACTACTGTACTGGTACCTCGGAGGCGACCTACTCCTGGTTCCAACCGTATGCGGACCAGCACGGATTTCTTCTGATTGCTCCGGACGTCGGTGCAGCCGAGTGTTGGAACGCGACGCCCACACGCAGCGAGGAACCAGCGACCATCGTCCAAATGGTCGAATGGACGCTCGAGCAGCACAATGCAGACGCTCGCCGCGTCTTTGCCGCGGGCGCGTCGTCGGGCGCGTGCATGACGAACGCGCTGCTCGCTGCCTATCCGGACGTGTTCGCCGCAGGGTCCGTGCTCGCAGGAGTGCCTGCCGGCGCCTGGACGAGCGGGAACTCATGCAACGGCGTCTGCAGTACGAATCCGCCCGACAGGACCGCGCAGCAATGGGGGGACATCGTGCGCGACGCACATCCCGGCTATATGGGGCCGCGTCCGCGCGTTCAGCTCTTTCACGGTACGCAGGACACGACGCTCAACTACACGATGCTCGCTGCCGAAGTATCGCAGTGGACCAACGTGCTCGGGCTGGGCGAGCCGACCTCCACCGAGCAGAACGTTCCGAAGTCGGGTTGGACGCGAACGAACTACGCCGACCAGTCCGGCACGGTGATGCTTCAAGTGTCCGTGGGACAGGGAGTAGGACACGACATCACGAGTCACAACCTCTGGAACGACATCGTCGAGTTCTTCGGCCTCGACGAAGATCCGCCGCCCGATGGTGAAGGGGGAACGGGGGGTGCTGCGGGGAGCAC
>CAYYWA010000033.1:0-26600 GCA_964475255.1 uncultured Sorangium sp.
CCGCGGTGAACTCGGCGGTGCCCCTCCCAACGCGGGCACCCGGCCCGACGCAGTTTTCCGCATATCTCGGGGCGTTCCTAACCGTTGGTCGCTCTAGAACGCGATCCGTCTGACGGATCGGCGTGCTCGCCTCGTTTTCACAGAAACGGCTCGCGTCGCTCCATGAGCGTTGCTTCGCGCGGGTCGTGCTCGGTGGGTCTCGCGTCGCGCCGCACTGGTGCACGCGGGCTTCGCGAGGCAGCCCGATCGTTCGTCAGACGATCCAGCGGGCGAGCACGCAGGTGATGTTGTCGGGGCCGCCGTTCTCGTTGGCGGCTTCGATGAGGCGCTGCGCCGCCGTCGGCAGATCGGGGTTTTTGAGCACGATGTCGAGCAGCGCCGCGTCGGGAACCGGGCCGCACAGGCCGTCGCTGCAGAGGAGCAGAATGTCGTCTTCCTGCGGGAGCTCGAAGCGCGTGTCGACCTTGACGGTGTCCTTCATGCCGAGCGCGCGCACGATCACGTTCTTGTGCGGGAAGTTGGCGATCTCCTCGTCGGTGAGGCGCTTCATGCGCCGGTAGTCGTTGAGGAGGCTGTGGTCTTCGGTGAGCAGCTCGATGCGGCGATCCCGGATGCGATAGACGCGGCTGTCGCCGACGTGGGCGATGTAGATGCCGTCTTCGACGGCGAAGAAGGCCGCGAGCGTCGTGCCCATGCCGCGCTGCTTGGGGTTGCGCTGGGCTTGCTCGTAGATGCGCAGGTTACAGAGCTTGATGCCGGTGATGAGCCGGTTCTCTTCGTAGCCCTTCGAGCGGTCCATCTTGTAGGGCCAGGTCCGCTCCGGGTCCTCGCAGGTCGCGGCGAAGAACTCCTCGAGCGTGTCCACCGCCATCTTCGAGGCAATCTCGCCGGAAGCGTGTCCACCCATGCCATCCGCCACGGCATAGAGGCCATACTCCGCCAGGATGGCGAAATTGTCTTCGTTGTGAGTGCGCTTGCGGCCGACGTCGGTTTGGCCGGCAACTTCGATCCTGAGGGGCCCGTTCATGGGGATGGCGCAGAGCCGAGGCATGATTTTCGCCGGCAGCTCGGGGGTTGTCAATTGCGGGAAAGCGAGGGTTCAGGGCGAGGCGGGGGGCCGCTCGAGACGCCGTACGCTGCCGGACTCCGCCACGAGGACGATGTCGGCGCGGCCGCAGAAGAGGCCGGTCTCGACGACCCCGGGGATTTGCCGGAGCGCGCGATCGTACTCCATTGGGCGCTCCAGGGGGGCTGTCGAGACATCGTAGATGTAGTTTCCGGAGTCGGTGCGCACGGGGACCCCCCCGCGTTCCCGGAGGGTGGGCGTGCCGTGGGCGGCGAGATGCCGGCAGGTTTCGCGATGCGCGAAGGGCAGCACCTCGACCGGGACGGGGCGGCGCTGGCCGAGCTTTTCGCTGAGCTTCGTCCCATCCACCACGATGGCGTTCTTGCGCGCCGCATAATTGACGATCTTTTCGCGCGTGTGCGCGCCGCCGCCCCCCTTGATGAGGTCGAGCGTGGCGCTGACCTCGTCGGCACCGTCTACGCAAAGGAGCACGTCCCAGGGACCCTCGTCGGGCAACACGGGAATGCCGAGGCGCTCGGCGAGCGCGCGGCTCTCTTCACTGGTGACGACGGCCTGGTAGCGTCGGCCGGCACGGACGAGCTCGGCGACGCCTTCGATGAAGGCTTTGACGGTCGACCCCGTGCCGAGACCGATGATGCCGGAGTCCGGAAGCAGCGCGAGGGCAGCCCGCGCCGCAATCTCCTTGTCCCGATCGGTGCTCATTCGGCGCGGCAGCATAGTTCAATCGGGCCGCGTGCAAGTCGCGATGCGACAATCCGGCGCGCCCGGCCCGAAAACCGCCGTCGCTCGACGCCGCTCGCTGGGGCGGCTCGCGCCGTCGCTCCCGCCGACGTGAGTTCGGCGGGGCCCGTCGCTCGTCCGCTCGAGCGACAAACGTCTAGGGACGCGGCGAAATACGAGGAGGACGGCGTCGAACAGGGTGCCTGCGTGGGGCCAAAGGAGCCCGGGTGGGGCGCGTCGGTGCTAGCCTCCCGCGGACGATTCGGCCTGTTTCATGCCTGAGCTCCCCGAAGTCGAGGTCACGCGTCGGCAGATCGAGCGGGTGCTCGTGGGGCGCACCGTGGCCGAGGTCGAGACGACCGCGCCGAGCTACTTCTTTCTCACGCCGCCGAGCGAGCTCCGCTCCCGCCTCCTCGGCCGGCGTGTCACGCGGCTCGAACGCGTCGGAAAGTACCTGGTGGGGCACCTCGACGACGGCTCGCGCTTGCTCCTGCACCTCGGCATGACGGGGCAGCTCATCGCGGCCCGTATGCAGCCCGAGCCAGCGACCGCGAAGCGCCGCACACGGTCAACCGCCCCGAAGAAGGAGGCCGAGCCCTTCGAATGCGACCGCCACACCCACCTCGTGCTCACGTTTCGTGAGCCGGGGCCCCGCTTGTGTTTTCGCGACGTGCGGAAGTTCGGAAAGGTGGCGTGGATCCCGAAGGGCGCGGCCAACGAGCGGCTGGACAAGCTCGGTCCGGACGCGCTCCGCGTCACCGGAAAGGCGTTGTTCCAAGCGACGCGCTCGCGCTCGATCCCGATCAAGACGGCATTGCTCGATCAGAGCCTGCTCGCCGGCGTCGGCAACATCTACGCGGACGAAGCGCTGTTCGTCGCCAAGATCCGGAGCACGCGCCCCGCGAATCGCTTGACCGTGGCCGAGTGCGACGCGCTCGCCGGCGCGCTCAAGCAGGTGCTGAAGCGCTCGATCGCGACGGGCGGCTCGACGATCAGCGACTACGTGCGCCCGGACGGTCGCGACGGCGGCTACCAGGAGCACCACCTCGTCTACGGTCGGGAGGGCGAGCCGTGCCCGCGCTGTGGAACGCCGATCCGCCGCATCGTGCTCGCGGGGCGCTCGACGCATTTCTGCCCGCGCTGCCAGAAGTAGCCGCGGTCAGTCCGGCTTGCGCGTGATGTAGAAGAAGTCGCGGCGCGAGCGGCGGCGAATGTATTCGTCTTCGGAGAACTCGAACCCGCGTGCGAGCGCGACTGCGACGAGCCGCCCGTCGTCCGGGTGCGGCTCGTAGAGGACGAACTTCGGGTAGGACCAGTTCACGTCCATCTGCGCGATGTCGACGGCACCCGCGTGGTGCAGGCCGTCCGCGAGCACGCGTGCCGTCGTGTGGTTCGTGATGGAGACGTACAGAATCTGCCGGTCCGCGCTGAGCCCGACGGCGGAACGCCGGATCACGGTCTCGCCGTCCAGGGTCGCGCCCCAGCGACGCATGCTGCCGGCTGCAAGGCCGGGGTGGAGCTTTCCATTTTGGACCATGCACGCCGGGGCCTGGCGGTACCAGAGCATCTCGGGCTCGCGGTCGGCGATGCGCTTCCACGAAGCGATCTGCAGGCTGCCGTCCGTGTAGCGGACGAGCGAGCAAACGTCGGGCTTCGGGCTCACGAGGACGACGTCGTCGACCTTCATGCCGTAGCCGCCGTGCTCGGTCATGAATCCGCCGTTGAAGGCGGCGAGCAGCGCGTCGTGGTGCTCTTCCGGGATCTTCGCCTTGCGCTCGTAGGGCGGTGGGTTCTCTTCGTCCTCGAACTTCGGCTCCTGCGAGCCCGCCATGAGGTGGATGTCGACGCGCCGCAGGTCGACGGCGACGACGAACACCTCTGCCCAGCCGCGCGTCGGGTCGGGGTGGAGCAGCGTCTTGTAGAGCCGCGGGTCGTCCTCGGCCCGGCGCGGGTCGACGATGGGCACCCACACGCCGTCACCCCTGGCCGTCCATTTCTTGTCGAAGGGACCTGGGTCCACCGGCCGGAACGGGCTCAGGGCGGGCTTCTCCGGGACCACGGCCGAGCTCACGGGACGCGTGCTCGCTCTGGGCAGCGCGGTGGGGACGGTCCAGTACGCCTGGGGCGGCTCGTGCTTGCGGCGGACGCGGTTGACGCGATCCTCGACCGCGTAGACGAAATCTTCGAGCCGGGCGACGTTGTCCGTGCCGATGACGGCGCGGAGACCATTGGCGACGAGCGGCCCCATCCACTCGTAGCGATGGACCGCGACCCAGAGCCCGAGCAACCCCCCGAGGGCCGCGGAGGTGCTCACGGCGGCCCAGCGCACGAGCACCTGCCGCCGCCTCCACCGGGGCCTGCGCAGCGCTCGCGCCGGTTGCTTTCGTTCCTCGAGCGCCGCGCCTTCGCTCATCGTCCGTCTTCGAGCTCCAGAGATCCTTGTCGCATCGTGCTCTGGGCCGCGCAAGCGCGTCGCAGCGCATCGACCGACGCCTGCGCGGGCACGCGTGAATCCAGCGCGCTTTCCGACTATGACCCGATCATGGGCTCTGGCCCCGCCCGCTGGTTCGCCATCGCCTGCGTGCTCCTCTTCGTTTCGGTGGCAAACGCACGAGCCACGGAACCCGCCGCGCCGGACGCTCGGTCGAACGCGGCCGCTGTCCGCGCGCTCTTTGGTCGAAACATCGAGCGCATCGAGGTGGTGTTCGATCCGCCGCGATGGGTCACGAAGGTCGCCGTGCGCCGCGTGCGACCGGGTCAGCGCTTCACTCCGGAGACGGCGCGCATCGCGCTCGACGAGCTCGCGGTCACGGGGCGCTTCGGCGAGCTCCGCGCGGAGGCGGTCCCGCACGGCGATGGGGTGCTCCTCCGGCTCGTCGCGACGGCTCGCCGAGTGGTCACGGCCATTCGCATCACCGGGTTCGGTGGCGACACGGAAGAGCTCGTGCGCTCGCTCGGCGTGCGTATCGGTGGGGAAATCACGGCGCGCGAGGTGCCGGAGGTCGCGAAGCGGCTCCAAGAGCGCCTCGCGCGGCGCGGCTATCCGGACGCGCGGGTGGTGCTGCGCACCTTCGACACGGACGACCCGATGGCCGTGGTGTTGGTCCTCGAGGTGGCGGCATTCGCTCCAGCGCGCGTCACGGATCTCCGCTTTCAGGTCTGGCCCGATCCCAAGCAGCCCGAGCTGGTCGCGCTGCTCGCGGACTACGGCATCGATCGCGGGCAGCGCGCGGACGTCGATGCGATCGAGGCGGCGGACCGCGAGCTCGAAGGACGCCTGCGCGCGGCGGGCTACCACGACGCGGAGGTGAAGCACGAGCTCTCGCGCGCTCCGGGGGGCATGCGGCTCGTCGTGCGCGTGTACGCCGGATCGCGCGTGGTGTTGCGCTTCGACGGCAATCGACGATTCGATGCGGCGACGCTCTCGGCGGGGCTCGAGCTCGACACGTCGAGCGACCGCTCTCCCTCGGCCTTCGCGGAGCGTGTGCGGCGCTTCTACGTCGAGCGGGCTTCTACGATGCCGTCGTCGAGCCGCGCTTGCGCGGCGCGGACGGCGATCCCGTGCGCGAGCTCGTGCTGCGCGTGCACGAGGGGGAGCCCGTGCGCGTCGTCTCGCGCGAGTACCCGTGCCTCGCCGGGGGCGAGCGCAGCCCGGACGACATCGGGAGCGAAATCGACAGCTTCCTCGCCGAGCTGCCGGGCGGGGGTCTGGTGGGACCGGTGGACGGGGCGCGCGTGGACGCGCTCCACGGTCCTACGCGGCGCTTCGCCGGCGACCCGGCTCCGTTCGATCCGAACCCGTGGTCCACGTACGATCCGGCGACGTACGAGCGCGCGCTCGAGCATCTCAAGGATCTGTTCCGATCCGAAGGCTACTTGCGCGCGCGTGTCGGACCGGTGACGGTGCTCCGGCGACGCTGTGACCCGCGAGTGGGGGGGCGGTGCGTGCCGCTCGGGACGCGCGCCTCGCCGCCTCCCGCGTGCGGGGCCACCGAAGCAGAAGCCGAGGCCCCGCCCAAGGAGCTCGCCTGCACGCCGGATCTCGCGAAGAGCCGTCACTGCGAGCCCGAGATCGTGCTCAGCATCCCCATTCGACTCGGTCCGCGCACGGTGATCGAGAGCATCGCGATCGAAGGGGCTCACGAAAAGCCGCTCGCGAGCCTCGTCGCGGCGACCGGCCTGGTGCCGGGCGAGCCGGTCTCCGAGCTCGAGATCGATCGCGCGCGGCGCCGCCTGCTCGACGCGTACGCCGAGGACGGCTTCGCGTTCGCCGAGGTCCAAAGCGAGATCGTCCCCTCCGACGACGGCACCCGCGCGCGCGTTCGGTTCCTCGTGAACGAGCGGAAGCAGGTGAAGGTTTCACGGATCGAGCTCCGCGGGGCGCGCATCACGAGCGAGAGCTTGATCCGCGGGCGGATCGCGCTCGAACCGGGCGGCGTCTACTCCCGGAGCCTCGTGCGGCGGACCGAGGAGCACCTCGCGACGCTCGGCGTGTTCTCGAGCGTCAGCGTGGGGCTCGAGGATCCGTACGTGCCGGCGAGCCAAAAAGTGGTCGTGGTCACGGTTCAGGAGCGCAAGCCGCAGTACCTCGACATCCGCCCCGGGTTCAGCACCGGCGAGGGCTTTCGCATCGGCTTCGAGTACGCGCATCGCAACATCGCGGGGCAAGCGGTTCGCCTCACGCTGCGCAGCCAGCTCGGCTTCCTCCCGCTCGGGCTGATTCTCGAAGAGGACGTGCGCGACAAGTACCGGGACCTCGGCGTGGGCGATCGCCTCGAGCGCCGGAACACCGCCACGATCGAGCTCCCGGAGATCGGGCTCGGCCCCCTCTTTCGTCTGAGCCTCGAGGGCGTGGACGTCCGCGACAACGCGCGGGACTTCGGCCTGACGAAGGATGCGGGGATCGCCACGCTCACGTTCTTGCCCGAGCGGCGCCTGTCGATTCAGCTCGCGGCCTCGGTCGAGCGCAACGTGGCGCGCATCTTCGGCGAAGAGCAGAAGGGCGCGCTCGACGACTACCTGCGCATGAACCCCTCGCAGCGGAACGCGTTTCGCGTGCCGGAGGGGACGACCTTCGTGGTGGCCGAGCGCATCGCCGCGACCTGGGACCGGCGGGACAAGCCGCTCGACGCGACGCGCGGCACCTTCGTGTCGGCGAGCCTCGAGCACGTCGCGGCGCGGCCCGTGGAAGGGGAGGCCGAGCCCGTCACCGAATCGACGAGCGTGTTCCAGGCGGTGCGCAGCCGGTTCTTGCGCATTCAGAACCGCCTCGGCGCGTACGTGCCCATCGGGGGCGGGGGCGTGTCGCTCGCGCTGAGCTTCCGTTGGGGGCTCAATCAGAAGCTCACCGCGGGCTCGCGCACCTATCCCGATCGCCTGTTCTTCCTCGGCGGCGTGGACAGCCTGCGCGGCTTTCTCCAGGATTCGTTGGTTCCCGAGGACGTCGCGGCGCGCCTCCTGGACCCCAGCTCGGGGCTTCGGATCGAGCAGGTGGTGATCCGCGGCGGCGATTTGTTCATCAATCCGCGCGCCGAGCTGCGGCTTCCGATTTCGGAGACCATCCAGACGGCGCTATTCGTCGATTCCGGCAATCTCTGGGCCGACGCGCGTTCGTTCGATCCGACGGAGCTGCGCTACTCGGCCGGCAGCGGCATCCGCATCGCGACGCCGATCGGTCCGCTCGCGTTCGACTACGGCTTCAACCTCGAGCGGGTGCTCGACCACATCGATCCGTCACGACCGCGCCAGCGCTACTGGGAGTCGCTCGGGGCGTTCCATTTCAGCGTCGGGCTGTTTTAGTTTCCCAGGGGCTGCACGCGCCGCTCCTGCCCCGCGGGCACTCTGCTCGACGCTGGGTTCCGCCGGGTCGGCGCGTTCCCAACCCTCGTCGCTCGATTCTAGCCGTTCGTCGTTCCTCGGAGTGGAAACGGGCCGAGCCGCGTCGCCGTGGTCTCGCGAAGCGCGCTCGCCGTGCCGCCGGAGCGTCAGCCGAGCTCGTGCTCGATACGGTCGAGGACCTTGGGGATGCCGTTTTCGGCGCGGCGGCGAAAGGCCGTGCTCGGTGCGGCGTCGACGGCGGCGAGGAAGCTGCGAACGGTCGCGAGGTCGCAGCGAGCGAGCGGGACCGAGCGTCCCGCGCCGAGCTGCTCGACGAAATAGCCGTTGATGTCTTGCTCGAAATTGTTCGGCTCGGGCAGCGCCAGGACGGGCTTGCCGAGATAGAGGGCCTCCCCGACGATCTGATTGCCGGCAGTGCAGATCAGGGCGCGCGCACCAGCGAGATCGTCCGCGAAGGTCTCGCCGTCGACCCTCCGGCACTCGAGGTTCCCGCGGCACAGCGCTTCGTTCGCCCCGTAGACGAGCATGGGGCGGCGCGTCGCGCGCAGCGCCCCGAGCAACGCCTCGGGCGGGCTCCGCCGCGAATAGACGAGCACGTGCTCGCCGTCTCGCGGTGAGCGCTCGAGGACCTCCGGGCGCAGCAGCACGCCCACCTGCTCGACGTCTCGGTAGCGGGGTTTGAGCGGCAGGTGAAAGAAGGACGAGACGATCGTCGCGACCTGGTGCCAGTACATGAAGCGAATGCCGGCGCCCATCCAGGTGGCATGCCAGCGCAGCGTGCCCGGGAGCGACGAGAGATCGCTCACGATCATGAAGTGTTGGTGGTTCACGCTGATGTACGGCACCTCACAGCGCTCGGCCGCGCGGGGCAGCGCGGGCTCGAAGTCCGTGATCACCAGATCCGGCCTGTCGGCGCGGATGCGCTCCGCAAGCTGCCCGATCAGGCGGGGCAAGTGGGTCGCGAAGCGCGCGCCGCTCGCGAACGTGCGCGGGTAGTTGACGCTGCCGTCGGCGGCATAACGATTCGCCAGGCCGGGAATGCGCTCGATGCAGACGTTCATGCGGCGTGCGACGGGCTCGAGCAGGGCATACGCGTCGCCCGGCGCGAACAGGGCGACGTCGTGGCGGGCGGCGAGCTCGGGCAACAACGCGAGCACGCGGCTCGCGTGCCCGCGGCCTTCACCCGCCATGCTGATGAAGAGTCGTGCCATCGTCGCCTCGAGGGTGGGGTCGCCGCGCCCCAATCGCGGGCAACCCACGATCGAAGCCGAAAAGCGCGCCACTCAGCACGGACGACGTGCACGGGGCGTGCCGTGACGGCTCGGGTCCCGGGCCCCGGGGCCGATGTGGCGGGCTCCGAAATCGATCTTGCGCGCCGCGCCCTCGACGGACTCTCAGAAAACCTTAGATTCTCCGACCCGTAATGTCTCACGCTGCCGCTGCGAACATCCCGGTCGGACTCAAGGCCCAGTTCGTGCGGCACGCGCCCCGGTACGCCATCGGCTTGATCCTGCTCGGAGCTTACCAGTTCGCGCAGTACTGGTTCGACACGCGGCTGAGGCTCGCGATCAACGCCGCGCTCGCTCACGAGAGTCGGCGCGCCACGATTCTCGGCATCACGCTGGTCGTGGTCGCGTGCATCGGGCTCGCCGTGCGCGTGCTGTCGCGCATGACGATCTTCAACGCCGGGCGCATGGCGGAGTACGAGCTCCGCCGGGCGCTCCACGATCGCCTGCTCCTGCTGGGGCCCTCCTTCTATCAGCGCATGAGCACGGGCGAGATCATGAGCCGCGTCACGAACGATCTCACCCAGGTGCGCCTCCTGCTCGGCTTCGGCGTGCTGAACGTGATCAACACGGTGTTCGCGCTGGCGAGCGCGCTCGCGGTGGTCGTGCCGATTTCCGGCAAGCTCACGCTGGCGGCGCTCTCGCCGCTGCCGCTGCTCCTGTTCGTGACCCGGCGGTTTTCGCACCAGTTCTACACGCGCACCCGTGAAAATCAGGAGAGCCTCGGGCGCATGAGCTCACGCGTGCAGGCGAGCATCGCCGGTGTGCGCGTGGTGCGGAGCTTCGGGCTCGAGGCGCGCGAGCTCGCGGACTTCGAGCGCGACAATCGCGAGTACCTCGACAAGAGCTTGCGGCTCGCCTATCTGCGCGGCTCGTTCGGGCTCGTGCTGCAGGCCACGATCGCGGTCGGCATCGTGGTGGTGTTCTGGTACGGCGGTTCGCTCGTGCTCCGCGACGAGCTCGACCCGGGCGGGTTCCTCGCGTTCTACCGCGCGCTCGGGCGTCTGACGTGGCCGCTCATCTCGCTCGGGTTCGTGCTCAGCCTCGTGCAGCGCGGGCGCGCCTCCTATTCGCGGCTCGCCGAGGTGTACCGCGCGGAGCCCGACGTGGTGGACGGCGCGCTCGCGCCGCCGGCCGTCGCGGGGCACCTCGAGGTCAAACACTTGTCGTTCTCCTACGGACCGAACCGCGTGCTCGAGGACGTGAGCTTCGAGCTCTTGCCGGGCAAGTCGCTCGCGATCGTGGGCCGAACCGGCAGCGGCAAGTCCACGCTCGCCGTGTTGCTCGCGCGGCTCCAGCCGACGCCACGGGGCACCGTGTTCCTCGACGGGAACGACGTCTGCGACCTGCCCATCGGGACCGTGCGGCAGACCATCGGCTACGCCCAGCAGAGCGCGTTCCTGTTTTCGACGACCGCGGGCAGGAACATCGGCTTCCCGCTCGACGACCCGGACGCCCCCGAGAACGACCGGCGCATCCGGCGCGCCGCCGCGGATGCCCGCGTCCTCGACGAGCTGCTCGCGCTGCCCGACGGGCTCGACACCGTCGTCGGCGAGCGCGGCGTGCAGCTCTCCGGAGGCCAGAAGCAGCGGGTCGCGCTCGCGGCTGCGTTCGTCTCGTCGCCGCGCATTCTCGTCCTCGACGACCCGTTGAGCGCCGTGGACGCTCGCACCGAGCGCGGCATTCTCGACGCGATCGAGCGGCAGAGCGCGGAGCGCTCGGTCGTGCTCATCACGCACCGCGTGGCCGCCGCTGCCCTCTGCGATCACATCATCGTCCTCGACCAGGGTCGGGTGGTCGAGCAGGGCACGCACGCCGAGCTCTGTGCCCGAGGTGGGCTCTATGCGGCGTTCGCGGAGGAGCAGCGCATCGAGCGGGAGCTCGCGCGGCTCGGTGAGCTCGAGCTTCCTGCGGAGGCGACGGCATCGTGACGAGCGTGGCTGCCCCCCAGGCCGCCGAGCGCGACTCGGCCGAGGCCGCGCGCGACTCGGCGGAGGCCGCGCGTCGGCGCACGGAGAAGATCCTCGAAGCCTTTCACGAGGAGGAGCGCTTCGGGCGCGCGTACGACGTCGCGCTCTTGCGCCGGCTCTGGCCGTTCTTTCGGCCCGTTCGCCGGCTCATGCTCGCCTCGATGTCCATCGTGTTGCTCACCTCGGCGGGGGCCCTGATCCGCCCGCTCGTGATGCAGCAGGTGGTGGACGACGGGGTGATGGCGAAGGACGTCTCCGCGCTGACCCGAGGCGGCTTCGTGCTCGCCGGGATCATCGTCGTCGAGCAGCTCCTCGCGTTCGTCCAGCTCTACTCCATGCAGGTCGCGGGCGCGCGCGCGATGGCGGGGCTCCGTCGGCACGTGTTCTCGTTCCTCCATGGGCTGCGGCTCGGCTTCTTCGATCGGCAGCTCGTCGGTCGCCTCGTTTCGCGCGTCACGAACGACGTGGACTCGATGCTCGACCTCTTCGGCTCGGGCGCGTTTCTGGCGCTCGGTGACCTCGTGAAGCTCGTCGGCATCGTCGTCTTGATGCTGACCCTCGACTGGAAGCTGTCGCTCATCGGCTTCGCGGCGCTGCCTCCCGTCACGGTGCTCGTCGTCCTGCTCCGCCGGCGCATGCGCGAGACGTTCCGCGACATTCGCGGCAAGACCGCGCGCATGAACGCCACCATGAACGAGCAGGTGACGGGCATGACCGTGATCCAGGCGTACAGCCGGCAAACCGCGGCCAGTCGCGACTTCGACTCCGCCAACCGCGGCTACCGCGAGGCGAACCTGCGCGCGATCCGCTGGGACGCGCTGCAAGACGCGTCGATCGACACCGTGGCCGCGATCTGCCTCGCGTCGATCGTGGTCTCGCTCGGCTACCGCCCGGTGAGCTTCGGCACGGTGGTCGCGTTCACCGCGTACATCGCGCAGTTCTTCGAGCCGATCACGACGCTGGCGCAGCGGTACACGCTGCTCCAGAGCGCGATGGCGGGCGCCGAGCGCGTGTTCCGCCTGCTCGACACCTCCGCGCCGGATTGTCCGCCGCGATCGGCCGCACCCCGTGGGGACGCGGCGCTCGCGGTTTCGTTCGAGGACGTGAGCTTCTCGTACCGGCCGGAGACACCGGTGCTGCAGCACATTTCCTTCGCCGCCCGCCGCGGTGAGAAGATCGCGCTCGTCGGACCCACGGGCTCCGGCAAGACCACGATCACGGCGCTCTTGCTCCGGCTCTACGAGGTCGATTCGGGGATCGTGCGCGTGGACGGTGAGGACGTCGCGGGGCTCACGCGCGAGGAGCTCCGGGGACGCTTCGCCGTGGTTCCTCAGGACGTGATCCTGTTTCCCGGCACGATCGCGACGAACATCGCGGCGAGCGAGCACCCGGACCGCGCTCGGGTGGAAGACGTGCTCCGCCGTATCGGCGCGGATGACCTGATCTTGCGCCGTGAAGGCGGGCTCGATGCGCGGGTAGACGAGCATGGCGCCAACTTCTCCGCCGGAGAGCGCCAGCTCATCGCGTTCGCCCGCGCGCTCTATCGCGACGCGCCGATCCTCATCCTCGACGAGGCCACGGCGAGCATCGACAGCGACACCGAGGCTCGGCTCCAACGCGCGCTCACCGAGCTCTTGCGCGGGCGCACGGCGATCATCATCGCCCACCGCCTGAGCACGGTGCGCACCGCCGATCGCATCATCGTGCTCCAGAAGGGGCGCATCGCGGAGCAGGGTCGGCACGAAGAGCTGCTCGCGCGCGGCGGCCTGTACGCGCGCCTGCACGATCTCCAGTTCGCTCGTGAAGCGGGTCCCGCTCCGATGAGCGTGCGGAGCGCAGAGAGCTGACGCCCGAGCCGAGATCCTAGACAGCGTGGCTGCCGCCGAGGGAGGCGATGCCGCGCCGGCCGTTCACGCGCCAGGTCGGGTCGATGGCGTCGAGCGCCTCGGCGGTGCCGGGCAAAAGGCCGCTGATCGGGTCGCTCTTCAGCGTGCGCAGCGCGAGGAGCGGGGCGGGGAAATAGGAGGTGATGCTGGAGAAGGACGTCTCCGGCGGCCAGAGCGCGTCGCCGACGGCCCTGCGGTAGTTCGCGTCCCCCTTCAGCACCACCAAGCGGGCGGCCGCGAACGCCTCTTCGAGCTCCCGCGGCATGTCCCAGAGCGACAGCGGGCCGTTCCAGTAGGCGTGCGGCGTGACCGTGAGTCGCCCTGTCGTGACCGCGTCGCGGAGCCGCCCTCGGAGCGCCTCCCCGCGCGGCGGCAGGTTCGGCTCGAAGCGCCCCGTTTGCCCGAGGCCGAGAAAACCGAGGACGTCCTCGAGGATCGCGTCGCTCACGAACGTGGGGTGCACCTTCACGTGAACGATCACGTCCGCGTCGCAGAGCTCGAGGAATGCATCCACGAGCACGAGGTCGAGCGTGAGCTCCGTGCCCGCATTGTCGGCGATCACGTGGATCGGGCCCGAGCCGTGGAGCACGAGCGTCGTCGCCGGCTCGCGATCGTCGAGCAAGAGATCTTCGCGGTCGGCGCTGGTCCCGCGCACGCGCGAGGCGGCGAAGCTCAGGTCCATGCGGTTGCCGAAGAGCGCCGCACCGAACAGCGCGAGCAATCGTTCCTCCGGCAAGGCCTCGATCGAAAGCGCCTGCTCGAGCGCTTCGGCGTGCCCCGGGCTCGCGTACTCTTCGCGCTTGGTCGGGAGGAAGGGGTCCCGCCTCGTCGCGAAGTAGCGCACGCGCTCGATGAGCTGGCGGTACGCGTAGGTCTCGGCGAAGAACCAATCCACCGCGAGCCAACGGGCCTCGGGGCGCGCGGCGAGACCCGCGCGCCACTCGTCGGCGTAGGGCGCGCTGGGCTCGAGGTTCGGGATCTCGCGGTTCTCGGTGATCGCGTCTCGGAGCTCCGCCACGGCCGCGCTCACGGCGGGCGAAAACTCGGGATTGTCCCGGAGCACCCCATCGAGGATGGCCGGCACGCGCACGGCCATCGAATGGTGCGCGAACGCGTTGCTCGCGTCGGTTCGAATTCGGGGCGGGCAAGCAAGGGGGGCGTTCGCCACGACCTCCGCTCGCACGATTCGCGCCCGCTCTCAAGGCGTGGTGCGCTCTACGGAGACGCCTCGGGCCCGCTCCGGGACGCCGAGGGTCGATGGCGCCGATCGGAGGAGCTTCTGGATGAGCTCCCCCCGCCCGGACACCCCGAGCTTCCGGAAGGCCGAGCGGAGCTGATTGGCTACCGTGCGGGCGGCCGCACCGCGCGCCCGAGCCACTGCCTCGCGGCTGTTGCCGTCCAGCAAGAGGCGAACGGCTCCGTGTTCTGCCGGGGACAGCGCGGAGCACACCGCGCGGTCGGGCCTCGCGATGCTGAGGATGAAGTGCGGTTGCCCCGCTCCTCTCGCGTCGCTCCAGCGCCCGTGTGTCAGCGCCGTAAGGCCATGGGCGGCGTGCGCCAGCGCAATCACGAGCACGGGGACCTTCGATGGCGTGCACGAGAGCCCGAGCCCCTCGAGTGCCTGCTTGACCAGCATGCTCACCGCCGAGGTGCTCGTGCCGAAGTCGAGGGCCACCGCCTTCTGCGCCGGGCAGAGCAGCGCGCGCTCGAAGACCTGGAGCCGGCGTCGGCTCTCCCGAAGGCAGGGCAGGCCCGCGTCCCCCTCCCGGAGCACGAGATAGTGGCGGTCCTCCGTGGAGAACGAGAGCGCGATGTGTTGTCGTCCGGCGACGAGCGCGTCCCACACACCTGCGAGCGCGATCGAGCGAGGGCTCTTCGCGGCGCCTTCGGTCGCGAGCGCCCAGCGCGGGGTGAGCTCGGGCTCCGCATCGCGGATCGCGAGCTCGGTGTCCCTCCGCACGTGCGCGACCGAATTCGCCATCTTTCTCCACTCGCGTATACTTCGCGGCTCGAAGTCGCGTCGATCGCAGTCGCTCGCACGCGCCCCTCCAAGGACGATGTCCTACTATCTCGTTCTCAACTTCGATGTTCACGATCCAGCCGAGTTCGCCGAGTACGGCCGTCGTGCCGCCGCGACGCTGCCGGCGTCGGCGAAGGTGCTGGTCTTCGACTCGGAGCCCCGGGACCTGGAAGGGAGATCGCGCGAGCGCCTCGTCATCCTCGAGTTCGAGAGCGAAGCGGCCGCGCTCGGCTGGTATCATTCGTCGGAGTACCAAGCAGCATCGGAACGAAGGCGCGCTGCGACGGACGGCTGGGTGCGCGCGGCCCCCGGCTTCTCCGTGAAACGCGCCTGAGCTGACGCGACGGTTGCGGCGTCCCGTCGCGGGTCGAGAACGCGTTCAGGCTCGCGTGATCCGAAGATGGGACAGACCCAGCCGAAGTTGCCCGGTTCTGTGTCGACGCTCGATCACCGAGGCCGCCTCCTCGAGCCCGCGCTGCGCGAAATGCTTGCGGATTCGGAACACTTCGCCGTCCACCTGGGGCGCCGTCATGCCCAGCTTGCCGGCCAAGTCCTCCTTGCAGACCCAGCCGCAGGAACCCTCGGCAATCCCGCTCTCGCGATCCGCGAGGCGCGTCCGTGCGAGCGTGAGTAAAAGATAGTTGTGGGCGCGCGAGCCGAGGTCGACCGTGCGGTCTCGATATTCGAGCGACACCGTGACGTACTCTTCGTCGCTCGATACGAAAAAATTCAGAATCGGGCTCTCTCGAGGGCGCAGCTCCTTCGTCGCCGTCACGGTGCGGCCCGTGGGCTCCGGGCAGCAGAAGCGAAACGACCGGCCGGCGACCTCGAACACGGTTCCGTTTCGTAAGGGAGCCACGGGCTGCTCGAGGCGCTCGAGCTTCCACTGGCCGTCGCAGTCCCGGTACACGGTGCAAATCGGCTCGTCGCTCGAGGGCACGCCGATGACGCCGTCGGTGCCGAGCAGCTCCGCGCGCGAGTCGAGCCCGACCACCATGACCTCGGGAGGGGCGGCGTCGGAGAGCGTCCACAGCTCGCTCGGGTGGCCGAACTCGAGCTTGGCACCCGGCTCGAGCGGGTATGCCCGGCCGCTTTCCAGCAATTCACCGTTCAGTCGCGTCCCGTTACGGCTGCCCCGATCGACGATCTCCCAGGCCTCACCGTTGTAACGGATCAATGCATGCTGAGACGAAACGTGCGTGCGCGCGAGACGCAGCGCGCACTGAAGGCCGCGTCCCACCAGGTGCTCGGGCTCCAGCAAGCACGAGCGCTCCCCGTTGATTTGATCGAGCCTCGCCATCCGCCTCGCATATTAAGGTACCCAAGGCGCGTCCCCGCGCTTGTTTGTCATTGCGAGGGGGAAGTCTGGCCAAGTGGCCGGGCGGCCCACTCGGGCTTGGCCGTCGCGGCGCGACGGACAAACGGAGGTGAGAGGGCTCGCACGCGATCCGCGGCGCAGCACGGAACGAGATGTCACGGGCGATCGGTCCCTATCGAGTTCTAGAACCGCTCGGGCGAGGCGGCACCGGGATCGTATTGCGTTGCGTTCACGAGGCTACGGGCGAGTCCGTCGCCTTGAAGACGGCGCAGCACGGCAAGGCCGAAGACTGCCAGGCGCTTCGACGTGAAGCCGGCATCTTGTCGCGCCTCGGGCGTTCGCGGATCCGCGGCACCGTTCGGATTCGAGATCACGGTGTCGAGCAGGGGATTCCCTGGTACGCGATGGAGCTCCTGACGGGACACTCGCTGCGCTTCTGGGCCGAGCGCCTCCGCGGATCGCTTCGTGAGCCAGCGCCCGCGATCGAGACCGTCACGCGCACGACGACCCTGAAGGACCTCACGAGCCAGGGCGCGTCCGCCGGCAGCGCCCATCCATCGGACGACGCAGCCGCTTCCGGGGTGAGGATCGCGGGCACCTCGGCGCCCGAGCGCCTGCCCTGCGCCGCCGGGCAGCTCGAGCGCGTCCTGCACGTGCTGCTGCGGATCGCGGAGACCCTCGCGCAGATCCACGGAGAGGGGGTCGTCCACGGGGACGTGACCCCGCGGAATATCGTGTTCCGCGACGAGACGGATCCCGTGTTGATCGACTTCGGAATGGCGCTCGCCGACTTCGAGCCTCGGTCCTTTCGGGAGCTCCCCTCGGGGGTGCGGGCCGCGCTCGGGACCCCGGCTTATTTGGCGCCGGAGCTCGTCGTGAACGAGGCCATCGACGCGCGCGCCGACTTGTACGCCTTGGGGTGCATCGCGTACGAGCTCTTCACGGGCGTGCCGCCGTTCACCGGGGATCGAGCGCTCGATCTGCTTCGCCAGCACGTGAGCGCGGCGCCGGTGCCGCCGTCGCGGCTCGTCACCGGACTGCCGAGCAGCCTCGAGGCGCTCGTGCTCGGTTTGCTCGAGAAGGAACCGACACGAAGGATCGCGAGCGCGGTGGACGTGTGCCACGCGCTTCGCGACCACATGCGCGAGCGGCCCAAGGTCCTTCGCGCCGTTCGCACGGAGGTTCCGCTCTATCGACCACGCCTCCACGGGCGGGACACGGCGCTCGCCAAGCTCGAGTCCGCCGTCGCCGGTCTCGAGGATGGGCGTGGCGGGCTCGCCGTCGTCGCGGGGCCGAGCGGAATCGGGAAGACTCGCCTCCTGAACGAGGTCGGCCGGCGCGCGAGCGGGAAGGGCGCGCTCGTGATCTGGTGCCGCGCGCGGCGCCTCTCCGCCTCCGAAGACCACGGCTCGGCGATGACGGGCGCCGGGCTCGAGCTTTGGAGTCCGGTGCTCGAAGAGCTCCACGATATGAGGTGTCGCCAGGATCCGCGCCTCGCCGGACCGGAGGTGACGGCCGCCTTCGATGCGTTGGACGTGCTCGTTCCCCGGCTTCGCTCCGGGGCGAGCGCGGCGGACCCTCACGGAAACATCTCGCCGGAAGAGGCGCGGCGGCGCGGCCTCGCCGGCTTTGCGCTGCTGCTCGAGCGTATGGCACCGCGAGCGGGGCTCGTGCTGCTGCTCGACGACCTGCAATGGGCGGACGGGCTCTCCCTGCTCTTCTTGAGAGAGCATGCCGCCTCGCTCGCGACCAGTCGGGTCCTGATCCTCGCCAACCACCGAAGCGAAGCGGCTCGCACACGGGACCTGCTCGGTGACGCCGCGACCCTCGAGCTCGAGCTCGGCGCGCTCGGAGCCGAGGAGATCCGGGGCATGGCGAAGGACTTGCTCTCCGCGCGGTCGCTCCCGGAGGAGCTGTTCGAGTTCCTGCAGCGACACTCCGAGGGCAATCCCTTCTTCGTCGCCGAGTACACGCGGGCGGCGCTCGCGAAAGGGATCCTCGAGCGGCGTCCGGGGGGAGCGTTCGCGTTCGACGTCGGGCGTGCCTCCGCGATCGACATTCCGCGCTCGATCGAGGGGTTGCTCGCGCTTCGGGTGGCGACGCTCTCCGGGGCGGCGCGCACGGCGCTGCCGTTCGCGTCCGTTCTCGGGAGCGAGTTCGACGTCGACGCGTTCCGCATGCTCGCGATCGACGATCTCGATCCCTCGGAGGTGCTCGAAGAGCTCGTCGCGCGCGACGTGCTCGCGGTGACGAGCCCCGGGCGCTATCGCTTCGCGCACGACAAGCTGCGGGAAGCCCAGGAGGGCGCCCTCTCGCCCGAGGAACGGCAGGCGTATCATCGTCGCGTCGCGCTGCATTTCGAGCAAGGAGGGAGCTCGTGGATCGAAGACCGGCACGCAGCGCTCGGCTATCACTGGGCTTGTGCCGGTGAGCCGCGTCGGGCGCTCGCGCACCTCGTCCCGGCCGCCGCGGAAGCGTCGAAGCGCCACGCTCTCGAGCAGGCTGCGGAGCTCTACCGCCTCGCGGTGCGCCAGACGGAGCTGCTTCCGGAGCGCGAGGCTCGTCGTGAGCTCCCCGCCCAGCGGGAGGCGCTCGCCGGCGTGCTGGTCGCGCTCGCCCGCCACGCAGAGGCTCGCGAGTCTCTCGAACGCGCCTTCGCGGAGCTTCCCGAGCACGCCCGACTCGCCCGAGCGCGCGTGCTCCGCAAGCTCGGCGCCTCGTACTGGACGCAACACGACTACGTCGCTGCGGGCGACGCGCTCGAGCGCGCAGAGCGTGAGCTCGGGACCCCACCAGAAGCGGACGGAGAGGCCTGGGTGGAGCTGATCCAGATCCGTCTCGGTCGGTTCGAGCGGCTCTACTTCGCGGGGAAGACGGGACCTGCGCTCGACGCGCTCGTCGAGAGCCTCGAAGCGCTGGTGGAGCAACGGGGCACCGACGACCAGCGCTGTGTGTACTACTTCACGGCGGCGAGCGCGGTCATGCTCACGCAGCGGTACGCGTTCGTTCCGGAGGCCGTGCGTCTCGCCGAGAGGGGGCTCCTTTCGGCGCAATCGCTCCCGGCACATCGCCTCGCGCTCGCACACTTCATTCTGGGCTTCGCCCTGATGCTCGGCTCGAAGGAGCGCTGCCGCGCGGCGCTGCCGCATTTCGAGCGGGCTGCGGCGTTCGGAGAGTCCACGGGTCAGGTGACCCTGCTCTCCAGGATTCGGACCTACCACGCGACGACGCTCCTCCGCACGGGCGACGTCGCCGCGACGGAGGCTGCAGCACGCGTCGCCCTCGCGACGGCGGAAGGGGCGCGCCTCGCGCCCTACGTCGCCGCCGCCACGGCGTGCCGTGGTTGGGTCGCATGGCGGAAAGGGGACGATCGAGAAGCCAGGGCGCTGCTCGAAGCCGCGCGTGCGGCCTGGAGCGCGCACCCGCACAAGTTTCCTCTCAGGAACATCGTTGCGTTCCCCCTCCTCGATCTCGCGACGGGTCGCGACGACCTTCCGGAGGCGGCGCGCTTGCTCGCCGAGATTCCGGTCAGTTTTCCCGCGCTGCCGAGCGAGCTCGACGACGCGGTGAGCGCGGCCATGCGCGCCGTCGAGTCGCTCTCGGAGCGAGAGGCATGGTTGGCCATCGACGCCGTCGTGAGCACGGCGCAGGCCTTCGGGTTTGCCTGACCCCACTACGTTGCTCGAGCAACCCGGGGCCGAGCCTTCGCTGCGCCCCGGTCAGCGATCCGGGCGCGCTCGCTCGTACATTCGCTGGAGCATCGCTTTGTCGAGCCTGCCCGGTGTGCGAACGATCCGGTCCTCGGGAAGCTCGCCCGAATCGGGGCAGGGAGCCTCCGAGTCCCGGAGCATGCACGCGTAGTTCGGCATCGTCATCACCGACTCGAGGGTGCCGTCCCGCCGGTGTGCGGCGATGTCGTCGTCGGACAGCTCGACCCAGTCCGAGTAGTCGGGGCTCCCCGGCCAGGCATCGATCAGATGACCGTGAACGACGGTCTTCGTCACCTCGACGCCGAGCTGCTTTTCCATGATCTCCATGACGGCGTGCTCGGGTTTGTAGAACTGCACGCGCTTTTCGGGATCGACGAGCTCGGGATGCTGATGCAAATGGGGCAGCCCCAGCATGTGCCCGAGCTCGTGCACCACCACGTGCTCGCCCACGGGGTGGTTGAGATATTCGAGCAGCGAGAGCCCCCTCTTGAACGCGCCGAACCGGCCGAGGTAAGCGGTGGGCGCACCATAGTCCGCTCGCCGCGCGTAGCTCCCGAGCTCGGAGACGGGAAACACCACCTCTTCGACCTCGGCACCGGCACCCCGGAACGGATCGGCGCGAAGCACGGGGAGATCCTGAAGTGAAATCAGGACGTCGTAGGGAATGCGCTCCGGCGTCTCGGGAGTGAAGGGGCTCCGGTGCTGGTCCGTGAACGAGTGCTCGATGCCGAGCGGCGGCTCGAGATCGTCCTCGAGAAACCGGAGCCGGATGCCGGAGGATTCCGGTAGCTGCCAGCGACCCGCGAGAGCCTTCACGAGCCTTTTCGCTTGCTTGAAATCCCCCGGAGAGACCCCCATCGAAGCGGGCAGCTTTTGGAACGCGATGCGGAGCTCCGTACCGAGGGGCCACTTGAAATCCCAGGTACCGGTGATTTCGACCGGACGCGCTTGCACATCTTCCACCGCTCCGGGGTGAGCGGCGGCATCCGACGATTTCAAGAAGCGGGCGACCTCCGCTTTGACCCGACCTCTGAATCGATGCGCGCGACGCGGTCCGCGTGTGGTGTGTGTGCCTACGTAGCAGGACATATCAGCCTCCGGAAGAAGGGGGTTCGGGTGCGGCGCGCTCGGAGCGAGGCGTGAGGCTCGTCACGTTCACGAGAGGAATCACTTTGTTCTTGCCGTGGCTGAGCGCGCTGCCCGCGACGCAGCCGTTGCGCAGCTGATTCCAGATTTCCATTTCGTGCCTCAGGTCGAGGCACTCGATGGAGCCGAGCTCCGTTCCGTCTCGGTGGATGCTGATCGGCGTGTCTGCTGGCCAAGGCGTCTCGTCCCCGACGAGTACCCTGAGGTAGAAGACCTTGCCCTGGGGTCCGGCGAGGAGGATGTCGAACTCTTCGTCGTCGGCGCCGGCTGCCGCCGGCAGATCGACGTCGTGGAGGAAGTCGTTCCACTCTTCCGCCGTCCAGGCGTTGACGAAGTTCAAGGCTTCGGCGTTCACGAGGTAACACGCCGCACACGAGGTCGCCGCCGGCTCACGCTTCACGGGCAGCGTCCCGAAGGCAGGGCCGCGGACTGCCGTGCGATGCTCGCTCGCGCTCCAGTCGTTCGGGCGAGCGATGGCCATCGTGCGGCGCTGGGCATAGTCGTAGAAATCGAGGCGCTCGGGACGGTCGACGTACGTTCCCTTCTCGCCCGGCGGATCGCAATCACCCTGGTTGACCTGCCCGCCGATCTTGACGACGGGAACTCGAAACAGCTCCTGCCTGTCGACGACGGGCTTTTCGCCCGGTGCGGGCGGGGGCGGGACGACGAGCAGATCGTGATGCTTGACCGGGTGCTTCCCGTCGAGGACGCGCTGTTCGGTCGCGCGCCGGCGTCGCCGCACGCGCTGCAGCCGCTTCTTCGTGGTTTCGATCGGGTCATCGATCGGGGTTTCGATCGGCGTGGTCTCGATCGGCATGAGCGTGACTCCCTTCTCGTCGCTCGCGCTCATTGCGCGGGAAACAGCAGGGTGGAGTATTCACCTCGAGAGTTACGTGGTCAATCGCGCATCGCGACGCGAGAAAAAATGACTAGTCGAGTGCTCGCGGTTCGGCGGTATTGAATGCGTGTGCGTGGGCATGCGGAAGCGGTGCTCGGAGAAAGGTTCGTGAGTCGCCTCGAAGAGCTGCTGGTCCGGCTTTCGCCGCTCATGAAGATTGCGGGGATCACGCGCCTCGCGAACATCACGGGGCTCGATCAAATCGGGATTCCCGTGGCGCTCGCGGTGCGCCCGCTTTCACGCTCGCTCAGCGTGAGCCAGGGCAAAGGCGTCACTCTGCACGCGGCGAAGATTTCGGCAGTGATGGAGTCGCTCGAGCAGTTCTTCGCGGAGCACATCGACGTGCCCCTCACGCTCTCGAGCGCGCGCGATCTCTGCCGCACGCGGCGCGTCGTCGACATCGAGTCACTACCGCACACACGACGGCCGTTCGACGCCACGGTGAAAATCCCTTGGATCGCCGCGCGGAACGTCGCCTCGGGCGAGCTCGTCGAGGTGCCGTTCGAGCTCGTGCACCTCGACTTCACGGCGCCTGCACCGGAGTGGAGCGGCTATTTTCTCGCGAGCTCGAACGGCCTTGCCTCGGGGAGCACGGAGGCGGAGGCCATCGCTCACGGTGTCTGTGAGCTCATCGAGCGCGACGCCCTCGCGCTGTTCTACGAGCTCGGTCCGGAGCGGCAGGCCGAGCGCCGCGTTGCCCTCGGGAGCGTGGACGATCCGTGCTGTCGGAGCCTCATCCAGAAGTTCGAGCGCGCCGGTGTCGGGGTCGCCGTGTGGGACATGACGACGGACGTCGGAATCGCCGCCTTCTTGTGCTCGGTCGGCGAGCGGGAGGTCGATCCGTTGCGACGTATCGGGACGGCGCGCGGGTACGGGTGCCACCCCGAGCGCGCCGTCGCGCTCCGGCGTGCGCTCACCGAGGCCGCGCAGAGCCGCCTGACGCGCATCGCCGGGTCGCGCGACGATCTCCAGCCGGGGGACGTCGAGGCGATCCGCGCGGTCGAGTCCATCGAGCACCAGCGCGCGCACCTCGCTCAGGAGTCCCTGGCGGTGCACCGCTTCGCCGACGTTCCCTCCGTGGACTGTGCCTCCGCCGAGGAAGTGCTTGGGCTCGCGCGGGAGTGTCTGGCCGCTGCGGGCATGCCGGAGGTGCTCGCGGTGCGGCTCGCGCCCGAGGACTGCTCCATCGCGGTGACGCGCGTGATCGTTCCGGGGCTCGAGGGGTTCCCGGATTCGCCGAGCTACGTTCCGGGCCGTCGTGTCCGCGCGCTGGAGACCCCGACGGCGAGGAGGACCGGATGACGCTCCTCGTGTTTGCGGGGCCGAGCTTCCCGCCGGGCGAGCTGCGGGAGCAGTTTCCGGAGTTCTCGTTCGCCGAGCCGGCGCAGTGCGGGGACGTGTACCGCGCGGCTCGACAGCGACCGGTAGCGATTGGCCTCCTCGACGGATACTTCGATCATCGCCTCTCGGTCTGGCACAAGGAGATCCTCTGGGCGCTCGCGCAAGGGATCCCGGTGTACGGCGCTGCCAGCATGGGGGCCCTGCGGGCCGCGGAGCTCGACGTCTACGGAATGATCGGCGTCGGCGTCGTCTACCACCAGTTCCAAAGCGGCGAGCTCGAGGACGACGACGAGGTCGCCGTCGTCCACGGTCCTCGGGAGCGCGGGTACGCCGCGCAGTCCGAGGCGCTCGTGAACATTCGCGCGACCCTGCGGGCGGCGCTTTCGGCCGGCGCGATCGACTCCGCGAGCGAAGCCGCGTTGATCACCGCGGCCAAGTCGCTCTTCTACGCCGAGCGGACCTTCGACACGGTGATCGCGGCGAGCGCGATCGCCACTCCCGAGCGGCGCTCGCTCCAAGCCTGGCTCCAGGAGCACGGGCCGGTCGACCAGAAGCGCTCCGATGCCGTCTCGCTACTCGAGCGGATGCGGCGGGACGCTCAGCATGGCCCGCCGAGGCTCCGGAAGGTCCCGAGCTTCGAGCGGACGAGCTTCTGGCAGGTCTTCGAAGGGAATTTCGCGCCACGGGGCGCCGAGCCCGGGCCTGCATCCCTCGCGGCGCGCTGCGAGCGGCGCGCCCTCGAGCGGGCGCTTTCGCTGCTGCTCGCGGAGCGCGTCGGCGCGGAGCCCTCCCCGGAGGAGATCCAGGCAGAGTCGGAGCGCATCCGCGCGGCCCAGGGCCTGTTCACGGAGGCGGACACCGAGCGCTGGCTTCGTGCGAACGCGCTCGACCTCGCCGGTTTCAGCGCGCTCGCGCGGGACGAGGTGCTCGTGCGTCGCTTCCGAAGGGCGGCCCGCCGGCTCGCGCGCGCGCAGCTCGTGAGCAGTCTGGCGCTGCGCCGAGCCTAAGATTTCGGGCCGACGACTCTCCGCCCGGGCCGACCCGGGCGGGGCGCTCGTGTGCCTTGCGGTGCGGCAAAAACCCGGCGACAAAGGGGGGCATGACGACGGAAGACGAGGTGCGCACGGGCGAAGACGTCCAATCGACGCCTCCTCGGCACGCCAGCCGCTCGCAGCGCGTGTTGATCGGCGCGGGCGTCGGGATCGCCTTGTTGCTCGGCGCGTACGTGTTCGGCAGGGTGCAGGCGCAGTCCGAGATCGACAGCGCGAAGCAGCAGACCCAAGCCGCGGAGGCCCGGGCCGAGAACGAGCGGAAGATCTCCGCCGGGCTCCGTCGTGACATGGCGCGGCTCGAGGCGCGTCGTCAGCTCCATCTCGCTCTGCTCGCGCTCGACGAACGAAACTTCGGTACCGCTCAGCAGCACCTCAGGGCCGGCGCGAAGCTCCTCTCCGAAGACGGCAGCGCGCCGCTCGGCGAGATAGGAAAGCGCATCGCCGAAAAGCAGCTCGTCGCCACGGAGGACGTCGGCGACCAGCGAGCCCAGATCCTGGCCGCGATCCGCACCCTGGACGAACAGCTCACCGCCAGAAAGTGACCCAATGGAGCCGACGTCGGCCCGAATCCGGGCCGAGCCCATTGCGGCCGGATAGCCCACAAGGGTCGGCGTCAGCCCGCGATTCGGGGCCGAGCGCGCGCGGCTCACTCGCCGGCCGCGCCGCCATCGCCGGAGGTGTCCTCCGGTTCGAGCGCTACGCCGGGCGCACAGGCGACCACGCGCAGGTAGAAGGTCTCGCACGTGTCGTTGCGCACGCGCACGAACTCGTCGTTGACGGCCTCGATCAAGACGATGTTCCCGGCTGATTCCGAGGTGTCGCCGTTGCCGCCATCGACCAGCGGCGTGGCCTCGAAGCCCACGTTGGTGACGACGACGGGGGGCACGCGCCCAAGGCCGTGATAGACGTCGTAGCGTCGCTGCGGCGGGAACTCGAGGTACGTGCCGTCCCAGGGAGCCGTCTCGTAGCACCACGCGTCCGCCATCCCGCCTCGAAACGGGACTGGTGTCTCGTCCACCGCGTTGCCGCAGCTGCTCGTGCAGCCGAGCCCGCCACTCGGACCCGCGAGCAACGGGAGCAGGATCCCGACGTACCAAGGCAACCCACGGCCAACGATCACGCGCGCACGTAACCACCACCGGCTGGCGGTGGCAAGCGCCTCACGCCGGGCCCCGGTCGGGCACGTCTACGGCGTTTGCAACCCGAGCTCGGGAAGGAGCGCGTCGAACTCGGCGAAGTCGCTCGCGTTCGCGACGGCGGTTCCGCCTTGAAACGTGAATAGCGAGGGACCCCACTCGCCGCTGCGGGTCGGCTCCCAGAAGAACGTGCCGAGGCCTCGACCGTCCGGGAGAGCCTTCATGATCCGGTTCGCCTCCGTGCGTTCCGGGTTGTACTCCGCGATCACGAACTCGAGGTCTGGGTAGCTCTTGGCGAGCTCCGTGAACGTGTTCTTCCACACGGACGGTGGCCCTTGGAACTCCGTGTAGCAAGACAGCCCGAGCACGTCGAAATCCACGCCGTGCGAGAGCGCATTGTCGACCCACCACTTGACGCCATTGAGCTCGTCCGTGTTCTCGACGTGCAGCATGATGCGGATCGTGGGATCCACCTCGCGGACGCCCTCGATGCCCGCGGTGAGCAGCGTCGCGAGGTTGTTCCAGCTCGACGCGCTGCCGCCCACCGGGGCGCTCGCCGGGTTGTTGCCCCAGCAGTCCGTGTTCGGACCGGGCACGTGCATCAGCATGCCCGGCGTGATTTCGTTTCCGACCTGTACCATGTCGGGGCGCGCGCCCGCGGCGACGGCCGTCTCGATCACGTCCTTCGTGTACGCCTTCACGAGCTCGGCGAGCTCCGTGATGGTCGAGGCCCCGCGCCACGCCTCCGGAATGATCTGATTGCCCGGGTCGGCCCACACGTCGCTGTAGTGGAAGTCGAGCAAGAAGCCCATGCCCGCGTCCTTCGCCTGCTTGCCGAAGGCGACGACGTGATCGCGATCGCCGAACGCTTCGGAAAGCCCGGCGCAGCCATTCGCCTTCGACGCATAGCCGTAGGGGGCCATGGGATCGACGAACGTCTTGAGACGGATGTAGTTGAACCCGTGGTTCTTCAAGAGCGCGAAGATGTCCTTCGTTTGGCCGTCCGTATCTCGGAAGGTCATCTTCGATTCCTGCACGCTCGAGATGTCGGCACCGAGAATGAACGGCACCTGAAACACGCCGCCTCCGGAGCCGCCCGTCGCGGGCATCCCGGCGGAGCCCGCGCTGCCGCCGTCCGCGGCGCTTCCCGCGCTGCCGCCGGTTTGCGGCGCTGCACCGGCCCCCGCCGTGC
>CAYYWA010000034.1:0-26540 GCA_964475255.1 uncultured Sorangium sp.
GAGGCGGCGCGCCGGGCGCGGGCGGCGCCGGTCCGCCCCGCCCGCCCGGCCCGCGGCGGGCGGGGTCGCGTGCTTCGCCCACGTGGGCGGCTTCATCGCCGGCATGCTGCTCGTGCGCAGCATGGTGGTGCGGCGCATCGAGCGGGGCCGTTGGACCGGGTGGCGGCCGCCGCCGCGCGGGGATTCACCCTGGGCGTCCCGCTCCCCGCGTTCGTATCGGTGAGGTAAAAGGGGGGGGCCGGGCGCGGGGTCGCCGCGCATGCACCGGACCGAAGGAGCCCATGGCCGTTCGTCTGTACAACACGCTCACCCGCCGCGTCGAAGAGCTCGTCCCCCGGGATCCCGGTCGGGTCGGCGTGTACTGCTGCGGTCCCACCGTGTACGACGTGCCGCATGCGGGTCACGCGCGCGCGGCCTTGGTTCCGGACTTGCTCGTTCGGCGCCTGCGCTCGCTCGGGCTCGCGGTCACGTACGTCCGCAACATCACGGACGTCGACGACAAGATCCTGATGCGCGCGAAGGAGAACGGGGAGCCGCCGCTCGAGCTGTCGCGCAGGATGACCGCGGTGTACCAGGAGCAGATGCGCGCGCTCGGGTGCCTCGACCCGGACGTCGAGCCGCGCGTGAGCGAGCACCTCGAGCCCGTGTATACGCTGATCCGCGAGCTGCTCGAGGCGAACGCCGCCTACTTCGTCGAGCGCCCCGACGGCACGCGTGACGTCTACTTCTCGGTTCGCAGCTTCGAGGGCTACGGCAAGCTCTCACGCCGCAACATCGACGAGCTCGTCGCGGGGGCGCGCGTCGATCGCGACGAGGCGAAACGCGATCCTCTCGATTTCGCGCTCTGGAAAGGCGCGAAGCCCGACGAGTGGGGCTGGGACGGCCCGTTCGGGCGCGGGCGCCCCGGCTGGCACATCGAGTGCTCGGCGATGAGCACGACGTACCTCGGCCATGGCTTCGACGTGCACGCGGGCGGCATGGACCTCATCTTCCCGCACCACGAGAACGAGATCGCGCAGAGCGAGGCCGCACGTCCGAACGCCGGCCCGTTCGCGCGCGTGTGGCTGCACAACGGCTTCGTGAACGTGGACAAGGAGAAGATGAGCAAGTCGCTCGGCAACTTCGTCACGATCACGGACGTGCTCGAGCGCAACGATCCGGAGGCGTTCCGGTGGTTCCTGCTCGGCGCGCAGTATCGGGGGCCGATTCAGTTCGAGGTCGAGCGCCTCGATGACGGCCGCGTGGTGTTCCCGAACATCGACGAAGCGGAGCGCCGCGTCGACCACCTCTACGGCGTGCTCGAGCGCCTCGAGGAGATCGCGAGCCGCGAAGCGCCTGCCGCGAGCGCTCCCGAGCTCGAGCCGATGCTCGCCATGGCGGCGCGCGCCGAAGAAGAGGTCGGCCGCGCGCTCGACGACGATCTGAACACCCCGGTGGCCCTCGCCGCGCTCGGCGAGATCGCCCGCGCGGGCGGAGAGCTCGCCGAGCTCGTGCACAAGCGAAGAAAGGACGAGCGCATCCAAGCCGCCGCGCCCAGCGCGGCTCGCCGCGTGCTCGAGTCGCTGCGCCGCGCTGCGTCCTTGCTCGGCGTGCTGGTCGCCGCCCCCGGCGAGTACCGCGAACGGACGCGCGCGCGCCGCTTGCGCGTGCGCGGACTCACGAAGGAAGCCATCGACGCCCGCGTCGAGGAGCGCACCGCGGCGCGCAAGGCGAAGGACTTCGCCCGCGGCGACCAGATTCGCAACGAGCTCACGGCGCTCGGGGTAGCCGTGCACGACGGTCCCGCCGGAACGACGTGGTCCGTGCTCCCGTGAGCCCAGGCCGAGTCGGGGATCAGACCCCGATGAACAGACGGTGCGCGAAGTTGCGTTCGAGCTTGGCGCGGAGGACCTTTTCGGCGGCGAGCTCGATGTCGTACTCGACGCGCTTGAACTCGAAGCGGCGCTTCTCCGTGTCGAACACCGTGTAGCTCGCGCGATTGTCGTAGTCGCGTGGCTGGCCCACGGAGCCGACGCTCACGATGTACTTCTTGTCGGGGAGCAGCTCGAAATCGACCGGAGGCAGCTCTTCGACGGAGTGGGGCGTGAGCGCGAAGACCTTACAGAGATGCGAGTGCCCGATCACGGTCAAGGCGCCGAGCTCGCCGTAGATCGGCAGGCACTCTCGCGCTTGCTCCGGCGCGAAGATGTACTCGAACTCCTCGAGCCGAACGGGTGAGCCATGACAGAGCAGCACGCCGTGGTCTTCGAGGCGCAGCTGATAGGGCAGCCCCTTGAGCCACGCCATGTTGCCGGGCGTGAGCACTTGCGCGTGCAGGTCGAGCGCGTGCCGGGCAGCCTCGTAGTAGTACGAGTAGTCCATGCGGCCGGCCACGGCCGCGTCGTGATTGCCGAGGATCGTGGCGCGCACCAAGTCGCGCACGACGTCCGAGCACTCGTTCGGTGAGCCGCCGTAGCCGACGGTATCCCCGAGGCAGTAGTACTCGTCGATGCTCTCGTGGCGGTACGCTTCGACGACGGCGCTCAGCGCTTCGTAGTTTGCGTGAATGTCGCTCAGGATGCCGAGGCGCATGGGCCAGCCGAAACCAGGGTAACACGCCCACGACCTGCCTCCCGATGCAAGTGCCACCCGCCACGCAGCACGAAATGGCTCGCGGACCGGGCCCCGGGGACGGGCCGTGCGGCGCGCCGCGGCTGCGATAGGCTCCGTCGTATGACCGTGGAGCGCCCGCCGGAGGCCATCGAGGAGCTGGTCGTCAATTGCCTGGACTACGTGCGGCGGGCGTCGGGGGTCGAGCTCGACTTCACCCCCGAAACGCTGAGCGTGCTCGACCATTACGCTGCGACGGCACGCGCCGCGTCGTCCAAGAATCCGGCGCTCGGGCCGCTCGTCGCCCCGGCGCTCGGGGCCTACTTCGGGGAGGTGATCCGCACACATTTCGGAGCGTTCTGGGTCGTTCCGGGGCGCAACGTGCACGACTGGGCCGTGTGTTGGCGTGTGGCGTACCTCGCCCTCAATCCGATCGGCGTGGGCTTCGACGCCCTGTACGGCGGTGCGGAGCACGACGGCCCGAGCTCGGCGCTGCGCGTCGCGGCCGAGGACCGCGAGTACCTCGATCGTCGGCTCGCCGCCCTCCCCGAGGTTCCCGAAGACGAGTTCCACCTCTTCACGACGCGCTTCGAGGTGCTCGAGGTCGCCACCGAGGCGCTCCTCGCCAAGATGGAGGAGGAGGGGTACGGCGGCACGGAGTTCACCGAGGCCGACTACGGCGTCGGCTGATCGGAGCGACGCCCGAGCGGGAGAAACCGGGGAGCGCCGACCCCGCGAGAGGTACGGCGCTCCAACGACCCCAGCGCCGAGAGCTCGACGAACGGGCGCACCTCGCGAGCCGTCGCTATTGGTACTTGACGGTGCAGCCGTACGCCTTCGTCTCGGCCGTGGCCACGGCGCGCTTCTCTTTCACGGCCGCGAGCGCCTCCTCGACGTAGCGCACGAGCGTTCCCGACGTGGGAGACTCGCCCTCGCCGTCGGGGGAGTTGTCGATCGCTCCGCGATAGACGAGCACGCCGTTCGGATCGATCACGTACATGTGCGGCGTGCGCTCGGCGCCGTAGAGCTTGCCCACCGTGCCCGATTCATCGAGCAGGACCGGGTACGAAAATCCGAAGCGCTGTTTCCCGGCGAGGCTGTTCTCGCGTCCCGAGCCTTGCTTTCCTGCTGCGCCCGAGTTGATGGCCAACCAGACCACGCCCTCTTTCGTGTAGCGATCGCCCGTGCCTTTGAGCGAGCCCTTCGTGTGCGACGCTTGCACGAAGGGACAGCCAGGATTGAACCACTCGAGCACCACCGTCTTGCCGCGGAACGAGCTGAGCTGCACGGTGTTGCCGTCGAGGTCCGGAAGCGTGAAGTCGGGCGCGGGCTTTCCGATCGCGGCGCTCTCCGGCTGCGCCGCGGGCGTCGCTGCAGGGGTCGGAGCCGCGGCGGGGGCGTCGGCTTTCGCGGGAACGGCAGAGTGTGCCGACACGCTCGAGGGCTCACTTCCCCCAGCGCTTTTACACCCGAGCGCGAGCAGCGCGATGATCGGCCATACCGTGCAGGTTCGAGCCATTCACTTTCCTCCTCGTGGGCGGCCATGATGGAGGGGACGCTCGCTCGGCTCAACCCAGATTTCGAGCAGCGGGGCACGGCGCCCCGCCGCCGAAGCGACCGAGCGGAGCCACGCTCCAAGCAGTGGGCGCGGTGAGATCAGGCGCGGGCGCTCGGCGGGCGGGCGCTCGTGGGCACCGAGCCCGGCACCACACTGATCCGATCCTCGAAGCCCTTCCGCGCGCGGCGCACCACGCGCACGACCGTGTGCACGAGCAGGGCGAGCATTCCGCTGACGACGAGCGCGTTTCCGATCAGCAAGGGGAATGCGCCGTGTCGCAGCAGCCGCCCGCCCCAGTGCACGAGCTCGTGCAGCTGCGACAGATCGGGCTTCATGGAGAACTGGTGCTCCGAGAGCAACCAGGGATTCATGCGGAAGTCGAGCCACGCGTAGACGAGAAGCCCCACCGCCAGGACGAGCCAGAGGAGGAGAAAACCGCGTGCCGAGTCCACCTTCGAGTCTAGCACGCGTGATTTCCTGAGCCTCGATTTCGGCTCCTTCGACTTCGGTCCTTTTCGCCTCGGGGAAGAGCGTCTCGGAGACGCCGCCGCCCTCGAGTGGGGTGAGGCTCGTTCGCGGCCGCGCGCGGCGTCACCTTCGTTGCGCGGTGCGCGGAGTCATTCCTCTTTTCGTCGCGTCGGGACGGTCTTCCGCCGCGACGGGAAGGTTCGAGAGCCAATCGACGAGAAACGGGACATCGACTTTGCCCGAGAGCTCGGCGAGGGCGACCACGATGTGCTGCCGGCTCGCGTCGGGCGGGATCCCGATCGTCGCCCACGTGGCCTCCGCGCCGCGCGCGAAGTCGCGGCCCTGATGCACGCGGAGACCGCGCAGACGCGGGTAGAGGGTCACGTCCACGTTCGGGCGGAGCACGTCGAGAACGCGCAGGGCGAACGCGAGCCGATCGAAGCGTTCCGGGTCCCGCCACTCGAACCGCCGCTCCTCGTCAACGAATTGGAAGACCGATCGCCGTTCGGCCACGGGCCACAGTGTGGCCCTTCGCGCGCCGGGCGTCCCGGCTTTTCGGTGTTCTCGACGCCCAGGGCGCGGCCCTGCGCGCGCAAGGCGCTTGTCCCACCCTGGCGCCACCGAACGCGCCTCGGGGCTCTTGCAACCCGAGGGTTGACGCGGTGCGCCCGACTTGACCACCCTTCCTCCTGGACGTCACGATCGGTCTCTCGATGGGCGCGCGCATTCTGGTTGTCGACGACAGTCCCACCATCCGCAAGGTCGTCGCTTCCATCCTGGCGGAAGGAGCGTTCGAGCCGCTGCTCGCGGGCGACGGCCAGGAGGCGCTCGAGCTGCTCTCGGTGGAAGCGGTGGACCTGGTCTTGCTCGACTTCGTGATGCCGAGGATGAACGGCTACCAGTTTTGCCGTGAAATCCGCGCCGTCCCGAACCTGCGCCACCTGCCGGTGGTGCTGATGAGCGCGAAGGGCGACCGAATTCGAGGCCAGTTCGTCAGCCAGACGGGCGCCCTCGACGCGATCACGAAGCCCTTCGACCGGCGCGGGCTCCTCGCGGTCGTGGACGCCGCGTTGAAAAAGCACGCAGACGGCCGCGAGCCGCCGATTCCGGAGCCGGACGCGATGCCCGCCGACGAGGCGGCGCTGGAGAGCCTGCGTCCGAGCCGGAATCTGAGCGGGGATCCGAAGCTCCGCCGGCTTCAAGCCGCGCAGGAGTTCGCCCAGGCGGTCGCGCGCCTGGTGGTGCCGGAGCTCAAGCGGCTGGATACGGCGAGTCTCCGCGCGGTGGCGCCCGATCGGCTGGAGAGTGCGTTCCAGCGCGCGCTCGGACCGGAGGCGATCGACGCGCTCGCGTCGTTCGTGAGCGCGGGCGGCTTCGGTCGGGATCCGCGTGAGGTGCTCTCGGGAGAGCTCTCGGCGATTTCGATCGCCGAGGTCCTGCAGCTGCTCGATCTGCAACAACAGTCCGGCGCCCTGATCGTCCGCACGCCGAAGGAGGAGGTGACGCTCTTCCTGCGCGGCGGCGCCGTGGATTTCGCCCGCTACGAGGGCCAGCGCGAAGAATTCCGAATCGGTCGATACCTCGTCGAAGACGGAGCCGTGAGCCGGGCCGACTGCGAGCGTGTGCTCTCCGAAGGAGAAGCGGGGCTGTTCGGTGAGCGGCTCATCGGGCAGGGGCTCTCGAACGAGACGGCCGTTCGCCGCGCGCTCGAACGGCAGACCTCGGAGCTGGTGTACGAGGTGGTGCGCTGGAAGTCGGGTCAGTTCTCGTTCGCTCCCGGGGTCGAGGACCCCGTGGCCGCCAAGGCGAGCCTGAGCCTCGAGTCGGGCTCGCTCGTGATGGAGGGGTTCCGCCGCGTGGACGAGTGGCGCCTCATCGAAGGCAGCTTCGATTTCGACGAGGTGCTCTACCCGGATCCCGTCGCCATCGAGCGGCTCGGGAGCGA
Organism: uncultured Sorangium sp.; assembly: GCA_964475255.1. Lineage (GTDB taxonomy): Bacteria > Myxococcota_A > Polyangia > Polyangiales > Polyangiaceae > PMG-095. Next base: position 6,561 of record CAYYWA010000034.1, read on the forward strand.
GGCCAACCTGACGAAGCAAGAGCAGGCAGTGCTCGACGCGATCGACGGCGAGCACACCATCCGCGAGATCGTGGACGCGATGGGCGGCAGCTCGTTCGAGCTCTGCAAGATCGTGTTCCAGTTCCTGAACTCTCGTCTGGTGCGGCGCCGAGCGGCCTGACCTCCACCGCACCGGATGGCTCCGATCGTCCTCGCCGAACCGGTCGACTTCGAGGGGGTGCGCGCGCTCGCTGCGCGTGAGGGGAGCGCGTTCGATCCCGCGGCGGAGGTCGAGCGGCATTTCGCGCGCCTGTGGGTCGCGCGCGGCGAAGCGACGCACGAGGTGTTGGGCTTTCTGCTCGCCTGGGACGTCGCCGACGAGGTGCACCTGCTCGACCTCGTGGTCGCGCCCCAAGCGCGTCGGCGAGGTCTCGGCAAACGGCTGCTCGGAGCGCTGCTCGAGCACGCCGCGACGTCGCGGGCGCGCCGGGTGCTGCTCGAGGTCCGTCGAGGCAACACGCCCGCGCTCGCGCTCTACGAGGCAGCGGGGTTCGAGCACGTGGGAGAGCGCTCGGGCTACTACGCCGACGGCGAAGACGCGCTGCTCATGACGCGGGAGCGTCCCGCGTGCTAATTGGCGGAGGGTGAGCCTTCGCGCCGCAGCGTGGATCCGCGTCGCGCTCTGTGCCGCGCTGCTCGCGTGCGAGCCCCGAGCCACGACCGAGCGCGCCCCGGACACGACGGAGCCGAGTCCGAACGCGAGCATCCTTCCGGCGCCGCTCGCGAGCGATATCGAGCGGCGTCCGAGCCCTTCGCGCGATGCCGCGCTGCCCGAAGGGAGCTCGGCCGCGAGCGGGACCCCGCGCCCATTGCACGATGGGGTGGAGCTCCCCGCGGATGCTCCCCCGCGTGAAACCTCCGGGCTCAGACTGCGCGCGCGCTTCTCGTGGCTCGACCTGCCTCCGTTCCCGCGGCTGCCCGAGGCGAACGTGGAGGCTGCGGAGCGCCTGCGCCGTGAGCTCGCGCTCGGTCTCGTCCTCGAAGCGTCCCCGGCCGGGCGCCTGCGCGTCGTGCTCGACTCCGATGCCTTCGTGCTGCCGCGGGGTGCCGAGCTGCGCGCGCGGCTCGACTTCCTCGGGCACGTCTTGCTCTATCGGGATCGATACACGCTCCTTCCGGCGGGGACGTTGCGGGCCGTGCTCACGGAGCGGCGCGCGGATGCCGCCCCGTTGCTCGAGCCGCGCGTGACGACGGGCGAGGGCGGCCGTCTGCTGGGTCTGCCGACGGAGCGCGCCGAGCTCAGCACGGCGCTCGGGCGGCTGGTGCTCGAGCAAGCAGTGCTGCCGAGCGCTGGCGAGGGCGGCGTGCTCGTGTGCCGGTTGCTCGGCGAGCTCGTGACGGCGAACCCCACGAACACCGTGTGCCGGCGCGGGCGGCTGCCGCTCCGGGCGGAGCTCTTCTCTGCCGGTGGGGGCCACCTCTTGTTCGAGGTAATGCGCCTCGAGCGCGAGCAGCCGCTCGCCGAGGAGGACCTGTCGACCACGCCGCCGCGCGCCGAGCTCGTTCGCAAGGAGCTGCCACCTGGCGGCTCGCCGCTCGTGCTCGCGCCGGGGCGGCTCCCCGAGCTTCGCCTGCGCGCGGCGCCGCGGAGCGAGAAGCCCGATCCGTCGGCGCCGCGGCAGGGGCTCCTGGTTCAGAACCGGACCGAGACGTTCCGCTACGTGCTGCTCGACGGCGTGGTGCTGGCCCGCGTCCCACCGCGCGCCGAAGTGCACGTGGATGGCTTGCTGCCGGGCAAGTACGGCCTCGTCACGCTCGACTTCCTGGGTGACGAGCCGACGCCGCTGCGCATCCTCGAGCTCCCGGCGCGCGTCGCCCTCGGGGAGGACGCGGCCGGGAGCGAGTAGCGCGGGCGCGCGCGAGCGCGTCGACTCAGCCTTCCTGAACGGTGCGAATGCGGAGCTCGGCGAGCTGCGTGGGCGCCACGGGGCTCGGCGCGTCGCTCATGAGATCGGTGCCCTTTTGCGTCTTCGGGAACGCGATCACGTCGCGGATGCTGTCCGTGCCCGAGAGCAGCATGCTCAAGCGATCCATGCCGAGCGCGATCCCGCCGTGCGGCGGCGCGCCGTACCGAAGCGCGGAGAGCAGGAACCCGAACTTCTCCTGGGCCTCGGCGTCGCCGATTCCGAGCGCGCGGAACACCTTCGCCTGCACGTCGGGATCGTGCAGGCGGATCGAGCCGCCCGCGATCTCGAACCCGTTCAACACGAGGTCGTAGCGGTAACAGAGCACGCGACCGGGATCTCGTTCGATGAGCTCGACGTGCTCGTCGTGCGGGCGCGTGAAGGCGTGGTGCGCGGCCGCCCAGCGCTTGTGCTCTTCGTCGTACTCGAAGAGCGGGGGATCCACGACCCACGCGAACTTGAACTGGCCGCCGTGGCCCACCTCCGGAATGAGCCCGAGCTTCTTGCCGAGGTGGACGCGGAGATTGGCGAGCACCGTGTGGACGAGCGAGGCCCGGCCGAACTGGAAGATCAAGAGGTCGCCCTCGCGCGCGCCGGCCGCGGCGTTGATCGCGCGGCAGAGCTCCGGCGTGATGCTCTTGGCGAGCGGCGATTGCGTCCAGAGGCCGTCCGGGCCGACCTTGGCGCGCGCGAGCCCTCCGGCGCCCATGCTCTTCGCGAGCTGCTCGAGCTTGTCGGCCTCGGTGCGCGAGAGGTTCGCGCTCGCGGGCACGACGAGCGCCTTGACGATCTCGGCGGGCAAGTCGCGCCGGTACGCGCCGCTCCGGAACTTCTCCGCGATCGGCTGCCAGAACGGGACGCCGCCGCCTCCGTGCTCGATCACGAGATCGGTGAGATCCACGTGCGGCATGTCGAAGCGCAGGTCCGGCTTGTCGTTGCCGTACTTCAGCATGGCCTCGTCGAAGCGCATCCGCGGAAAGCGCCGGTCGGGGTAGTGCGCCGCGAGATCGAAGCCCGCGGCCTCCCAAATCGCGAAGATCAGCCCCTCGACGAGCGTGAACACGTCGTCCTGGTTCACGAAGCTGAGCTCGATGTCGATCTGCGTGAACTCGAGCTGGCGGTCCAGGCGGAGATCCTCGTCCCGAAAGCAGCGCACGATCTGGAAGTACTTTTCGAACCCCGCCACCATGAACAGCTGCTTGAACAGCTGGGGGCTCTCGGCGAGCGCGTAGAACTTCCCCGGATGCAGGCGCGCCGGGACGAGGAAGTTGCGCGCGCCGCCCGGCGTGTACTTCACGAGGAACGGCGTCTCGATCTCGAGGCAGCCCTGGCTGCTCAAGTAGCTGCGCGTCGCTTGATTCACGCTGTGGCGAAGGCGCAGCGCGCGCTGCAACGGCCCGCGGCGCAGGTCGAGGTAGCGGTACTCGAGCCGCACCTCCTCGCGCGTGTCGAGCGCGTCCTCGATCGGGAACGGCGGGGTCTCCGCCTTGTTGAAGATCGTGGCCTCGAGCACGCTCACCTCGATCTCGCCGGTGGCGAGGTTCGGGTTCGCGGCGCTCACGAGCTTGCCTTCTTTCTTGCTGAACTGCTCGCCGCGGGAGCGCACGACGCCGCGGATGCCGATGACCCACTCGGAGCGCAGCTGATCGGCGACCCGGTGCGCATCCGGGGACGTCTCGGGGTCGAAGACGACCTGCGTCACCCCTTCGCGGTCGCGGAGGTCGACGAACACGATGGAGCCGTGATCGCGGCGATTCTGGACCCATCCGAACAGCACGACTTCCTTGCCGATGTCCGCTGCGCGCAGCGCGCCACAGTCATGGGTCCGTTTGAGCTCGTCGATGAAGCGGGCCACGCTTTCCTCCGGGAAAGAAGGGCGCGTGCCCGACCGACGGCCCGGCGCGCGCCAGGGCCGGCCTTCTTAGCACGAAGCCCGCGTCCGGTGCTCGCTTCGCCGCAGAAAACTGGCCCACCGGGTGCCCCGCATGGCACCGCTCGGACGTGACGCCACCGCCCGAGCCGCGCTGCGCCGGAAGCGAGCGACTGCTGCACGCCGCGTGCCGCCTCCTCGCGTTCGCGCTGCCGGCCCTGCTCGGTGGGATGCGCGCGCCGCTCGCTCCGCACTGGGCCGACGATCTCGGCGTGGTGCGGGTGCTCGGCCGCGAGCCGCTCGGCTTCGAGGGCTACGTCTCGACAGCGCTGTTCGCGCTCGCGGATGCCGTGCCGGCCGGAACCCCGGTGGAGCGCGCCGCCTGGCTCGGGAGCGCGGCCACGGGCGTCGCGGCGCTCTCCCTCTACGCGCTCGGCCGGCGTTTGCTCCGGGCGCGTGGCGCTTCCCCGGTGTCCGCCTGTCTCACCGCCCTCGTCGGGACGCTCGCGCTCACCCTCGGGACGGCGTTTCAGCTCGCGGCCGTGGCGCCGGGCGGCGCGGCGCTCGGTGCGGCGCTCGCGCTGGTCGCGCTCGGGCTCGTGCTGGGTGCGGAGGCCAGCAGCGGCAAGGCGGCGTTCGCGCTGGGAGCGCTCTCGTTCGCGACGGCGGTCGAGTCGCGCTGGACGGGCCTCGCGCTGCTCACGACGCTGGTCGTCGCATTCCTCACGCGCCGAGTCCTCCCCGAGCCCCGGCGCGTCGCCCTGTTCGCCGCAGGGGCGCTCCTCCCCGTCGCGTACCCCGCCCTCTGCATCGCTCGGCGTGCGGCCGCCGCGCCAGGGGGGCTGCGGGAGGCGCTCCTGCCCCTCGGCGTGGAGGGGCGCTCCTTCTTCGAGTCGGGGACCGCGCTCGCGACGTGGATGAGCGACGCCGGCATCCTCGTCTTGGGTTTGTCGCTCGGGGGCTTCGCGCTCGGGGCGTTCGATCGGCGCAGCCGCGCCGTCGTGCTCCCGTTGCTCGCGCTCGCCCTCCTGGACGTCGCGTGCGGAGCGCCGCCGCGAGAGCTCGCTCTTGCCGACCCGCGCACCGGCGTGCGCCTGCTGGCGCTCGCCGCGCTCGCGCTCTCGTTCATGGTCGGCTTCGATGGCCTCCTTCGCGCGCTGTCGGGCGTGCGCGTTCCCCTGGCTCACTCGGCGCGCGCGATGCTCGCCGTGTACGGGCTCGCGCTTTCGTTCGTCGCCGTCGAGCGCTCGAGTGCCGCGTTCGCGACGCGCTCCGAGAGCCGTGCCGCGCTTTGGACCGAGCGCGTCCTCGACAGCGTGCCTCCGAAGAGCGCTCTGCTCGTCCGCTCGGCTGCCGCGTATCTGCGCCTGCGCGCCGCGGAGCTCACGGGCGAGGCCCGCTCGGACGTGCTGCTCGTGCCGACCGCATTCGTGCACGAGCCGAGCGTTCAACGGGAGCTCCTGGCGCTGGAGCCCGCGGCGTTCTCGGTGCTCCGAGATCTGCTCCTCACGGGGCGTCCCACCGAGCATTCCCTCTCCACGCTGGCCGACGCGCGGCCGACCTTCGTCGAGCTCGACCCGAGCTGGGACCCGCGGCTGTACAAGCACCTCGTCCCGCGCGCGTTCCTGAGCGAGTTCTCGCCGCATCCGCTCGGGCGCTCGGACCGCCGGATCGAAGCCGAGATCTCCGGGCGCGCTCCGGTGCAACCCGGCGACGCGCAGGGTTGGGGGCTCGAGCGCGACCCGGCGACCCGCGCGATGCTCCTCGCCGCGATGACCGAGCGAGCGCTGCTGCTCGGAGCGCTCGGGGATCGCGACGCCGCGCAACGCGCCACCGACGAGCTCCTCACCCTCGATCCGAACGCCGTCGTGGGGCGTCGCCTGAAGGCCCGCCTCGCCGAGCCGGAGTCGGGGCGCATCGACGTGCGCGAGCTCCTCGCCGCCCGCTGACCCGCTCGCGTACCCTTGCCGGAAACGTCCGGTTCGGGTGTAGCATCGGGCGCATGCTCGTCGCTCGCCCGCCTCGCCGCCTGCGCTCGCGGCTCGTTTCGCTCGCCGCCGGGGTCGCGCGCGCGAGCGGGTGCGGCGGCTCCTCCGGCACGGCCGCTCCGCCGGAGACAGCTCCCGCCGCGCCCGCGGTGGGCGAGCCCGACCCGACGTTTCCTGCGGCCGAGCCCGCCGAGCCTGCGTCTCGTCCGGCCGAGCCCGATCCGGCGGCAGCTCCCGATGCGGAGGCAAAAGCGCCCGAAAGCCCAGGGAGCCAGGCTGCTTCCGCGCCCAAGAAGCCCGACGCCTACGAGCTTTGTCAGAAGATGTGCGATCGGCTCGCGGAGCGGTGCTCGGCGTCGCTCGTCGAGCAGTGTCGGGCCAACTGCGATCAATGGGACGCGCCGCCGCCGGGCTGCGAAGGCGAAGTCCACGCGGCTCTCGAGTGCGCGAGCACCGCCGAGGATCTGCAGTGCGTGAACATCGTGCCGAGCAGCTGCACGCGGGCCTTTCGCCGCATCGATGCCTGTGCGAGCGGCAAGCCGCTGGCTCCCGAGGTCAACGCGCTCGGCGTTCCGGAGGGCTGGCGAGCGTTCGCCTCTGCCGACGACGGCTTCACGGTCCCCATGCCGCCGCAGGTGGAGCGAACCGTGGAAGGCTCCGAACGCCGCTACACCGCAACCGGCGACGACGGAGCGGCGTATTCGGTGCGTGTTCGCCCCGCGCCCACGGGGAAGCCCAAGGACATCACGGTCGCTCAGGAGGTCCTCGCCCCGTGCACGAAGGGGCTCAAGCTGACGGGGCTCATCGAGCGCCCGGAGCGGCGTTCGCTCGAGTTCCGCGCCGGGTGTCCCGAAGGACGCGCGGCGAGCGGCTTGCTGCTCACGGCATCGGGCAAGCTCTACGTCCTGTCGGTGATCGCGAAAACGGGTGCGACGACGCATCGGGACGCGTTCGTCTACAACTTCGCGCTCGCGTCCGGTCGGTAGCGGCACCGCCCCCACCAAACGAGGCTAGGGTTTCGGTGCCGCTTTCGAGACGAGCTCCGAAAGCATGAACGGGAGATCACCCAATGCGCGCGCTCCGCTACATCCTCTGTGACGTCTTCACCGACCGTCCCCTCGCGGGGAATCAGCTCGCAGTGTTCACGGACGCGCGCGGCCTCGACTCCGGGCTCATGCAGTCGATCGCGCGGGAGATGAACCTCGCCGAGACCGTGTTCGTTCAGGAGCCTCAGGCGGGGGGCCACGCGCGTCTCCGCATCTTCACGCCCACGCGGGAGCTGCCGTTCGCCGGCCATCCGACCCTCGGCAGCGCGTTCGTGCTCGGCGGGCCCCTGCAGCTCGAGCGGCTCGAGCTCGAGACCGGCGCCGGCACGGTTCCCGTCCGGCTCGAGCGCGAGGGGCCCCGTGTCGTGTTTGGTTGGATGGAGCAACCGCTCCCCACGTGGCGCGCCTACGACGACGCGCCGAAGCTGCTCGCGGCGCTCGGCCTCGCCGCGTCGGAGCTGCCGATCCTCGAGTACGACAACGGGCCGCGTCACGTGCTCGTCACCGCACCCGACGTGGACAGCGTGGCGGCGCTCGCTCCCGATTTGGGAGGGCTCGCGTCGTTCCTCGATGGCGGAGTGAGCGTGTTCACGAGCCGAGGTCCCGAGGTGCGGACGCGCATGTTCGCTCCCGCGCAGGGCGTGCCGGAAGACGCTGCGACGGGCTCCGCCGCCGGCCCGCTCGCGGTTCACCTCGCGGTCCACGGGCGCATTGCCTGGGGGGAGCCCATCCGCATCGAGCAAGGCGCCGAGATGGGCCGTCCTTCCGAGCTGCACGCCGTTGCGTTCGGCGCCACCGATCGCCTCGATCGTCTCGAAGTGGGCGGCGCTGCCGTGATCATCGGCAGAGGCGAGCTGCGCATTTAGCGCCTCGCGCACACTCCGTACGACGCGGGACGGCGAACGCCGCGTTGCGGAGCGCGCGCTCTTTGCCTCGCAGTACCCATTCGCCTCGCGGGAGCCGTGTGCGCGGGGCGCTCGGGGCGCTCCGGAGCCTCGCTCGTGTTTCGGGGAATCGAGAGGGGGCGGGCGGCGTGGCGCAGCGCGCTGGCAACCGCAGCTTGGAAATCGGCACTCGAGTTGCACGCAGTGCAAGGTGCAAGGAAAGCCGCCCTGCTCGGCGTGGGCTCCTCGGGAGCTCGGGACGGATTTTGTCAACGCAACTCGACACGCAGCCAACTGCGAGGTGAGGACCATGCTCGAGGTTTCGATCACGAGAGGACAGGCGACGGAGAGGTCGCAGGCACCCCGGTGGGTCGCTGCGGCGCTGCTCAGCGCCGGGTTGACCTACCTCTTCGATCCCGTGAGCGGACGGCGACGCCGAGCGCGCGTGCGCGATCTCGGCGCGCATTGGGCTCGCCTCGGCTCGGTCGCCGTGCGAAAGACGCGCACGGACCTGCAGCAACGCGCTCGCGGTGTGCTCGCCATCGCGCGGGCTCGGAGCCGCGGCGACGAAGTGGTATCGGACGAGACCTTGGTCGCCCGCGTGCGCGCGCGCCTCGGGACGGTCGTGTCGCATCCCCACGCGGTCGAGGTGGAGGCGAACGAAGGCACCATCACCCTGCGTGGCCCGATCCTCGAGCACGAGGCCCCGCGGGCGCTCCGCGTCGTGCGGCGGCTCCGCGGTGTGCGCGAGATCGACGATCGCCTCGAGCGCCATGCCGAGAGCGACAACGTTCCAGCGCTGCAAGGCGGCGTCGAACGGCGCCGCCGCTCGGAGCTCTTGCAAGAGAACTGGACGCCCGCGGTGCGCCTCCTTGCCGGCGCGGCCGGAGCAGCGCTGTTCGCGAGGGCCGCTCGATCGGGCTCGCGGGGCGGCGCCGTCCTCGGCGCGGGGCTCTTCCTGCGCGCCGCCACGAACCTTCCCGTACGTCGCATGCTCGGCATGCGGGCGCCGGGCCAGAAGGCCATCGTGCTCCAGAAGACGATCCACGTGGACGCTTCTCCCGAGGAGCTCTTCGAGGTGTTCCGCAACGCGCGGGCGCTGCCGCGCTTCATGTCGCACGTCGCGAGCGTCGAGGTAGACGGGAAAAGGTCGCGCTGGGAGGTCTATGGTCCGTTCGGGACACGCGTGCACTGGAGCGCGGAGATCACCGAGATCGAGGAAAATCGGCTCATTGCCTGGCAGAGCACCCCGGACTCGCGCGTGCGGACGAACGGTGTGATCCGCTTCGACCCCGATCCGCGCGGCGGCACCGTGGTCCACGTACGCATGACCTACGATCCGCCGGCGGGCATCTTCGGTCACTGGGTGGCGGAGCTCTTCCGTGTGGACCCGAAGCACGCGCTCGACGACGACCTGCTGCGCCTCAAGTCGCTGCTCGAGAATGGCAAAGCGCGGGCCCACGGCGAGACGGTCACGCGCGACGAAGTGCTGCCCCCCGTCGAGCCGGAAGCGACGCCCATCGAGGAAACGATCGAAGTCGTGCGGACCATTCGCGAGTAGCGCACGGGTGGCTCATGCATCTCTACGTCACCGCCCGGCAGTTCGAGCTCACCGAAGGCTTGCGCAACTACGTCGAGCGCAGGGTCGTGCGTTCCGCCAAGAATCACGCGAGCCCGCACGATCTCCAGCGCATGGAAGTGCAGCTCTACCGCGTCGGGGAGGGAGAGCCGCGGTTCGGCTGCCACGTGCTCCTCCAGATGCCCGGTCAACAAGACATCAACATCCGCGAAGAAGCGATCGACCTCTACGAAGCGATCGACGGCGCGGACAAGCGACTCGTCCGTACCCTCGTCGACCGGCGTGAGCGTCGCCTGACGAACGCCCGCCACCCGAAGAAGTTCAGTTGGGACCGCCTGGGTCGCGCGCTCGGGTGGGTCAGCGGTCGGCGATAGTCAACACGATCCCGATTTGGCTGGCCGGATATCCGTTCCACGACGGTATCCGGCCGCCCCGAAATTCGCACGCGATCGACGGACGCCCGCGAAGGTTCGTGGATCGGCATGGCTCCAATCTTCCGAGGTCGCTCGAGCGGCCGAGGAGGAGTCATGCGGTCTCTGCGTTTCGTCTGCGCGTCCTTTCTCTCTCTGGTTGCCTGCTCCGCGCCGGATCCCCTCGAGGAGTCCGTCGGCGAATACGGGCAGGCCCTCGAAACTCCGGAGGTGCTCGGCTTCGAGGACCTCGCCTCGTGGACGGCAAGCGCCGGAACCAAGAGCGCGAGCACCGACCGAACCGAGGGGGAATACTCGCTCGCCCTCGCGAGCTTCACGTACGCCGAGCTGCAGTCGGTGCCGCTCTCCACGGTTCCGGGTGTCTCGGACACGCTCGCGTTCGACATCAAGCCCCCCGAGGTCCCGGCGTGGGGACAAGCGGCGCTCTTCGTCAGCGCGCCGTCGCTCGGCATCTACAACGCGAGCCTGGGGCAGGTCGCCCTCGCGGGCTCTCCCGGCGGCGCGTACCGGACGCTGTCGTTTCAAGTGCCGAGCACCATCGTCGCGGCGCTCGGGCAGAGCTTCTCCGACCTGACGTTCAAGATCGCGCTGAACGTGCCGCAAACTGCGCAGCCGTATCTCGTCGACAACCTGCGCTTCGTCGGCGGCAGCACGACCTCGACGGTGCGCGTCAGCGTCTCCGGCGTCGACGACTTCGTGTACCTGTCCGTGAACGGCCTGCGTCGCAAGGTCGTGCCCTTGGGCAGCACGATCTCGGATCTCGACATCAGCGATTGGTTCGTCGCTGGAACCAATTCCCTGCGCGTTCAGGCCATCGATACGGGTGAGCCGTCGTCGTACACCGTGCAGGTGACCGTCGACGGGGTGACCGTGGTGAACGAGAGCTGCTCGAGCGGCCCCTGTCAGCCGGGGATGCTGCCCGGACGCGGCATCGTCTTCGACCAGACCTATTCGATCGTCACGCCGAACCGCCCGCCCGCCGAAATGCTCACGGTGAACGGGACGGCCGGCGGCGCGATCTACATCGACGACGCCTACACCGGGCACGTCGTCCCGCACACGTTCGCGCTGCCGCCCGGCGGGTACATCGTCGGCGTCGGCGTGGGTGAGGGCTTCACGAACCAGTACGTGGGCGAGTTCTACGAGGAGCAGGTCACCTTGGAAGACACGGCGGTGAGCATCGAGCCGACGGCAGGCTCACCGCTCGCGTTCCCGAATCACACGAAGGTGGCGCTGCTCCCGATCCGCACGACCTACCACGGCGATGACGCCCCCGAGAACACGGGTGTGCTCACGCAGAGCGACATCGACGTGATGCACGGGCAAACGATCGCGACGCGCGACGCCTACGTGGAGCCGTTCTCGTACGGCTTGACCACTTGGGACATCGATCTCTTGCCGGTCGTCGAGGACACGCCGCTCCACCGGGCGGCAGCGAGCAACCTATCCCCGGACATCGGTCGATTCCTCGACGAGTCCGGCCTCCGCTCCCTCGAGAGCGAATACGACATCATCATCTACTTCTTCTCGAAGTTCACGGCGTCGGGCGCCCCGGTCGCGAACGATCCCTGCTGCTGGTGGGGGATCAACCAGCTCATCGCGTTCCCGAACCACCTCACGCGGGATCCCAACTGGCCCGAGACGCGCCCGAACTTCTACCTGCTCCACGAGTCCCTCCACGACTACGAGTCGTACAACCAGTGGCGCCTGTTCTTCTACAACGGCGCCGACGGGACGCACGGCGGCGGGACGCACGGCTATCCGGGAGGCGGCAACGGCGAAGAAGATTTCCTCTTCTTCTACCGGCGGTTCATGCGCAATCAGGTCGCCGAGCTCAACACGATGCGTGGCGGCGTGGACTTCGGGAGCCAACCCGCGACGAGCGCCGATCTCTGGGTGGGCGTGTTCGATACGATGCGCCGAGACGTGGACTGGGGCGGCGCCCTGCTCGCCTCGGGCGTTCCCAGCGTGAGCGATCGTGCTCGGGCCGCGCGCTCGCTGGCGAAGGCGCCAGAGTCTTCGATGTGCGGGCTCCCGGTGCCCCCTTCCCCTTAGCCTCGATTTCGGGCTTCCTAGTCGGGGAAGGCCGATCCCTCGCGTCTTTCCGCCGCCTTCGCGCCCGTCGTGCTCGCGATAGCGCTGCTATCGCTGCGCGCGCCGAACGCGAATTCGCCTGGAAATCCGCTTCGGTCTCAGCCTTCCCCTCCGGCGTCAGCCCGAAATCGAGGCTGAGCCTAGATTGGGGGCTTCCTAGTCGGGAAGGCCGATCCCCTCGCGTCTTTCCGCCCGAAGCTCGGTCGTTTTTCGCAGGCTTCCGAGCGCGATGTCACGGCTTGCTCGCGCGCGCTCCGGCGGTGTAGTCCTTCGGCGTCGCCTTTTCTCCAACGCTTGGGTGCGAAATCCCACGCGCTTCGGGCAGTCGAGCCGCCGCCGACGTAGGAAGAGCATGCCCGTTCCTCGCCTCTCCCCCTGGCTGATCTCGGTGCTCGCGCTGGCGGCCGCGCCCGGATGCGTGCGCTCCCAGCAAGCAGTGAAGGCGCCGCCCGCTCCCGGCGAGAGCGAGCTCCGGCTCGTCGACGTCGAGCCCACGAACGAGCCGATGGCGGTGTTCGAGCTCGAGGGCGAGCCGTTCTGCTTCGCGGGAACCAACAACTACTACTTGAACTTCAAATCACCCGAGATGGTCGAGGACGTCTTCGTGCAAGCGAGGACCATGGGTCTCCGCGTCATCCGGTTTTGGGGCTTCATCGATCGCGGCTCGCTCGATGGCTCCGTTCCGAGCGTGGACGGCGACGGCACCAAGGACGGGGTCTATCTCCAGTACTGGGACGCGCGCGCGGGCAGGCCCGCCTACAACGACGGGAAAGACGGCTTCGAGCGCATCGACTTCGTGCTGCACAAGGCGCGAGAGCACGGCATCAAGCTGACGTACGTGCTCACCAACAACTGGCGTGAGTTCGGCGGGATGGACCAGTACCTGACCTGGTACGGGCTCGCGGCGCATCACCAGTTCTACACGGATGCTCGCGTGAAGGAGGCGTACAAGGCCTGGGTTCATCACGTCGTCACGCGCGTCAACGCGATCGACGGCGTCCCCTACCGCGAGGATCCGGCCATCTTTGCCTGGGAGCTCGCCAACGAGCCGCGCTGCCGAAATTTCCGGGACTTCGACGTGATGGAGGGCTGGGACACGGGGACCATCACGGCTTGGGCCGACGAGATGTCGGCGTACATCAAGTCGCTCGACCCGAATCACATGGTCGCCGTGGGCGACGAGGGCTTCCTCGCGGGCGGGGGCTCGGGCTTCCCGTATCAGGCCGCCGATGGGGTCGACCACCGCGCGCTCACCGCGCTGCCGAACGTCGACTTCGGCACGTTCCACCTCTATCCGGACAACTGGAATCTCGGCATCGACTTCGGCAATCACTGGGTGGAGGCGCACCTCGCGGTCGCGCGCGAGCTCGGAAAACCCACGGTGCTCGAGGAGTACGGGACCGTCGTGCGCCGCGACCGCCACAACGCGATCAGCTGGGGGTGGGAGCGCCGGAGAACGGCGTACACGAACTGGAACGAGATCCTGCTCCAACGCGGGGGTAGCGGCGCGATGTTCTGGATCCTCGTCGGCTACGACGGCCAACACGGCCTCTACCCCGACTACGACCACTACTCGGTCTACAACGGGGGCCCGACCGCGGCGCTCCTCGAGCGCTATGCACGGCGCTTCGCCGAGGAGGCGCGCGCCTGTGAGCTCGCGCCGCCCAGCGTTGCGCCGCCCAGCAAGTTCGTGCGCGTGCGGCCTTTACCGAAGCGCGAAGCGCCGCGCGCGGCGGTCTCCCGGTTTTCGCCCTGGACCGGGTAGCGCTCGACGGGCTCCCGCACGACGGGCACGATGGGAGGAGCTCCCGCGCGACTGCCGTCATCGACGGTGTCCCGCGGTGTGCTTCGCCGTTGGCGGCGCGGTGCGGCGCCGGCGAGCGCGCCGCCGGAGCGAAACGCGTATCGGCTTTCCGGTCGGCCGCGCGATAGACACCGCGGGTCTGCTATGGCACACACGCCGGCCGATGAATGCGGTGTGCTCCGTGAGGCTCCGAATCTGGGCGAGGTCGATGCTGGGGCGGGTCGGCGCGCGTCGACTGAGCCGGGTGCTCGGGCTCGCGCTGACCACCTGGCTCCTCGCCGTGAGCGCTCCCGCGCAGGCCGCGGGTGAGAATCTCCTCGAGGGACGACAGCCGACGCGCGTTCAAGAAGTGCGGAATGCGCGGGTGCTCACCGACGGCGTGCGCGCGCGGGACGGCGACGAGTGGAACACCAACCTCACCGCCGTGTTCGCGAACGGCCGCGCGTTCGTCGAGTACGACCTCGGGCGCAGCACCTCGATCGTCGCCGCGTACCTGCAGGGCGACAACAACGATCGGTACATCGTCTCCGTCTCGGAAGACGGAAAGCGCTTTCGGGAGCTGTGGTCCGCGCCCCCACACGACCGCCCGGGGCTGCAAGCGCGGCACTCGAGCTCGCTACGCGGCTCGGGGCGCTACGTCCGGATTTCGGCGCGCGAGGGGGACGGAGCGTACTCGCTCAGCGAGGTGCAGCTCTTCGCGGAGCGTCCGAGCGTGTTTCCGCCCGAGCTGCGCGCCGAATCGGGCACCGCGCTCGCGCCGCGGCTGCGCACGGCGATGCTCCTCTTCGGGCTCGCGTTCGCGGCGTTTCTCTTTCTGACCGATCGTCGCTCGCGGCCGCTCTGGGTCGCCGCTGCGGCGCTCGCGCCGATCGCGGCGGGCTACAACCTCTACGAGACGCTCGCCGACGGCTTTCCCCCGCAGAGCCGCGAGGTGTCGTTGCTCCGGGCCGTGAGCGCCGCCATCGCGCTGCTCGCGTTGCTCCGCCAGGTGGCGTTCCGCGTGCGCTTTCCGGCGAATCGCATCTCGTACCTGGCGTCGCTCTGGGTGAGCGCCGCGATCGCGCTCGGGTGCTTCTACAACGTCGGGCATCCCCAGTTCTGGAACCACGCCGAACGACGTCCCGAGTTCATCCACACCTGGGACATGCGGGTGTACTACCCGTTCGCCAAATACTTCGACGAGCTGCACTACGACGGTGTGTATCTCGCCAGCGTCGCGGCCTACGTGGAGAACGTACCGGGGACGACGCTCGAGTCCATCGGGCACACCGAGATCCGCAACATGAAGACCCACCGCATGCAGCGGGTGGAGGACGTGAAGGCGGACATCGTCGCGATCAAGGATCGCTTCACCCCCGAGCGCTGGGAGTCCTTCAAAAAGGACATGGAGTTCTTCCGGCAGGTGATGGGGCCGAGCTACCTGCCCACGCATCACGACCACGGCAGCAACGCGACGCCGGTCTGGGTGCTGTTCGCGAAGCTCGTGTTCGACTGGACGCCGGCCTCGAGCTCCGTGCTCGTGTTCGGCGGGCTCCTCGACTTGTTCTTGTTGCTCGCGCTGTTCGGCGTGATGTGGCGCACCTTCGGCATCACGCCCGCGCTGCTCGCGATCACGGTGTTCGGTGCCAACGACTTCTACATGTTCGGCACGAACTGGGGCGGCGCCACCCTGCGTCACGACTGGCTCGTGTACCTCGGCTTCGGCATCTGTGCGCTGCGCGCCGAGCGCTGGATCACCGCGGGTGTGTTCTTCGGCCTCAGCACGATGATCCGCGCGTTCCCGGGCGCGGCGCTGATCGGCGTGGTGATCCCCGGATTGTGGTGGCTCTGGGAGCGCTATCGAAAGAAGGGCCGGCTCCCCGAGCTCCGCACGATCCTCGAGCGCAATCAGGCGGCGGTGCGCGTGCTCGTCGGCGCCGCGGCGTGCATGGTCGGCACGTTCTTGCTCTCGAGCATCCTGCTCTCGTTCGATGCCTGGGTGGAGTGGTGGCACAAGATCATCCTGCTCAACAGCGACGTCGGGCTGAACGACATCAGCTTGAAGTCGCTGATCGGCGGCAATGACTGGGGCGTGGTCGCGAACCTGCGCTCTCGCCGCGTGCTGTACATGACGGCCTTCGCGCTCTCGATCGCCGCGGTGGCGCTCGCGTGTCGCCGCCGTCCGCTCGATCAGGCAGCGATCCTCGCGCTGCCTCTGATCCCGGTGCTCACCAATCCCGCGAACTACTACGCGCACTTCATCTTCCTGATGCCGCTGCTCGGCGCCTCCATCGTGCGCGCGCGCGCCGCGCGGAAGGCGGAGGCCGCGACGGACCTGGCGAAAGCCGAAGCACCGGCCGAGAGCGAGTCGCAGCCCTCCGTGGTGGTCGCGGAGGTGCGCCGAGATTTGAAGGTGGAGGGCGAGCAGGTGCACCTTTCGACGAGCGCGCGCGTCGCCGTGGCCACGGCTGCTGCAGCGGCGGACGACGGAGACGACGTCGCCGTGAAAGAGCGGCGGGAGGAACGGCCCTCGCCGGCGCTCGAGACGAGCACCGAGAGCGCCGGGGAGGCCGATGCCGCGGGCAAGGCGGCCTCGCCGCGTCGCGAGGAGGCGCCCCCGCGCGCCCGGAAGAGCCGAGAGCGCGCGCGTTCCGCGGCGCAGCGGCTGACCCTGCCGCACCTCGCCATTTCGGGTCCGCTGCTCGCGGTGTGCGTCGCGCAGTACTGGACCGTGCTCGACCCGGACCTCGAGCGGCACTTCCAGGCGGCGACGGCCCTGCTCTTCGCGGCGTTCGGCTGGATCTACGTGCGCATCTTGCGCGAAGACGGCGTCTTCGACGGCGAGGCGCCCAAGGCCGACGCGACCTGACTTCGCCTCATCCCCTGCCGAGCCGGGCGGCGAGCGAGTGCCGCCCGGGTCCGGTGATGAGCAGCACCAGGGCCACCACGGCGTAGGCGAGCGCGAGCTCCTTGCGCGCGAAGGGCTCGCCCCCGTGCGCCTTGAACGCCGCCGTGAGCATGGTCACGAGCACGAGCGTCGCGGCCGGCCGCGTGAAGAAACCGAGAGCGAGCAAGAGACCGCCGACGAGCTCGCTCGCCATCGCCGCGGGACCGAGCAGGAGCGGGAAGGGATAGCCGCCCTCTGCGAGACGCGAGCAGAACTTCTCGAGCGAGAACAGCTTCGGCAAGCCATGGGTGAAGGAGAGCGCGAGCCCG
Organism: uncultured Sorangium sp.; assembly: GCA_964475255.1. Taxonomy (GTDB): domain Bacteria; phylum Myxococcota_A; class Polyangia; order Polyangiales; family Polyangiaceae; genus PMG-095. The sequence goes on from CAYYWA010000034.1 coordinate 23,395, forward strand.
AACCCCAAGCGCAGCACGAGGAGGCCGAAATCGATGCTCCCGAGCGGTACAATCCAGCGTGCCATCGTCGCCAACTCTGACGGCGACGGCGCGCGCGACAAGGCCCGGCGCATGGGCGGGCACGACGCAGACACTGTGCGTTTGAGCAGTGGGCGCTCGCGTCGCAGAGCTCGAATCGCCGATCCTTCCTTGCCCGAGGCCGACCCGGGGACTAGCTTCGGCGGGCCCCATGGCCCGTGTCACCGTCGAAGACTGCCTCGAGAAGGAAGAGAACCGCTTCGCTCTGGTCGTGCTCGCCTCGTCGCGTTGCCGCCAGCTCATGAAGGGCGCGCCCTCCTTCGTGAATACGAAGAACAAGCCCGCCGTGAATGCGCTGCGCGAGATCGCCGAGGGCAAGGTGCGGTTCCACCGTCCCAGCGCCGACGTCGTGAGCGAGTACATCGAAGAGCTGAGTCGCGCCACCTACTAGCCGGGGGCACGGTCCCGGCTCCGCCGGAGTGAATCCGGCTTTTGGCGTCCCAACCCAAAACGATTGTTCCTTTCCGGACGCGGCACTACGTTTCGATTCGGACGCGCTTTGGCGTCCGTGTGGAGCGACAACGGCGATGAACAAGAGAGCGCGGTCGCCGGTTGCTCGCGCGCGGCTCGGGCGCGCTCCAACGCGGCGCGAGGAGAAGGGGCCGCGCGCACGACGAAAGCGGGAGAGCGAGCGCGAGCAAAAGCCCGCGCTGCCGCCTGACGTCGAGATCGCGCCGATCGCCGGGGCGACGGACGCGCCCGTGCGCATCACGGACTTCGGGTTCTCGGCGGATCTCGGCGCCCGCGCTCACTACGAAGATCCCGGCTACTACGCGCGGACCTACGGCACGCGCCGGCACGACGTCGACTACTACGTGCGCAAGGCACGCGACGCGAGGGGCCCCGTGCTCGAGTACGGCGTCGGCAACGGGCGCATCGCGCTGCACGTGGCGCGCGCGGGGATCGCCATCGAGGGCATCGATCTCTCCGCGGCGATGCTCGACGATTTCCGGGACCGGCTGGCGCGCGAGCCGAAGCCCGTGCAGAGCCGCGTGCGGCTGCACCACGGCGACATGCGAGAAGTGACCCTCGGGCGGCGCTTTCCGCTCGTGACGGCGCCGTTCAACGCGGTGCTGCACCTCTACCAGCGGCAGGACCTCGAGGCGTTCCTCGCGCGCGTGCGCGAGCACCTCGCTCCTGACGGCCTGTTCGTGTTCGACTTCTCGATCCCCGTGCCTGCCGATCTCGCGCGCGACCCGGAGCAGAGCTTCCCCGCGGGGACGATGCTCGACCCGAGCACGAACGAAGTGCTCGAGTACGCCGAGCGCTTCGAGTACGATCCGCTGCGCCAATTGCTGCTCGTCCGGATGGAAATCCGCTCGCGAGACGGGACCACGCGCACGATCCCCCTCACCCATCGCCAGTACTTTCCCCGCGAGATGGAGGCGCTCCTGCACTACAACGGCTTCGAGCGGATCCTGTTCACGGCGGACTTCACCGACCAACCTCCGGATCGGTACGTGGATTCGATCGTCGTCGAGGCGCGGGCGAGCGCAGCCCCAGGCGGGGGTTGATCGCGCTTGCCGCGCTGCTTACCTTGAGGCGTTGGCATGGCGGCCGATTTCTACAAAGAGCTCGGGATATCCCGGACGGCGACGCCCGACGAGATCAAGAAGGCGTACCGGAAGCTCGCGGCCGAGCTCCATCCGGACAAGCACCCCGGTGACAAGAAGATCGAGGCGCGCTTCAAGGCCGTCAACCGCGCGTACCAGACGCTGATCGACGCGGACAAGCGCAAGCTCTACGACGAGTTCGGGGAGGAAGGGTTGCGCGAAGGGTTCAACCCCGAGGTGGCGCGCGCCTACCGGCGTGCGGGCGCCGGCCCCCGCGCGCGCGCAGGTCGGGGCGGTGAGGTGCGCTTCGAAGACCTGTTCGGCAACGTCGGCGGAATCGGCGACATCTTCGGCGATTTCCTGGGAGGCGGTCGTGCGCGCCGCGGCCCCATGCGGGGCGCCGACCTGCAGAGCGAGGTCATCGTGGACTTCCTCTCGGCGATCAAAGGCGCCGAGCTCAGGCTGCGCCTCCAGGACGGTGGGGACGAGGTCACCGTGCGCATCCCGCCCGGCGCGGGCGACGGCGACAAGCTGCGCGTCGCGGGGCAAGGGGCGCCGGGGAGCGCCGGCGGGCCGCCGGGGGATTTGTTGCTGACGGTGCGGGTCCGCCCGCATCCGGTGTTCGAGCGCTCGGGGCTCGATCTCTATCTCGACCTGCCGATCACGGTCGGCGAGGCCTACCGCGGCGCGAAGGTGCGCGTGCCGACGCCCGATGGGCCGGTGACGCTCACCGTTCCGAAGCACGCCCAGAGCGGTCAGGTGGCGCGCCTCAAAGGCAAGGGTGTCCGCCGTCGGAATCAGACGGGCGACCTGTACGTGCGCTTCCTGATCAAGCTCCCCGACCAGGCGTCGCCCGACGTCGCGCGCGCCGTCGAGTCGCTCGAGCGAGCGACCCAGGGAGACATCCGTGCCGGCATCCAGCTCTGAGCGCCCTCGGCGCCTGCTCGTCTATTTGCCGAACGACGTGGCGGCGTTCACGCCGACCGCGGCGCAGCTCGCGCGGCTCTCCGCGCGCCTTCCCGAGCTCGACGTCGTGCACGCGCCCGACGAGCGCGCGTTCCGGCGTGAGCTCCCGACGGCGGAGGCCGTGGTCGTGTGGAGCTTCGAGACTTCGGACTACGCGGAAGCGCCGCGCCTCGAGCACGTGTTCACGCCCTCGGCGGGGCGCGAGCGGATCGCGCTCGACCCCGCGAGGCGCGTTCAGGCCCATTTCGGGACCTTCCACGGCGCGATCATGGCCGAGACCCTGCTCGCGATGATGCTCTTTCTGAACCGCCGCCTGGACGCGGCGGTGACGGCGCAGCGCGAGCACCGGTGGGAGCGAGACGTGTACGCGACGACGCGAAGGCTCGCCGGGCAGACGGCTCTCATCGTGGGCTACGGCGCGATTGGCCGGCGATGTGCCGCCCTGCTCCGCGCCGTGGGCATGACCGTCGTCGGCGTGCGCCGGCGCGTCGGGAGCCCCGCCGAGCGAGGCGCCGCCGAGCGCGTCGTGGGCGTCGCGGATCTTCCGGG
>CAYYWA010000035.1:0-26247 GCA_964475255.1 uncultured Sorangium sp.
CGCGCGCGCCCGCCGACCGTGGAGTCGGCGAGCAGCAGCGCGAGCCTTCCGCCTGGCCGCGCCACCCGGGCGAGCTCCGCGAGGCAGCGCCCGAAATCGCGCTCCCAGGCTGCGACGGCCTCCGCCGCCGAGCGCGCCGCGCGGCGCGCCCCCATCTCCGAACGGCGGAACTCCCGCTCGTCGAGGCGCAGCCAGCGCAGCCTCAGCCGATGGTGCTCGAAGTAGTCGTACACGCCGGGATAGGGAGGAGAGCTCAGGACGAGATCCACCGAGCGCTTGCGCACGAACGCGAGGCGGCGCGCAGCCGCGCTCTCGACACGAGCGGCGGGCGCGGGCCGCGGGCGGCGCCGCTCTGCCTCGAGCAACCGCTCGCCGAGCTCGCGCGTCTTCTTCACGAAGAAGCGGATCGTGAAGCCGCCCGCGATGCGCTTCGGGGTGGCGGCGCCGCTCGAGTCACCGCGGCGGACGCTCACCTTCGTGAGCAGCGCGGAGAGCACGAGACGCAACGCGCGGGCGATCTCGCGCTGGGAAACGCGGTCGATCCCGTCGCGCAGTCCGTCGAGCTCGAGGAGCACGTGCGGGGCGAAGAGCTCGCGATCTTCCGGACCGTACGGATGCGTGGGGCCGAGCTCGGCGACTTTGCGCGCCATCGCGTGCTCGGCGACCCGTTCCGCGGCCGCGTTCAAGGCCCGAACGAAGGCCGCGTCGTAGCTCGCCAGCTTGAGCCGGGCGAGCTCCACCGCCAGCGGGTTCAGGTCGCTCCCGAGCGCGAGCCTACCGAGCTCTCGCGCGGCGACGAGCACGGTGCCGCTGCCGCAGAACGGGTCGAGGACGGTGCCGCGCTTCGGGGAGAGCGCCGCCACGAGCGCTTGGGCCGTGTCCGGGTGCATGCGCGCGGGATAGCTGTGGAACCCGTGCACGTGGGCGAGCACGCGTTCCTCGTCGGGGCGCACGTCGAGCGCAGAAACGAGCACGCGCGCGAGCTCCGGGTCCTCGGCGTGCACCTCGACCTGCCCGCCCACGTGCGTGAGCGCCTTGCGCCGCCGTTGTTTCTCGCGCGCGGGGCGATCGGCTTCCGGAAGGTCGTGCACCATGCTCCCTGTTCGGTCGATCTGGCACCGGGTGCCGCCGACGTCGAGTGCCGGCGCGCCTCGGTCAGGCGAGCGCCGCGGGAGGCGTGGGCGCGAACGCGACTAAGACTTCGCAGATCGGCGCCGTGAGAACACGCCGAGCGCGCTCAGCAGCAAGAACGCCGCGGCGGGCCCCTCGCCCGGTCGGGAACCCGAAATACTGCAGCCGGCGTTCGCCTGCTGCGCGGGCTCGTCGAGGGGCGTCGCGTACAACGTCGCCACGGCCTGCTCGTCAACGGCCTCGAGCGTGCGTTTCTGGGTCTCGCAGCGCGCGCTGCTGAAATACATGGTCGCGAGGCGCTCCTCGACGTCTTCTCCGAGCCCCAGGTAGTGCCCCACCTCGTGGGTGAGCACGTTTTGCAGATCGTATCGGTTCGCGCAGGAGTCCTTGGGTTTCTGGGGCTTCGAATGGTGGTGGTCGTGGTCGTGGTCCCGGTCGTGATCCCGATCGCGATCGGGTTCCTGGTCGAGCACCCCGAACGGGACCTTCGTGTTTACGACGATGTCCGCCTCGCGGATCGCCCCCGTGCGCTCGTCCCAGTACACGAGCGCGACCGCGAGATCCTTCTCGTGGCCCGGGATCGTGATCGGGGCGGCGAGCACCGTGTTTCTGCCGTCGGCCTTCATCGTGAGACGCGCGCCACGGCTCGTGTCGAACGTGAGCGCCGGGACGTACGCGTCGCTCGCGAGCCACGTGCCGAAGGCATTTTGAACGGCGAGCTTCGCGCCGGGGCCGAACCGATCGAGCGACGCGTCGATGTGGATGGTCGTCGCGCCTCGCCGCCAACGGATGCGCTCACCGTTCGGGGCGCGCTTGATCTCGGGAGCACCGTGCAGGATGAGCTGTTGGAGCTGGGGCTCGTCGCGGGTGAGCCGGCCGATCATGCCCGCGATCGCGGCCACCCCGACGAGGGCGGCGGCGACGAGGCGGCGCCGCGAGCGCTTCGGGCGCTCCGGCAGCGAGCTGGGAGGGGTGGGAAGCCGGCTGTGCGCGAGCGCGGAGAGGCTCGTCGGCGGCCGAGTCACGCGGAGGGACGTGGAACGCAGGCCGGGGGGCTCGGGCCCGAAGGGAGTCACACCCGGTTCTACGTCCGGCCCTGGGGTTCCTTGAGCGTGTGCTCCCGAACGAGCTCGTGCAGCTCCGCGTCGGAGAGGATGTGGTCGGACCGCTTTGCGGCGCGCACGATGTGCGCGACGAGCTCGGGCTCCACCGGCACGTTCTCGCGCTCGAGCCACGTCTTGACGTTGGAGGTGCCCGACATGGGCCCGATCGCGATGCGTTGCTCGCGGCCGAACCAGGCCGAGGGAACACTGCTGTATACGAGGTCGGCGAGCTTCTTGTCGCGCGCCTCGGCCTTGCGGATCGCCGCCGCGTGCACGCCGGTCGCGGTGCGAAACGCGTTCTCACCGAACACGGGATAGTTCTTCGGAATGCTCCAGCCGAGGACGCGCGCGACGGTGTCCACGTAGTCGCCCAACGCTTCGAGCCGGTGCGGCCAGCGCCCTTCGAGGGCGAGATTGAGCACGAGCAACTCGAGCGGCGTGTTGCCGACGCGCTCGCCGATGCCGAGCGCCGTCGCGTGCACGCGATCGACGCCGGCGCGGACGGCCGCGAGCGCCGCCGCGAGCCCGAGGCCGCGATCGTTGTGCCCGTGCCAGTCGAGCCGCGCGCGCGTCCCGGAGCGCTCCACGACGGACCGCGCGAACTCGACCAGGCGGCTCGCACCCTCCGGGGTGGCGTGCCCCACCGTATCGCAGAGGCAGAGGCGCGTGGCCCCGTGATCGAGGGCCCGCGCGAAGAGGCGTTCGAGAAAATCCGGCCGGGAGCGCGTCGTGTCTTCGGTCACGAACACGGCTTCGAGGCCGGCGCGGACCGCGACGTCGATCGCCCTCGCGCTCCGCTGCTCGAGCTCGCTCGGTGACCAGCCCTCGGCGAGCAAACGCACGGGACTCGAGCCCACGAAGCAGTGCGCTTCGACGCGAAGGCCCGTGCGCTGCACCAGCTCCACGATTGGCTCCATGTCGCGGACCAGGGTGCGTCCCGCGCACGCGACGGAGAGCGGCACCCGCTCTTCGCGAATCGCGCGGCAGAGCGCGGCGGTCTCTTCGAACGCCACGTCGGAGGCCGCGGGCAGGCCCAGGTTCACGCACTCGACTCCGAGCTCCGCCGCGCGCCGCACGAGCAGGAGCCGGGCGTCGAGCGACGGCAGGCGCACGCTGGCGTTTTGGAGGCCATCGCGCAGCGTGTCGTCGAGGACCGCCGTCGGCGCGCTCGCGCCTGGAGACCCCGGCGGCTGGTTCCAGTCGTGGACGAGCTTGTCCATCGTCGGCTCGGATAACACGGTGGAGCGGCGGGAAGCGGTGGAAAAGGCGTTCAACGCGCCAATCGTGCTCGGAAACCGGCCCTCGCGCTCTGGTTCGCTATACTCCCGCGGTGACGAGCAACGCCACGCGGCGCATCCTGGAAGAGCGCCTCGCCGCCGAAATTGGGCGCATCGAGAAGAACGCGCCCGTTCGCGTCGGGCTCCTCTATCCCTCACCGTACTCGGTCGGGATGAGCTCGCTCGGCTACCAGCGCGTCTACCGGTTGATTCAGGACGCGCGCGGGCTCGCCGCCGAGCGCGTGTTCCTCGCCGACGGCGCCGATTCGCCGGGTGTTCCGCTCACCGAACGCCCCGTGACGTACGAGGGCCGGAGGGAGCTCTCCGACCTTCCGGTGCTGGCCGTGAGCATGGCCTACGAAATCGAGATCGCCGGGCTCATCAAGATGCTCGACGCGAGCGGGATCCCGCCGCTCGCGCGGGAGCGGGACGCGCGGCATCCGTTCATCCTCTCGGGTGGGCCGCTCACGTTTTCGAACCCGTTGCCGCTCGCCCCGTTCGCGGACGCGATCGTGATCGGCGAGGGCGAGGAGCTCGTGATTCCGGCGCTCAGAATCGTCACCGAGAGCAGCAGCCGGGCCGCAGCGCTCGACGCGCTCGCGCGGTTGCCCGGGCTGTTCGTGCCGTCGCTCCACGGCGATCGGCTACCTCCCGTCGCGAAAGCGGACGACGCCCTGCTGCCGGCGCACAGCGCGATCCGCACGCCGTACACCGAGCTCTCGAACATGTTCCTGATCGAGGCGGAGCGCGGGTGCTCGCGCGGCTGCACGTACTGCGTGATGCGGCGGAGCACCAACGGCGGCATGCGCATCGTTCCGAAGGAGGTGCTGCTCGAGCGCATTCCGCCCGACGCGCGCCGCGTTGGGCTCGTGGGCGCCGCCGTCAGCGATCACCCGAAGATCGTCGAAATCGTCCGGACCCTCGCCGAGCGCGGCGCCGAGGTCGGGCTCTCGAGCCTCCGGCCCGAGCGGCTCAAGGAGGAGCTCGTCGCGGCGCTGCGCCTCGCCGGGTATCGGACGCTCACGACGGCGCTCGATGGCGCGAGCGAGCGCCTGCGCGACCTCATCGAGCGACGCGGTCGCGAGCCGCACTACGAGGCGGCGGCCGAACGGGCACGCCGGCATGGGATGGAGCGCCTGAAGCTCTACCTGATGATCGGGCTCCCCGGCGAGACCGACGCCGACATCGACGAGTGCGTGCGCTTCATCGGCGAGCTGTCCCGCATCATTCCCGTCGCGCTCGGAATTTCTCCGTTCTGCGCCAAGCGCAACACCCCGCTCGATCGGATGCCCTACGCCGGCGTGGGCGTCATTCAGGATCGACTCGAGCGGTTGCGGCGCGGCCTGCGCGGGCGTGCCGACGTGCGCGCGACGAGCGCGCGTTGGGCATGGGTGGAATACGTCCTTTCGCAGGGGGGAACGGCCGAGGGTGAGGCCGTGCTCGGGGCGGTGCGCGCCGGGGGGCGATACGCGGACTACCGACGCGCGTTCCGTGAGCTCGGCCACACGCCCGACGGGCGCGGCTACGCGGGGACCGAAATGCCCCTCGCCCTCGAGCGGATGCGCCGTCGTTTGCAATTGACGACGTAGCGCCGCGTCGCGCGAAGCCGCGACGTTCCAGCAGGACACGGCCCTCTCCAACCCCACGCGATTGCTCTTTTCGTTCGTCGCTTTCCTTGCCGGTCGGTCGTCGCTCTCGCTTGGCCGGCCAGGAGCCCTTTTGCCGTCTACCGGCTTTTGGGAATCGTGCTCGGGGGCGTGCTTTCACGCATCGTGATCGGAAGTCGACCGAGCGAAGTCGACAACGAGGCTGCGGCCGTTTTCGGGGCGCGAAACCTTGCGCGACACGATCGAGACACGGGTGTAATTCCCCGCGAGTTTTGGCTCGCTTCGGGGCACTCTGCTCTTCGGGCAGAAGGGCGCAACTCGAGGTCCAATCCTTGCGATTATGGAAGTTGCGGATGTGGGAGCGCCCGTGTAAGCGGAGACGACCAGAACCGAAGGAAGCTTAGGGATGATCGCGATGGCGCGCGCAGTTTTTCAGCACGGAGAGTTCCTTCCCGGGCGCAGCGCGGCTGCAGTGCTCGTCCGATCCAAAGACTGGTCGCGGACGAGCCTCGGCCCGATCGACTACTGGCCGCGGAGCTTGAGGAGCTACGTCGACTTGATCCTCGAAATGCCCACGGCGGCAGTGTTGCTCTGGGGCCCCGATCAGGTCCAGATCCACAACGAGGGGTTCGCCGCGCTCGTCGGAGAGTCGAACTCGCGGTGTCTCGGAAGGCCCTATCGCGAGTGCTGGCCGGAAGCGCACGCGATGCTAGATCCCTGGATCCAAAAGGTGCTCACGACGGGGGTGTCCATGCGGGTGACGCGCGTGCCGCTCACCGTCACTCGGCACGGCTTCCACGAAGAGGCGTATTTCGCCGTCGCCTTGAGTCCGTTGCGCAACGATGACGGAGCCGTGAGCGGCATCTTCCAGCACGTCACGGAGGTGACGGAGCTCGTGCTCAGCGAGCGTCGCGCGGAGACGCTGCGCCGGCTCGTCTCGACGCTGGCGGCCGCCAACGGCACGACCGAGGCCGCGGCGCGGGTGCTCTCGAGCAATCGGGAAGACGTGCCGTACTTTGCCGTCTACCTCTGGGACGAGGTCGGGCGAAAGCTCGTGCGGACGGCGGCGACGGGCATGTCGCCGGACGGCGGCGACGTCGATTGGCCGCGTGTCCGTGAGCTCGCGACCCGCGTCGCCGAGTCGGGGACCCCGGAGCAGATCGAGCCGTTCGGGGTGCTGCTCGGGAGCGACGAGACGTGGAGCGAGCTCCGCACGATCCGTGCGGGTCTAACGCTTCCGATTCGACGCTCGCCCACGGCGACCCCCGCGGGCGCCGTGGTCTTCGGCGTGAGCCCTCGGCTCCGCCTGGACAAGGCGTACCGCGGGTTCTTGAGCGGGCTCGCCGAGGGCTTCGGCGCTCAGCTCGCGCGCGATCGAGCGACGTTGCTCGACGCTCCCGATGACGCCCCCATCTCCCAGCGTGGAGGCAATCCCGAGCTCGAGGAGCTGCGCAGCGCGGCGGAATCCGCGCAGCGCGCGAAGGACGAGTTCTTGGCGATGCTCGGGCACGAGCTCCGCAATCCGCTCGCGCCGATCCTCACGGCCCTGCACCTCATGCGCATGCGGGGAGGGAGCGCGCTCGAGCGCGAGCGAAACGTCATCGAGCGGCAGGCACAGCACCTGGTACGGCTCGTCGACGACTTGCTCGACATTTCACGGGTCACACGCGGAAAGATCGAGCTGAGGAAGCGCCGGATCGAGCTGTGCGAGCCTACCGCGCGCGCCATCGAGCGCGTGAGCCCGCTGTTCGAGCAACGGGGCCACGAGCTCGTCGTGAACGTCCCGGAGAACGGTTTGCTCGTGGACGCGGATCCCGAGCGATTGACCCAGGTGATCGCCAACCTGCTGACCAACGCCGCCAAGTACACGGAGAACGGCGGTCACATCACCGTGACGGGCGAGCGGCAGGGCATCGACGTCGTCCTCTCGGTTCGCGACACGGGCATCGGCATCGAGCCGCTCGTGCTTCCCCGGATTTTCGACGTCTTCACGCAGGGCCGACAAGGGCTCGATCGCGGCAAAGGCGGGCTCGGGCTCGGGCTCGCGATCGTTCGTAGCCTGGTGGAGCTGCATGGCGGCACCGTTGCGGCAGAGAGCGCAGGCCCGGGCCTCGGCAGCGAGTTCACGGTGCGCATCCCGAGCGCCGACCCCGCGGAGTCCGCTCCGGATTCGCAGACGCCGCGCCCCAGCACGCCGGCGCCCTTCGCACCGCGGCGCGTGCTCATCGTCGATGACAACGAAGACGCCGCGGAGACCCTCAAGCAATCGCTCGAAGCCGCGGGTCATTCCGTGCGTGTGGCCCACGACGGTGCTGCCGCGCTCCGGGCGGTGGCCGACTTCTCACCCGACGTGGCGGTCCTCGACATTGGCCTTCCAGTGATGGATGGATACGAGCTCGCGCGGCGGCTGCGCGAGCAACCGACGTTCCGGGCGCTGCCGCTCATCGCGCTCACGGGTTACGGCTCGGAGACCGATCGCACGCTCGCGAGCGCGGCTGGGTTTAGCGCCCACCTCGTCAAGCCGGTCGCGGTCGACCGGCTCGAAGCGCTCGTGCTCGGCCTGACTCGCGAGCCGGCGCTTCGAGGCCCGGCTCCCGCTTCGCGCTGAAATTCGCTCGGGTCTCGTGGCCGCCGAGCTCACGGTTTCCGGAACCGTGAGCATGCGATTTGCTATGTATGCCGGCTGGCATGTTCCACGCAGAGGCTCCGTGAGCGAAATCCAAGTTCCGGTCGCCAAGGGTCCTTCACCGGCCGCCGAGGCGGAGACCCCGTCCGACGAGCGCGCGCAAACGCTCGAGGCGCCCAACGGCTCGCCGCGTGGGGAAGCGGAGCCGGGAGACGAGGACGGGCCGCGCTCGCTGCGGCGCTTGCTCGCGCGGGGGTCGTTGTGGTCGCTCGGGGGTTACGGTGCGAGCCAGGCCCTCCGGCTGGTGGGCAATCTCATCCTCTGGCGCCTGCTCTATCCCGAGGCATTCGGGATCATGGCGCTCGTGAACGTCCTCATGCAGGGCATGGCGATGTTCTCGGACGTCGGCATCGGTCCGAGCATCGTCCAGAACCGGCGCGGGGAAGATCCCGACTACCAGAACACGGCCTGGACGATTCAGGTCATCCGCGGGACGTTGCTCTTCGGCGTGGCCGTCGTGCTCGCTGCACCGGTCGCCAAGCTCTATGGCGAGCCGGAGCTCGCACGGCTGCTTCCGCTCGCATCGCTCGGCTTCATCATCGACGGCTTCGCCTCCACGCGGCTCTTCACGGCCGCGCGGCACATGGCGCTCGGGCGCATCACGATGATCGAGCTCGCGTGTCAGTTCGCAGCGCTCGTTGGAACCGTGGGGTGGGCGCTCATTCATCCGAGCATCGTGGCGCTGGTCGCCGGCGCCCTCCTGTCGCACGCGACACGGGTCGCGCTCAGTCATCTGGCGCTCCCGGGAGTCAAGAACCGGCTGCGTTGGGATCGCGAGAGCGCGCACACCCTGCTTCGGTTCGGGCGTTGGGTCTTCTTGAGTACTCTCCTTGGCTTTGCGGCGACACAGGCGGACCGCCTGGTGTTCGGCAAGCTCGTGCCGATGGAGCTCCTCGGTGTTTACAGCATCGCGCTCGTGTGGGCGTCGTTGCCGAACATGATCCTGGAGCGCATCTTCAGGACGGTGATTTTTCCGGCGCTGAGCCGGGTGTACAACGCCGGCAGCGATTTCGCGGCGGCGTTCCGCGAGGCGCGCGAGCCCTGGCTCATCTTCGGGGCCTGGGTCGTTTCGTGTCTCGTCGCGGGCGGGCCATCGCTCATTCGCCTGCTCTACGACGAGCGCGCGGTCGAAGCGGGCTGGATCGTCCAGCTCCTCGCCGTCGGTACCTGGGTCGGGACGGTGTCGAGCTCGAGGGGCAACGCGGCGCTGGCCCGCGGCGCTCCCGGCTGGATTGCCGCAGCGAGCGCGGCCAAGGTCGCGGCGCTCGCCGCCCTCATTCCCGTTGGGGTTTCCATCGCAGGCTTCCGCGGTGGCGTCAGTGGCTTCGTGCTCGCGGAGCTCGTCGGGTACACCGTGCTCCTCTTCTCGATGTCGCGGCGGGGGCTCCGCGAGTTCCCGCGGGAGCTCGCGCTCACGGCGATGCTCGGCGCGAGCGCGTTCGTGGCGTGGGAGGGCGCCGGCTGGGTCCACTCCCTGCTCGCCGAGTACACCGCGAGCGGGGGCTTCGCCGAGCGCGTCGGCGCGTTCGCGGAGTGCGCGCTCGTCGCGCTCGCGAACGGCGCGATCTTCGGCCCCCTCTTCCTCGTGCACCGCGCCCGTCAGAAGCTGCGTCCGAGCGCGCTCCGCGGGTGACGCGCTCCCCCCGCTCGAGCGAGGAACGGTTGGGAAGCCGCCGAACCGGTGGAACGCAGCGGCGAGCAGAGTGCCCGCGTGAGGGGGAGCGCGAGCCGTGCCTGCGAAACGAGGCCAGGCTCAGTAGGGCGTGCCGTCGCGGTGGGTGATGCGGCGGCCGCCTTCGCCGTGCGTCCAGGCCAGGTCCACGTCCGGGTCGGAGTAGTAGGCGAGATCCTCGGGGTTGCGATCGCTGACCTCGAGGTACACGGCGGGCGCGTTGCTGCGGTTGATGAGCTGGTGACCGTCGGTAGAGCCCGCGGGAAACCCGGCACACATGCCGGCCGTGAGCACCTGTTCGCCGGCATCGGTGCGCAGCACGACCTCGCCCTCGAGAACGAACACGAACTCGTCCTCGTGCGTGTGATAGTGGCGCATGGACGACTCCTTCCCCGGGGGGAGCGTCGTATGGTTGATGCCGAGCCGGGTGAGCCCGAGAGCGGCGCCGAGCGCACGCCGTTCGCGCGGGAGCACGCGCGAACGATACGGCTCGGGGTAGTTCGACCGACTCACTGGCTCGAGCGTGCGCGGATCGAGAGCGGGTTTCTCGAGGGGCATGGGGAGGGCTCCTTTCTCGGGTCGAGCTTCGAACCCGGGCTCGACCCGAGCGATCCTTACCAGCCGGGCTCGCGCTCGACGAGCGCTCGATCGAGCCGCGCGAGCAGCGACGCCGCGTCTGTATCGGTTGTATCGGCACCCGCGAGCGCGCGTGCCGTCGCGGCGGCGTCGATGAGCGCTTGTCGGAGCGCGACGGGGTCCGCGAGGGGCCGCTCGGGCTTCCACCAGAAGTTCACGTTCGCGTTGAGCTCGCCGTCGTGAACGAACGTGTGCCAGTAGTTCGCGGGGATGAACAGGACGTCGCCCGCCGTGAGCTCCGCGCTGAAGCCGCGCACGGCGCCGAGCTCCGGAAAGCGCTCGAAATCCGGCGCATCCACGTCGATTTGGCTGCAGTTGTAGGCGGGGTTCGCGCCGCCGAGCGGGAACGGCGCGAGCCTCCGGAGCTCGTGCGGCGGGAAGAGCCAGCAGCGTTTGCCGCCTGTGAGCTGCACGTTCAGGTTGTGGCACCCGTTGTTGTCGTAGTGCAGCCAGGTGCGCACGCCGGGCCCGCTGAACCAGCCCCACACCGTGTAGACGCGCGCTTCCGGCACGACCTCGGACATCCGCACGTCCTCGAGCAGGCTCGTGAGCGTGGGGTGGATTTCCACCTGGCCGCGCCGGTGGCGGAGCAAAAACTGCTCGTCCCCCGTGAACAGGTTGCGAGCACGGCGCTCGCGCGGCCCCTCCGTGATCGACGCCAAGAAGTCCGAGAAGGGCGCGCTCTCCACGCGGAACGATCGCGGCGGCGTCGCGCTGCGAAAGTCGGGGTGCGCTCCGCTCTCCGAAACCTTGTACCGCACCGCTACGTCACCGAGCTTTTCGCGAAGCACGGACGGCGACCACGTGCGCACCGCCGGCCAGTCCTCGACGGCGCCCTCGATGACGACGGGCGTCTCGGCGCCGTCGAGCTCGCGGAACAGCGGTTTCGATGCTTTTTCTCGGATTCTCTCGACCGGAACGACGACGGGCGTCCACGACACGCGCGGAGCTTAGCTTGGATTTCGGGCGAACGCCGGACTCGGAAGGGGCCGCTCGCGAGCTCGACGCGTTCGCAAAGCGAGCGTGGCCTCTTGCCCGAGGTAACCGAGCGGCTTCAGCCAAAGAGCTCGGGCAGGTCGCCCGTGACCGCGCCGCGGGGGGTCACGGGCGCGCCCCCCGCTTGGCTGCAGCTCACGCGACCGCGCGCGGGGTGGGCGCCGTCCGTCGGAATGTGGCGCCCCGGTCGCAGGCCGCCGGCGCGGCCCGCGACGAGCAGCACCATGTCTTCCACCGAGTGCGTCTGAAAGGGCGTGGCGGCGTCGTTGAGCTGCGTGCCGTGGCCGGCTTCGGGCATGAAGATCACGACCGAGTTGTCGAGCACGGTGCCGTCGCCCTCCGGCGCGGAGGCGAGCTTCTCGAGCAGGTACGCGTAGTGCGAGATGTGCCACTCGAGGCAGAGACTCACGGGGAGCTGCCCGCGGTTGTTTTGATCGCCGTTGTGGCCGACCTCGTGGAGATCGGCGCGCACTGGCGTCCCCATCTCCGAGGTGAGCGCGTACACGTTCATGTGCGACTGGAACACGGTGAGCTGGAGCGTCGCCACACGCGTGAGATCACAGACGAAGGCCATGTAGACGAGGTCGGCGAGGAGGCGCGCGCGGGTGTGCTCGTCGCTGTAGCCGGTGTTGGTGGCGATGCTGTCCGAGCCGGAGCCCGCGTTGTCCCCGCCCACGGCGGGATCGGGGCCCGGATCCGGTGGAACCACGCAGCCTCCGCCCGTGGGTGCCGCGCTCGCGATGCGGAGCTCGAGCGCGCGGATCTCGTCGAAGTGACGCTCGAGGCGGACCCGATCGGCGGCGCCGACCCGCGCGAGCAGGCTCGCGCGCTTCTCCGAGACGAGATCGAGCACGCTCTCCTGGGCGCGTCTTCGAAACTCGAACCGTGCGCGCTCGGCGTCGTCTTCCGGGGCGAACCCGGAGAACAGCGATTGAAACGCGATCTGCGGGCTGGTTTGGGACTCGATGCGCTTGCCGCCCTCGCCATAGGAGAGGTAATTGCGCCCGGCGTAGCTGCTGCCGCTCAGGTACCACGAGGGCTGCGCACGCAGCACGAGCGACGGCACCGAGGTCTCCCCCTCGTTGAACGCAGCGACGACCTGGTCGGAGGTGATGCTCCGACAGGTGAAGCTCGCGCTCTCCGAGCGCGTCCCGCACAACAGCGGTCCGGCGCCGCCGCCATGGAAGTCGCGGTACGCGCCGCCCGGGGGTACCTCGGACGGCTCCGCCGACGTCTTGCTGTAGGGGATCGCGAGGCCCGAGACGAGGCTGAATTCCCGGCGGAGCTCGGCGAGCGGACGGAGCGGGGTCGTCAGCGTGTAGGCGTTGCCGGCTTGCTCGGGCACGATGAAGTGTCCCGCCTCCTGGATGCGCTCGCCGCCGATCATGAACCGATCGCGCTCCCATCCGTCGCCGCCGATCGCTTGGCCGGCGAATACGATCGCGTAGCGGCGGGGGCCGCTCGTGTTCTGGGCGCGCGCTACCGAGCGCGTGGACGGCACCATGCAGTCGAGCAGCGGGAGCCCGACCGCGGCGCCACAGAGGCCGCGCAACACGGCTCGGCGAGCGAGACGAAAACGCTTCACGGCAGAGGCTCCTTCCGCAGGGCAAAGCTCGGGTCTTCGACGAGCGCGAGCACGAGCTCGGGGAAGCGATGCCCGCTCGTGCGAAACTTCTCCACGAGAGCATCGACGAACGGCTGTTCGTGCGCGGCGAGCTTCCGCCCGAGCGCGAAGGTGAGGTATTGGCGCACCGCGCACGCATCGAGGCGACCGGAGCTCACGAGCAGCTCCCCGAGCTCGGCCGGACCCGAGAAGGAGCCGAGCCCCGGCAGGTCGCCCGTGCCTTGGATCGTGCAGCTCGGCATGCCGTCGTCGTGCGTGCGAAAGCGTCCGGCGACGTCGAACTGCTCGAGACCGAAGCCAATCGGGTCGATCTGGTCGTGACAGCTCGCGCACGAGGCGATCGCGCGGTGCTCGGCGTAGCGAGCCTCCTTGCACGCGGATTGATCCGCGCCCGGCGGTTGATCGACGTCGACCGTCGGAGGCGGCGGCGGAACCTCCTCGCAGAGGAGCCGGGTGCGCACGAAGATCCCGCGCTGGGTCGGGCTCGTGTCCGAGAACTTGGAGAAGCTCGAGAGCACGCTGCCATGAGAGAGGATGCCGGCGCGGCCGCTCGCGCCGTAGTCGACCCAACCCGAGCCCCCGTCTGGTCGGGGCAGGCCATAGTGATCGGCGAGCATCCGATCGAGGAACGTCTCGGGGAACGTGAAGAGCTCGAGGTAGCTTCGTGGATCGTCGAGAAGGACGCGGTCGAGGAGCGCCGTCGTCTCGGTGTGGAAGGCCCGCGCGAGCTCGGCGGGATGAGGGATCGCGCGATAGCCGAGCCACATCGCGTGATAGCGATGAAGCTGCGTGCGCGCGCGCTCGGTCTCGAGCAAGCGCAGCGCCGCTGCGCGCCGGCCATCCGTCGCGGTGAGCCGTCCCGCGGCCGCGTCCGCGAGGAGCTCGGAGTCCGGCGTGCTGCCCTGAATCAGGAACGACAGCCGGCTCGCGATCGCGAGATCGTCGAGCGCGAATACGTCCGGGGTCGCGGTGGGGGTGCCCACCTCGATGCGATAGAGGAACTCCGGATCGAGCAGCGCGGCGCGCAGGAAGAGCTCGACCGCGGTGTAAAAGTCGTTCTCGACTTCCGGCACGTCTTCGGTCGCGAACTCCTGGAGCGCGAGGTAGCGGTCGACCTCGTCGCTCGCGAGCGGGCGGCGGAACAGGCGCTGTCCGAGCGTCTCGATCGTGCTCCGAAAGCAGGCCGCGTCGTCCGGACCCGTGGGGGTGCACGGGACGAGCGCGGAACGGCGCGCGGGATCCGAGATCGCCCGGCGCGCCACGTCCTCGGCGAGCGCGGCGAGCCCGTCCACGTAGGCCTGCGAGGCCGTTTGCAGGGCCGCGTCGTTGTCGAACGGCGTGTACTCTTCCTCGAGCAAGTGCACGTGGGCCGGACTCGTGTCGTCGCCGAGCACGTCCTCGAGCACGTTGTCGAGCTCCGCGCGCGAGAGGCGGCGCGCGACGCTCTCGAGCGCGCCGGAAGCATCGGGCCGGGCGCTCGTCGACCCGCCCTGCGACGTTCCCGTGCTGCCCGCGCCGGACGTGCCGGGCGTTCCTCCGTTCGAGGGCGCGGTCGCGCCGCTGCCCGGGCTTCCGGCCGCGGTCGTGGCCCCGCCGGTGTTTGCGCCGAGCGATCCCGCTTCGGTGGGTTCTCCTTCTGCGCCGCAGGCGAGCACCAACGCTCCGAGCGCGACCCCGCCTGCACGGATTCGACGCGAGCGAGCGCTCTCGTGCATGAAGCACTCATGATAGCGAGAGTGCGGGCACTCGGGAACTCCGGTGTTTCACCTACACCCCCGCCGAAGGCCCGCTTCGCACACCCACGTTCGTGCAAGGCGCCTTTACAATCGCGCGATCGCAGCTGAATTCCGCGAAAAAAGGGACGTGCCGCGCAGAGAGTGCTCCTGGGATTAGCTCGAGTTCTCGGGGGTTCCGGGAGCACGCGAATCCATTCAGACTCTCGATTTGCATACAGGGTGCGATCGAGTCTCGGGATGGGACTGCGAGGTGCCCGCTTTCTGGATTCGCGGCGCGCGCGATTTTCGCGGGTGGGGACGACGCTGATTCTGGATTCGCGTCGCGCGCGATCTCAGCGGGCCCGGACGAGGTCCGTGAGCGGTACGACCGCGGGCGCGTCGACGGGGTCTCCATCGCTCGGATCGGAAGCGGCGAGCGCCGAGCGCAGGCGTGCGTCGAGCAGATGGCTCGGGCGGACGTTGCCGAGGGCGGCGAACAGATTGTTGCGAACGTGCGGGTTCTCGCGGGCGAGCGACGCGACGAGCTCCTTCATGCGCTTGCGCTGGAGGTGCTCCTGGGAGCCGCAGAGATCGCAGGGGACGATCGGGAAGCGCTTCTCTTCGGCGAAGGCAGCGAGGTCCTCCTCGCTCGCGTAGATGAGCGGGCGGATGACGACGTTGCGCCCGTCGTCCGAGACGAGGCGCGGAGGCATGGACTTGAGCTGCCCGGCGTAGAAGAGATTGAGGAGGAGGGTCTCGATCGCATCGTCGCGGTGATGGCCGAGGGCGATCTTCGTCGCACGGAGCTCGGTGGCGACGGTGTAGAGAATGCCGCGGCGGAGGCGCGAGCAGAGGGAGCAGTACGTCTTGTGCTCCGGAACTTTGGCTTTGACGACGGAGTACGTGTCCTCCTCGACGATGCGGTACTCGTAGCCCTCGCGCTCGAAGTACTCGGGCAAGAGCTGCTTCGGGAAGCCCGGGTGACCTTGGTCGACGTTGACCGCGATCAGCGAAAACCGGAACGGCGTGCGACGCTGGATTTCGCGGAGCAGGTAGAGAAGCGCGTGGGAGTCCTTGCCGCCGCTTACCGCGACGAGCACGCGGTCGTCGGGCTCGAGCAGGCCGAAATCGGCGCTGGCGCGCGCGACGGAGTCGATGAGGCGCTTCTCGAGGCGGTTCATGGCGGCGCGGAGTATGGCACGCGACGCGGCGCGTGGCCGGCCCCGACCGGGCGCGCGTCCGAAGGGTCGCCGAGGCGCGAACCGCGGAAAACTCGCGGAACGCGTCGCCACGGACCATCGCGAGACGGCCGGCACGGATGCGCCGGGCCGGTTCGGTGGTAAATCGGGGACGTGCATTTCGCGCGCATCGCTCAGATCGGCTTTCTCGGGTTCGCGTTCGCCGGGGTGTACGGCTTCGTCGCGGCGGCGAGCGACGGCGAGGAGCGCCGCACGTGCTCCCCGCTCTGCGCGCTGCGTCCGAACTACGCGGCCCGAAACCGCCTCGCGCCGGACTTCGAGCTGCCGGCGCTCGGAGGCGGGACGGTGCGCCTCAGCGACTACCGCGGCAAGGCGGTGATCCTGAACTTCTGGACGAAGACCTGCCGACCCTGTCTCGAGGAGATGCCGTCGATCGCGCAGCTCGCGAAGTCCCTGAAGAAGCACTCGGACGTGGAGCTCCTCACGATCTGCACGGACGAGAGCCTCGAGGACGCGCGCGATACCCTGCGCGCGGTGCTCGGCACCGATCCCCCGTTCCCGGTGCTCCTCGATGCGGAGTCCGACGTGGTGGCGGGTAAGTACGGCACGAAGCTGTATCCGGAGACGTGGTTCATCGATCCGAAGGGCGTGATCCGCGCGCGGTTCGATGGCCCGCGCGATTGGGCGAGCCCGCTGCCGATCGATTTCGCGAAGTCCCTGGCGTCGCCGCTCTCGTGCTCCGTCGAGTTCCTGGGCAGCGAGGCTCGCGGCGACGGCGCGGCCGTGTGCGCGGAGCTCGCCGCAGCGCGCCCGTAGTCACGAGACGCCAGTCGTGAAGCGCATCGTGTGCCGCTGCGAGGACGTGACGCTCGAGGAGCTCGAGCGCGCGGTGCGGCTCGGTCACCGCGACATCGAGTCGCTCAAACGCTATACGGGCTTCGGCACGGGTTTTTGTCAGGGAAAGAGCTGCCTCACCCGCTGCGCGGACGAGCTCGTGCGGCTCGGGGGAGACCCCGGACACGGCATCACGCCGCGGCCGCCCTACCACCCGGTGTCCCTGGCGGAGCTCGCCGGTCTCGACCCGGACTGGGGCTGAGCCTCGATCTCCGGCGGGCGAGGCGCTACTCGCCGCGGTACTCGCAGCGCGAGTCGCACGTCTCGTGGACGATCACGCTCTCGAGCTCGGGGAGCGTGGGCTTTAGGCGCTCCCACAGCCAGCGCGCGAGGTTCTCGCTCGTCGGGTTCTCGAGGCCCGGCACTTCGTTCAGGTAGTTGTGGTCGAGCACGTCGTGGATCGGCTTCCACAAGCGATCGATCTCCCCGAAGTCGATGAGCCAGCCCGTGTCCGGATTGACGGGTCCGTACACGGAGAGCTCGATTTTGAAGCTATGTCCGTGCAGGCGGGCGCACTTGTGGCCCGGCGGAACCCGAGGAAGGCGGTGGGCGGCCTCGAAGCGGAGCTCGCGGAAGAGACGAACGTTCACGCGGGCAAGCTTACCGCGGATTTCCCGCGTGTGCGCGCATCGCGCCCCGACCGATGTGGCGCGCGGCGGCCGCGCCCCGGACGACGACGTTCCGGACCGTGTCGGGGCGTGCGAGCGCGGGATAGAGCGCGAGGCAACCCCAAGGAAAGATGCCGAGCTCGAGCGAGAGCGCGAGCGAGAGGTGGAACACGACGCCGAGCGCGACCCAAATTTCGAGCAGGCGGGCGCGGTTTACGATCGCCCGCAGGCGCCCGGCGCGGGAGCGTCCTTGGCGAAAGAAAAAGAGCAGGGGCAGCGCGAGCGCGCTTCGCTCCCAGAACACGGTCACGAACGTGGCGGCGGCGAAGAGCGGTGAGAGCTCGACGAGCAGTCGCGGGGGCAACGAGAGGCTCGCGAAGCTCGCGTAGTGCGGCTGCTGAAGAACCATGAAGAGCGCCGAGTAACCGCCGAGCGACGTCCAGGCCGGGCTCTGTTTGAGGATTCCCGCCCCGAAGTAGAGCACCGTGAGCTGGAGCACGATGAACACGCGTGGCCACGACGGGACGCGCACGAACGGGTGCAGGTGCCCGTGCGTCCTCCACGCGTCGTACGAGAGCGTCTTGCCCGCGCCGGAGAACCCGAGCACGAGCACCGCGTTGCGCAAGAGCACGTCGATGCCGCGATCGGCATCCGGAGACAGCCGCGAGAGCTCGGCGTACGCGAACACGAGCAGGAGCGCGCTCGTGCGCGTGCGCGCCCCGAGGACGAGCGCCGTCGCTGCGACGCACGCGACGCCATAGATCAACCAGGCGTGCTGCGCCGACGCGGAGAGCCACGCGTACGTGACGCTCACCGGGAGCGCGTAGCGCGACGGTCCCATGCCCCCCTCTTCGATGGGCGCCCAGAGCGCCTCGACGAGCCCGAGATAGGCGACCTGGGCGAGATCCGCCAGAACGACGGACCCGACGAGGACGCGGAGCACCGCGAGCGTGTCGGCAGGCTCGTGGCGGTCCCAGAATCGGATCCAGCGCTCGACGAGGCTCATGGTGAGAGCTCCGCGCGCGTCCGGACCTCGACGTGCTCGAGCCCGTGGCTCGTGGTGGGCTCGCCGGGAGCGCCGATCTCGAGCCGTTCCATGCTCACGCGCACCGCCTCGGAGTCGGGGTCCTCCGCGAGGATGCGCCGCGACAGCCAATCGACGAAGCCCTGGTATTGCCGCCGCGCGCCCACCCGGCTCGGGTTGTAGATGCCGCGCAGGCGCCGGTAGCGGAGCCACGGCGCGAGCCCGAGGCGATCCTCGGCGCCCGCTCGATAGACGAGCTCCCAGCTCCCGCCACGACGCTGCACCTCGACGTGCATGCGGAAGCATTGGTTGCTTCCGAGCAGGAACAGGCCCCATTGTTGGCGCGTGTCCGTGTAGTAGAAAAAGGGAGCGACCGGCGCGAGCAGCGTGTTGCGCAGCGTAAGCAGGCGCTTGGAGTCCTCCATCAGCTCCTGCTCGAGGCGAGCGCGCTCGGTACGCATGCCGAAGGCGGCGAGCGACGCTTCGAGCCAGCCGAGCAGGCGCCGGCCCTCGGCACGCTCGAAGCCCTTCGGCTCGATGGGCCGATCGGGGGTCGCCTGCACGCACTGGACGACGAGGATCCCCGTGAGGAGCGCCGCGCGAAGGGCCGGCCAGAGGCGGGGCACGGAACGCTCGGACGGCGCTCGGATCACGCGACGTCGACTAGTCGCGACCGCGCGCGGCGGCAAATCGGCCGCGCTGGCTCGACTCGACGGTCGGGTGTTCCCTTCCGGAACGTCAGGGAGCGACGGGCTCGAGCGCCGCGAGCTCTTCGGTGGAGAAGCGGAGCGAGAGGGCTCGAGCGCACACGTCGAGCTCGGCCGCGCTCTTGGGGCCGATGACGGCGTACAGATCGAGCCCGAAGTGGAAGACGTAGGCGAGCGCTGCCTGGGCGAGCGTCACGCCGCGGCGTTCTGCGAGCTGCGTCAACCGCTCGAGGCGCTCGAAGTTCGCGTCCGAGCCGTAGAAGTCGAGCACCGTGCGTTCCCACGAGTGTTCCGGGGCCGGCGGCATGGTGCGCGTGTAGCGCCCGCCGAAGAAGCCGCCCGCGAGCGGTGACCACGCGAGCACGGGCAGGCGTGTCGTGCGATAGAAGGCCAGCGCTTCGGGCGTGTGCGTGGCATGGATGCTGACGCAGCCGGGCCAGAGCGTGACGGGCTGTGCGAGGGAGAAGCCCGGGCTGCTCGCCGCGAACGGTGTGAGGCCGCGCGCGCGCGCGATCGCGTTGGCGAGCGCGATGCGCTCGTGAGTCCAGTTCGAGACGCCGAAGGCGCGGACCCGGCCCTTAGCGCGCTCCTCGTTCAGCGCCTCGAGGATGGCTCCGGGATCCGCCTTGGGGTCGTCCCGGTGCAAAAGGTAAAGGTCGATGGTGTCGGTCCGGAGCCGTTCGAGCGACGCGGTGAGATCGGCGCGCAGATCTTCGGGGGTGACCCGCTCGACACCGCTGCCGAAGACGGGGTGGCAGCCCTTGCCGATGATGACGACCGAGTCGCGGACCCCGCGCCGCTCGATCCAAGCGCCGAGGACGCGCTCGGACTCCCCGCGCGCGTACACCGCCGCGGTGTCGAACGCGGTGCAGCCCGCGTCGAACACGGCGTCGAGGAACGCGAACGCAGCGTCCTGCTCGATCTGGCCGAGGCGGAGCGTGCCCTGGATCAGCCGAGAGACGGGGAGGTCGATGCCGGGAATCCGCCCGTAGTCCATCCGAATGCCGCTCAATTAGCACCAGGACCCACGCCGCGTGGAGTTTCGCGCGAAGGGAGGCGTCCGGCGGCGGGCCGGCGCGCCGAAAGCGCAGGGGCCCCTTGCCAGCGGGCTCCGGCCAAACCATGTGTTCGGCCATGACGTTGGCGGTCGTGACTGGAGCGAATCGTGGAATCGGGCTCGCCCTGACGGAGCTCTTGAAGGAACGCGGCACCACGGTCGTCGCGTGTTGCCGGAAGGCGTCTCCGGAGCTGCGCGGGCTCGGCGTCGAGGTGGTCGAGGGGGTCGAGGTGACGGACGACGCCGGGATCGCGCGGATCGCCCAGGCGGTCGGCGACCGGCGCATCGATCTCTTGATCAACAACGCGGGGATCCTGATCTACGGCGATACCCTCGAGAAGCTCGACGTCGACGGCATTCGCCGGCAGTTCGAGGTGAACGCGTTGGCTCCGCTGCGCGTCACCGCGGCGCTTCGCGAACGGCTCGGGAATGGCTCCAAGGTGGCCCTGATCACGAGCCGGATGGGCTCCATCGACGACAACTCGTCGGGCGGCGTCTACGGCTACCGCATGAGCAAGGCGGCGCTCAACATGGCCGGCAAGTCGCTCGCGGTGGATCTCAAAGGCAAGGGCGTCGCGGTCGCGATCCTGCATCCCGGGATGGTCAAGACCGACATGGTGGGTGGCCAGGGTCAGGTCGAGCCGCGGGACGCCGCACGTGGCCTGCTCGCGCGCATCGACGAGCTCACGCTCGAGACGACGGGCGGGTTCTGGCACGCGAACGGCGAACGCCTGCCCTGGTAGCGCGAGCGCGCCGCGACGGCGCGCGGCTCACTCGAACTCGAGGCGCCAGCGCACGTCGGTGCCGAGGTTGCCGAGGGACGAGCTCGAGATGTCGTTGACGTTGTCGTACGAGCCTTCGATGCTCACGCGGGGCGAGAGCTGCCACTCGATGTTCGAGCGGATCTCGCGCGACTCGGCGAGGCCGGTCGTCACGTTGCCGCGCACGCGCTCGGTGAGGCGCTTGCCGATCGTGATCGTGGGCTCCGTGCGCCCCGTCCGCGACGAATAGGTCGAGCCGAAGCGGAACTCGTCGATGAGCGGGACCGCGTCCTTGACGGCGCGGTCGGCGCCGGTGAGCGTGCCGAGCGCCTCGAGCGCGACGCTCTCCCCGACGCTCGCGCTCTGAGCCTGATCGAGCTCGGCGCGCGTGAGGCCCACGGTGAGCAGGAGAAAAATGTCGTCCTGAGCGAGCGCGGGATCGCTCGTCAGGTCGACGCGCAGGTCGTCCGGGTGGCCGTGGGCGTGCAGTCGAATCGTCCAGCGCCCTCCGGTCGCCGCGGTCGCGCTGCTCGCCGACTGGGCCGCGGCGGACGGCGCGCTCGTGCCGGAGACGTCGGAGTAGCGCCGGTACTCGGTCACCGCGGTGACATCGACCTCCGGCGCGATGCGGGTCGGATCGTCGAAGCGCACGGTTCCCTCGGTGACCTCGAACTCGCTCCGTCGGAGCACGATGCGCCCGCCGGGCCGGAGGCGCACCACGCCGCGCAGGCCGTGGCGCGCGTTCGTCCCCGTGAGGAGGAGCCCTTCGTCGGACAGCAAGAGCTCGGCTTCGATGAGCTCGTTTTCGATTTTGAGGGCGCGCTCGGCGCGGATCGCGAGATCGAGCTCGACCGCGTCTTCGCTCGGGTCGTACACTTCGAACTCCGTGCGCTTGCCGCGCTGCACGAGCGACTGCAGATCCGCGGTGATCGTCACGGGCCGCCGGTACTCGAACGACCGCAGGAGCACGTTGCCCGTGATGCGCGGCAACGCGCGTCGGCTGCTCCCGCCATCGGGTCGGTACGCCGCCAAGAGCTCGGCATCGGCGACGGCGCGAACGCCGGGGCCCGCGGGGAGCGAGAGCCGTTGTACCGTGACGCGCACGCGCGCGTCGTCGAGCGCGACGCCCCGCAGGCGCGCGCCGCCGCGCAGCGCGACCGTTCCATCGCCGAGGCGCGCCGAGCCTTTCACGAGCGTGACGTCGCGGCCATCGACGCGCAGCTCGAGCGCGACGTCGCTGACCGGCAGATCGAGGCCGCGGAGGGCGAGCTCTCCGCGTTCCACGGCGAAGCCGCCCGAATAGCGGGGCGCCGTGAGCGGCCCTTGGACGTCGAGGTTGCCGCTGAGCGTGCCGTTCGCGCGCTCGAGGCGCGGCACTAGGCCGGCGAACGTCGCGAGCGGCGTCTTTCGGAGGCGCAGCCCCGCGTTCACCGCGGGAGAAGCACCGAGCTCGGTGACCCGCCCTTTGGCGTCGAACGTGACGGCCTGGCCGTGCGGGAGCGTGACGCGCACCGCGGCGTCCGGCACGACGACGCTGCGATCACCGAACGCGATCGGCGGCGTTCCGGGCAAGAGCTCGACGCCATAGCCCGAGCGCTCGAGCCTCAAGCTCGAGAGCGTGAGCGTGCCGCGCGCGGCCAGCGGATTCGTGGGAGCGAACGACGCAAGGTCGATGCTCCCCGAGGCGCGCCCGCGCGAGGGGGCGCTGCCGGGCGGACCGGGGCTCAGCGCGAACAGGGGCTCGAGATCGAGCTCCCGCAGGTGGATCTTGCCCGTCGCGGACTTCTTCCGCTGTCGCGTTATCCGGAGATCCTCGAGCGCGACCTGCCCGCCGAACATCGTCCCGTTCACGCGGAACACGCCGTCCACGAGATCGCGATCGTATTCGGCGCGATCGAACGGGAGCGCGATCGGCTGCCCGCACGGCGTCAGCTTGTCGCTCGAGGTGGCGCGCGCCGTCGGCTCGAGCCGTATTCCGAGCTCCGAGCTCGGCAGCACGACGCTGCCGATGCGGAGCGGCGAGAGCGTGGCCATCACCTCGGCCTCGAGCGCGTCGAGCGTCCCCGAGACCGTCGCGGCCGCGCTCGCCGTGCCCTGGGCCGCGCGGAGCATCGCGGGGACCGAGTCGATCTTGCCGACCGGCACCGAGGCCGCGACGAGCTCCGCGGAGACGCGCGCCCCCGGCTCGAGGCCGATGCGCCCGCTCAGGGTTCCGGTGCCCTTCTTCAGCACCATGCGCGGAACGCGGAGCGAGACGCCGCGATAGCCGGCGGCGAAGTCCTCCCAGAGAAAGTCGAACTCCGCTTCTCCTCCGTCATAGTGCTCTTCGAACAGCTCGAGCTCGTGCGCGGCGAGCTTTCCGGCCACCTTGAGCAGGCCGCCGCGGCAGCGATCTTCGGGGCCGCCGAGCACGTAGCGGATGGCGGCGTTCGTGGCGGTCCGCCCGCGCACGGACTCGAAGCGCGGATCCTCGTCGAAGTGCCACATGTGGAAGAAGTCGACGAGGTCGAGGGCGTCACTGCGCGCGATGGCTTCGACGAGCAGCGACGCGCGCGTGTCGAAGTCGAGCTTCGCTTGCGGCACCGTGTAGTCGCTCGAGCCCTTCGTGGCCTGGACGTCCGAGAACTGCACCCAGAGCGGGCGGAAGGTCACTTTGGCGCCGTGCACGTCGCCGAGCGGGAACCCGGCGAGCTCGAGGCCCTGCACCTTGAGGTTTCCCGTGAGCAACGGATCGTTCGCCAGCCCGTCGAGGGTGACGTCGAGCTCCGCCTTGCCCTTCATGGTGAGCGTCGCGAGCGGGCTGATGTCCGCGAGGTCGAGCTTTGCGCCCGGCGGAATGCGGATCGCGAGGCGATTCGCGAACCCGACCGAGACGAGCTCGATGTAGAGCGAGCTCTGCCCGAAGTCCGCGCGGGTGTCGTAGAAGAGAAGCGCGTCGGGGCGAACCCCGATGTGTCCGCGCAAGCTCGCTGCGGCGACGCCGATCATGTGCCGGCGCGCGGGATCGTGGAAGGCGCGATCGAAGACCTCGAAGTTCTTCGTGTTCCCCGTGAGCTCCGCGTCGATGGCGAGCGGGCTCAGCGTCCCGCGGGCGTTGCGAACGTGCGTCTCGACGAGGTCCCAGCGCACGACCGTGTTCGGGGTCACGTCGAGATCGCGCATCAGACCGGGGAAGGTGAGCCCTCGACCGTCGACACGCGCGACGCGGATCGGGACCCCTGGGGCGAACGGCGCGATCTCGGCGTCTTCGAGCACGACCTCGCCGTCGGCGAACGTCATCGTGTAGCTCGGGATCCGCACCACGTCGGCGCGGACGTCGATGTCCGCACGCAGGGTGCGCGCGAGCCGATAGCCGTCGAGCGCGATCCCGCCGCCTTCGACCTCGCCGCGGAGCTCCGGAATCCGGCTCCGTCCGACGTGGTGGATCTCACCCGAGAACCCCGCGAAGCCGGATAGCGGAAGCGTCAGGCCGGCGCGCGCCGCGAGGGCGAGGGGCGCGCGCACGCTCACTCCACCGGAGAGGTACGGCAGGCCCTGCTCGCGCATGACCGTGTGGAAGCGCCACAGGCGGAGGTTGATGCGCTCGGGCGCCTCCTCCGAGACGTTGCACGAGGGGCGCGTGTTCGGGTCGGGGTTCGAGTCGAGGACGCCCGTCGCCGAGAGCCTGCGGACGAGCACGTCCTTTCCCTCGATGCGCGCGCGGAGCTCGAGCCGGCAGAGCACGTCTTCGTCGAGCGCACGCGTGCTCGCTCTCGGGATCGCGCGCGCGTGGGTGAGCGTGCTCTCGGTCGAGCGGAGCAGGATCTCGAAGACGTTCCCCTTCTCGGCGAAGACGTCGAGGTCGAGCGGTCCCAAGGCGACGGAGACGTCCCCCGAGCGGAGGAGGATGCGCGCGTCGCTCACCGAGAGCGAGCCGAAGGGGCTGCGCGTCGATGGACGCTTGGCGTTGCTTTGCTCGGGAAGGCGATAGGCGACGTTCGTGAGCCGGCCGTCCTCGAGCACCAGGCGCGCCCGCGGCGCGTCCACCTCGATGTCTCCGAGATCGAGGCGTCCGGCCAGGAGCGAGAAAAGCCGCGGTGTCACGCGGAGCCGCTCCACCTCGAGCGCCGGGCCCGCGCCGTCCGTGCTGGGGATGGTCAGGCCCCGAAGCTCCAGTCGGAGCGGAACGAGGTGCAGGCGCGCCTCGTAGCGCGCATCGAGCCCCAAGTGCCGCTTCAGGATCTCGCGCGTCTCCGCTGAGGCCCAGGCCTGGACGGGCGTGAACGCCAGGACGAGCTCCGCCAGGAAGGGCAGGAGACCCACGAAGCCGAAAACCACGCACAACGCCCGTGCGAGCCAGCGCGCGAGATCGAAACGGCGGGCCGGTGCGGTGCGGAGGAGCATGGATCCCGGAGAGCGGAAGCGTACTGCCCCGGGTCGTCGGGAGCCCGTTTCTGGTTTATTCTCCTTGTTGCGCGGCTGGCCGGCCTGCGTCGTTCACGGCTTGCGCCCGGGCGGGACCGGCGTAGAAGTGCCGGCCCCCCGAGGACCATGCCCGAGCCCACCACGTCCAGTCCTGCTGATCGTGACCGTGCCGTCCACGCTCTCGAGCGTGCCGTTGCGAGCGCCGAGCGCGGCGTTCCCGACCGACCGATCGTCGTCGTGGCGCCCCAGGACATCACCGAGCTCCCGCGTGGCGAGGTGCGGCGCGCACTCGATCGGGTGATGCTCGGCGCGTACCCGGACGAGGGGCTCGACGCGTTGCTCGCGAGCGGCGTGCTCGATGCGCTGCTCCCCGAGGTGAAGGCCATGGTCGGCTTCGGTGACGGCGAGTGGCGTCACAAGGACGTCTGGAAGCACACCAAGCAAGTGGTCGCGCAGAGCGTCGCGCGCATCGAGGTGCGCTACGCGGCGCTGTTCCACGACATCGGCAAGGTCAAGACGCGGACGATCAGCCCGGACGGCGAGGTCCACTTCTTCGGGCACGCCGAGGTCGGCGCGCGCATGTTCGATCGGCTCGAGCGGCGGGAGCGGCTCTTCGGCAGGGACGAGTCGCTGCGTCAAGAGATCCGATTCCTCGTGCTCCACCATCTGCGCGCGAGCCAGTACGACGGCAAATGGACGGACAGCGCCGTGCGCCGCTTCGCGCGGGAGATCGGGCCGTACCTCGAGGACCTGCTCTGCCTGTCTCGCGCCGACATCACGACGAAGCGCCCCGAGAAGAAGCGCCGCGGCATCGCCATGATCGACGAGCTCGCTGCGCGCATCACGACGCTGGCCGCCGAGGACGCGAAGCAGCCGCCGTTGCCGACCGGCGTGGGCAACGAGCTCATGGCGGCCTTCGGCCTGCCTCCGTCGCGCCGCATCGGCGAGATCAAGCGTGCGCTCGAGGCGGCGATCGAGGCGGGCGAGATCGCGCCGCACCTCGAGCCCGGGGCCTACGTCGAGTACGTGGCCCAGCACAAAGAGCGCTTCGGTCTCGGCTGAGCCGGCCCGAGTCCGCGGGAGCGCCGCTCGACGCCTCGACCGGAGCGAGCCGGCCGAGGCTCGCGTGTGCCCGCTCCTTCGAGG
>CAYYWA010000036.1:0-8403 GCA_964475255.1 uncultured Sorangium sp.
CACCTGTACGGCGCGCTCGAGCTCGGCGCCGCGGCCGCCATCGTCGCGGTCGGGCTGCTCGCGCCGGCCGAGTGCGCCGAGCTGTACCGTGCCTTCCGCGAGGGGGATGGTCCGGCCGCGGGGCGGGGGCAGGGGCGGGGATCCGGGCGCGGGCGGAGGCGGCTCCGGAAACGCGGGCGGGACGGCGGGAACGCCGAGCGCTGGCGGTGGAGGCGCAGGCGGTGCGGGCGGCGCGGGCGGCGCGGGCGGCTCGGGCAACGAGCCCCCGGGAGATATCGGAACGCCCTGCGCGGTGTCTTCCGGGATGATCTCCGATTTCGAGGCCGGGATGGCGACGGTGCTCACTCAGGAGGGCCGCACCGGCACCTGGGAAGCGTTCGGTGACGAGGCGGGCACGCAGACCCTGACGATAGAGAAGGTCGGCGACACGGCCTGCCAGGAGTACGCGCTGCACACGACCGGCCAGGGCTTCTCGAGCTACGTCGGCATCAGCGCGAACATGAAGGGGACCGACGAGGCTCCCGAGGTGTACGACGCGAGCAAGTACACCGGGATTCGCTTCAAGGCGAAGCAGGGGGCCAGTCAGGCGCGCCCGGTCCGCTTCAACTTGTCCACGCCGTTCACGGAGGGCGAGGACAGCGGCGGGACCTGCGTCGACAACGAGAACCTCGACGTGCGTTGCTACAACCACATGGGGCGCTTCCTCACGAACGATTACGAGCTCACGAGCGAGTGGAAGACGTTCACGTTCTGTTTCGATCGCGACTACTACCCGTTGTTCGTCCCGGCCCACCCGTCGAACGAAGAGCGGCGGTCGCTCGCGACGAACGTGCTCAAGATCCAGTTCCAGTTCAACAAGCACAAGGAAATCCCGAACGATACGAGCGGCGAGGCGCTGCCGGATCCGCCGGCGGACCCCAGCTTCGATTTCTGGCTAGATGACGTCGAGTTCGTCACCGAGGAGTGCCCCGGGCCCACGTTCACGTCGAGCGCCGGTTCTCAAATCCCATTCCCGCAGAACAAGCCATACGGCACGTGCATGCCCGTGACGGACGCCGCGAAGTTCAACGGCGCGATCGTGGCAGCGTACAATCATTGGAAGCAGCGGTTCGTCGTCGACGCGAATGGGGGCAAACGCATCACGGGTCAGGACGTCGAGAATCAGACGCCGTCGGAGGCGATGGGCTATGGCATGATGATTGCCGCGGCCATGGGGGACAAGGAAGCGTTCGACGCGTTCTGGAGCTATACCAAGCAGAACCTCGATGGCGACGGCGGCGTCATCAGGTGGCGCTCGGATAAGAGTCCCGGAGATGGCTCTGCGACGGATGGCGATATCGACATCGCTTACGGGCTGATGATGGCCGCGAAGCAGTGGGGCGGGGCGCAGTACACCAGTGATGCGCAAGCGCTGATTCAGGCCATCTTGACCAACGACATGGAAGGTGGGTTCACACGGCCAGGCAGCAACTATCCTGGGAACGGGGCGCTCAACGACGCCTACAATCCGTCGTACTTCGGGCCGGCATGGTACCGGGCCTTCCAGACACTGACCGGCCAATGGGATGCAATCATTGCGAAGGACTACCAAATCCTGAACGCTTGCGAGAGCAACTTCGGAGCAGGAAAAGGCCTCGTCCCGGATTGGTGTTTTGCGAGCGACGGCAGGAGTGCGCATCCGAACGATTTCGGTGCGGAGGTCGTTGGGGGATTTACCGAAGTCGTTTACGGCTACGACGCAGCTCGCGTCCCTTGGCGGATCGGGTCTGACGCGTGTCTGAGCGGCAGCAACGACGCGCTCGCCTACCTGAACAAACTGATCGGCTTCTTCGCAAGCAAGTACGAGAACGGCGGGCGGCTCGAGCGATTGTTCGCTGGCGTGAACGCGGCTGGCGTGGCCTTGTCTCAATCCGTACAGAACCAGATGTCGTTCATTGGACCGATCGGAGTCGGGGCGCTCGCGTTGTCCGCGCACCGCACTACGGCGGATCGCGCCTTCCGAGCCGTGCTCGACATCATCGAGAACCCGGAGTTCAACCGGCGCTACTACCCGACGACCCTCGGCCTCATCACCCTGCTCCAGATGTCCGGCAACTTCTTCGCCGTACCCTGATCGCGGGTCGTCTTGCCAGGCGGCGGGGGCCAATCCCTCTCATGCCTTCGCCGCCTGCTCGCTCCTCGCGAGCGCGCTGCCGTCGCGCGTCGAACCCGAAGGCGGCGGGAAAGCGGCTCGGCTCTCCCGCGTTTCCCGCCGCTCAGCGGTTCGTGCCGCGTTCGCCGTCGCGTTCGAGCAGCTGCAGGCGCGCGGCGCGAGCTGCGGTGATGGCGGTCATGTGGACGATGGCGTCGACGCTCGCTCCTTGTTGGAGCACGTTCACGGGTTTCCGGAGGCCGAGGACCATGGGGCCGATGACCTCGGCGCTGCCCGCGGCAGCAAGGAGCTTGTAGGCGGCGTTGCCAGCGTCGAGGTTCGGGAAGATCAGCACGTTCGCGGGCCCCTTGAGGCGGGAGAAGGGGTAGGGGGCGCGTGCTTCTTCGTCGATCGCGACGTTTGCTTGCATCTCCCCGTCGATCATGAGGTGCGGATGGCTCGCGTGGACGAGCGCGACGGCGTCGGCCACCTTCTTGGACTCGGGGTGGGGGGCGTCGCCGAAATTCGAGAAGCTCAACATGGCGATGCGCGGCGTGAGGCCCAGCTCTTCGACGGCTTCTGCGACGAGCACGGCGATCTCGGCCAAGGTCTCGGCGTCGGGCTGGATGTTGATGGTGGTGTCGGCGAGGAAGCGCACGCCGGAAGGGGAGACGACCATGTACATGCCCGCGGCGCGTCGGACGCCGGGGCGGACGCCGATGATCTGAAGCGCGGGGCGAATGGTGGCAGGATAGTCCTGGCGCGCTCCCGCCACGAACCCGTCCGCGTCGCCCTGGTCGACCATCATCATGCCGAACACGGTGCGCGTGCGACGGAGCTCGCGTACGGCGTCGTGGCGCGTCATCCCCTTGCGCTGTCGCTTCTTCCAGAGCGCGTCGGCGTAGGCCTCGAGGCGCGGGTCGTCTCGGGGGTCGAGCAGCACGGCCCCGGTGAGGTCGACGCCCAACCGCGCGGCCTGCTCGCGGACGCGTTCGGGAGGGCCGAGCAGGATGGGCGTGGCGATCCCCTCCTCGATGACCCGGTGCGCCGCGCGCAAGATGCCGTCGTGCTCGCTCTCGGGATACACGATGCGTTGCGGGGAGCTCCGTGCCGTCTCGAGCAGCGTCCAGAGCACGCGGCGCGCGGGCGAGATGCGCCGGACTAGCCGCTCGCGATACTCGTCGAGGTCGACGCGATAGCGCGCCACGCCGCAGTCCATGGCGGCGCGCGCCACCGCGGGCGCGACCCAGTAGAGCACTCGGCTGTCGAACGGCTTCGGGATGATGTAGTCGCGGCCGAAGCGCATTCGATGGCGTCCGTAGGCGCGGAGGACCTCGTCGGGCACGTCCTCGCGGGCGAGCGCGGCGAGCGCTTCGGCCGCTGCCAGCTTCATCTCCTCCGAGATGGCGCGGGCGCCCACGTCGAGCGCCCCGCGAAAGACGTACGGAAAACCGAGGACGTTGTTGACCTGGTTCGGAAAGTCGCTGCGGCCAGTCGCGACGATCGCGTCTGGGCGCGCTTCGACCGCCTCGCGGTAGCCGATCTCGGGGTCCGGATTGGCGAGCGCGAGCACGATGGGGCGCGGCGCCATCGTCTTCAGCATCTCCTGGCTGACCAGGCGACCCGCGGAGAGTCCGATGAGCACGTCGGCGTCGGCGATCGCCTCGGCGAGGGTGCGACGCGGATCGCTCCGCGGGCGCGCGAACTCGCGCCGGAACTCGTCGAGGTCCTCGCGATCTTCGCGGAGGACTCCGCCCACGTCCACCATGGTGATGCGCTCCCGCCGCACACCGAGGCGCACCCACATCTGCATGCAGCTCGTCGCCGCGGCACCAGCGCCGATGCAGGTGACGGAGAGCTCCTCGAGCCGCTTGTTCTGCAGCGCGACCGCGTTCTGCAGGGCGGCCGCGGAGATGATCGCCGTTCCGTGTTGATCGTCGTGAAACACGGGGATCGACATGCTCGCGCGCAGGGCGCGCTCGATCACGAAGCAGTCGGGAGCGCGCACGTCCTCGAGGTTGATGCCGCCGAAGGTCGGCTCCAGCGCGCGGACGATGTCGATGAAGCGCTGGGGATCGCTCGCGTCGAGCTCGAGATCGAAGACGTCGATGTCGGCGAAGCGCTTGAAGAGGACGCTCTTGCCCTCCATCACCGGCTTGGCGGCACGCGGCCCGATGTCGCCGAGCCCCAGGACGGCCGTCCCGTTGGTGATCACGGCCACCAAGTTGCGCCGCGCCGTGTAGAGGTCGACTTTGTCGGGGTCTTCGGCGATGGCCCGGCACGGCGCCGCGACGCCGGGCGTGTATGCCTTCGACAGGTCGAGCTGCGAGGCGACCGGCTTCGTCCAGACGACCTCGATTTTACCCGGCCGCCCCTCGGCGTGGTACCGGAGCGCGTC
Source organism: uncultured Sorangium sp. (assembly GCA_964475255.1). Lineage (GTDB taxonomy): Bacteria > Myxococcota_A > Polyangia > Polyangiales > Polyangiaceae > PMG-095. The sequence continues at coordinate 4,530 of CAYYWA010000036.1, forward strand.
CGCATTCTTCGACATCGCCGGTCATCGTACAACCGGGGGCGCGAAAAGCGATATGCTGGGGGGCGATGACACGGACCTCGCAGCTTTCCGTCGAGCTCGAGAGAGCGGCGCTCCGGGCGGTGCGGCGGAGCTACGACGACATCAACGGGACCCACTTCCGTTGGGCCCTCCGAGCCCCCTCGTTCGAGCTCGTGGATTCCCGGTCCCGGCTCGGCCGTTGGGTGGGGGATCTTCGGCTGATCGAGCTTTCTCGGCCGCTGCTGCTCGAGCACGGCTGGGGCGTTCTCGTCGAGGTCCTCAAGCACGAGATGGTCCACCAGTACGTGGAGGAGGTGCTGGGGGTCGTCGACGAGAGCAGCCATGGCCCGGTTTTTCGCAAGGTGTGCACCGACCACGGGTTCGATTTCAGGGCCGCCGGGGTCCCGGTCGCGAAAAATGGGGACGAATCGACCGAAGGGCGCATCCTCGACCGGATCGCCAAGCTGCTCGCGCTCGCCGAGAGCCCGAACGAGCACGAGGCGCAGGCCGCCATGAACGCCGCCCAACGGCTGATGCTCCGCTACAACATCGACGAGCTGGCGAGCGGGCGCGCGCACGCATACACGTTTCGCCACATCGGTGAGCCGACGGGGCGCGTCTCCGAGAGCGAGCGGTTGCTCGCGGCGATTCTCCAAGAGTACTTCTTCGTCGCCGTGATCCGGGTGCACGTGTGGCGCCCGCTCGAGGGGAAGCGGGGGACGGTCCTCGAGGTGTGCGGAACGCCGGCCAACGTCGAGCTCGCGGCGTACGTCCACAGCTTCCTCACTCACACCGCCGAGCGGCTGTTCCGCGAGCACAAGCGCAAGAACCGGCTCCGCGGCAACGGCACGCGCCGAAGCTTCGTTGCTGGCGTCATGGGTGGGTTCCGCGAGAAGCTCGCCGAGGAGCGCAAGAAGAGCCAAAGCGAAGGGCTCGTCTGGGTGGGGGACCCGGGGCTCGGTGACTACTTCAAGATGCGCCACCCGCGCATCCGTTGGACCCGCTATCGCTCGCAGCAAGGCACCCAGGCTTACCAGGAAGGCAAGCGCGCCGGCCGCACGATCGTGCTCCACCGTGGCGTGGGCAAGGGTCCGGGGGCCAGCGTGCGCTTGCTCGGCGCCGCCTCCTCCTCTCGCGCTGACGCATGAATCGGGAGAACCCTGCGCGTGCGGAGCAAGACGCCCTGATCGGGGTCGTGCTCGGAGGCCGGTATCGGATCGAGGCGTTGATCGGAGCCGGCGGGATGGGCGCGGTGTATCGCGCTGAGCACGTGCACATGAAAAAGACGATCGCGGTGAAGGTGCTCCACCGCGACATGATGCTCAATCCCGAGGTCGTGGCGCGCTTCGAGCGCGAGGCCGTTGCGGGCGGCCGCATCGACCACCCCCACGTCGCGTCCGCGATCGACTTCGGACGGCTGGATAGCGGCGTCTTCTACTTGGCGCTCGAGTTCGTCGAGGGTCGTGGCCTCCGGCAGGTGCTCCGGCAGGAAGGGCCGTTTCCGGAGCAGCGCGCGCTGACCATCGCCTGGCAGATCGCCGACGCGCTCTCGGGCGCTCACGCTGCCGGTGTGGTGCACCGCGATCTCAAGCCCGACAACGTGATGTTGCTCGAGCGGGACGGCATCGCCGACTTCGTCAAGGTGCTCGATTTCGGGATCGCGAAGGTGCGCCCGGGCCACGGTGACTCCGACCATCCGCTCACTCAGCTCGGAACGGTGTTCGGGACTCCGGAGTACATGTCGCCCGAGCAGGCGCGCGGCCTCGAGGTCGACGGTCGCTCGGACCTCTACGCGTTCGGGATCATCCTCTACGAGATGTTGACGGGGCGTTCCCCGTTCGCGCACGAGGACGTCGTGGCGGTGCTCGCACGTCAGCTCACGATGGATCCGCCGCCGTTGCCCGCTCACATCTCGCGTGAAACGCGCGAGCTCGTGGCGCGGCTGCTGCGCAAGGATCCGGCCGAGCGTATCGCTTCGGCGGAGGCAGCGCGCGAGCTCCTCTACGCGCTGCTCGAGCCCGGAAATCCCGCGCTCGCCCTCGGGGCGCGGCGAGCCGTGTTGGCCTCCGGGCGCGGCACGCCGGAGTCGCCGACCCGCGCTGAGGCTCAGTCCGGTGTGGCCCGCCGCGAGTCCGTCGAGCGCGAAGAGGCCGAGACGTCGGCGCCCGGCCCGGCCGCGTCCGCGCCGGTGGAGACGGCGCCGACGGTGCTCGCGGGGACCGCGAGCGAGCGCCCCGTGCTCGCGTGGGCGGAGCGCTGGCTCACTCGCGCGCGCCTCGGCGATTCGCTCGAGCTCTACGGGTACTCGGTCCCGAGGTCGCTCGTGTACGGGCTCGTGGCGCTGTTCGGTGTTGGGGCCGTGACCACGATCGTGCTCGGTATGGGTAAGTCCAGCGAGACGGGAGCGAGCATCGTGGTCGTGGCCGAAAGCGACGACGACGAGCTCCCGAACGCGGTGCTCGAGCAGGCGTCCAGCGGGGATTCCGAGGCGCTCGGGCGTTTGCTCGACCTTCCGCGCTCCAAGCGTTCCGTCGACACCTGGCGGGCCCTCGGTCGGGGGCACTGCGTGACCGGGGAGTACGCTCGGTGTCTCGACCTGTATCGAGACGGCATCGCCGCAAAACCAGCGCTCGCCGACGATCTCGAGGTGTTGCGCGACTTGCGGGCGCTCGCCGAGATCCCCGAGGTGGGCGTGCGGGCGCTCGACTTTTTCGCCGAGCGACTCGGATCGGCGGGGCCGGATCTCTTGTTCGACGTCTGGAGCTCGCCACGCACCAAAGACGCCGCGCTCACCAAGCACGCGCGCGATTTGCTCGAGCAAGATCGAGTGAAGACGCGGATGACACCCGCCCTCGCCGGATACTTCGAGCTCGCGGATGCGCTCAAGGCGCCCCGTTGCAAGGAGCTGAAACCGCTCCTCGAGCGGCTCGGGCCCGTGCTCGACGCGCGCTCGATGACGTTCTTGAACCGCCTCACGCATCGGCGGGGATGCGGGTTTCTCGGTCTCAGCGACTGCTATTCGTGTCTGCGCGCCGGGAACGAGCTCAAGGTTGCGATCGACGGCGCGCGCGCCCGTCCCGCCCCGCAGTTCGTCGCCGCGAGTTGGGCGTCGCCGCAGCCGAAGACGGGAGCGCCCAAACCCACGCCGTCCGGAGGCAAGGCGGAGCCTCGCCGCTGAGCTCGGGCCTTCTGGTCGGGAAGGCGTCAGCCCGAAATCTAGGCTTAGTCATAAGTTCGACTCACCGTCTCGAGATGTCCTGTAGGTAAAACGGTGTCGATGTCAGGGGTCGAGTTGCGCCCACGACGTGGCTTCGAGCGACGGGACCGACTTCGCCCACGACGTGGCTTGGCGCCGGGGCGGCTGGCCGGAAGGAGCTCCCCGCCGGGGTTGAGCGCCGGCGAGCAGTGACGCCCAGAAATGTGCGGCCGTTCTCCCTGACCGAGCATCGGTAAGGGAGAACGGTTCGGGCTGGAGACGGCGTCGAGTCGTTCGTCGCCCGGCGCCCCGAAAAGCAGTTTGGGTCGAGCGGTTCTTGAGGTAGAGGTTGGGGTGGACTCGTGGTGGTGGAGGAAGCGCCTCCTTCTCAGAATGGTGTGAGTCCCGTGTCGCTCGAACGCGGGAGCAGGGTGCGTGCCGCTCGCGGATCCCCGCGCCCGGTGCGCCTCGAGCGCGCCCGGGAGGCTCTTGCGCTCGATCGTGGGGCTCTGATACGAGTTCAAGATCAGGCCCCCTTGACCTTGGAATTCGGGCTCCTGATTGGGCAAGGCCGAGCCCCCGTGTCGTCCCGCCGTCTCTGCGCCGATCGTGCTCGCGAGCGCATTGCTATCGCTACGCGCGCCGAACGCGAGCTCGTCG
>CAYYWA010000036.1:8503-26078 GCA_964475255.1 uncultured Sorangium sp.
GTCCTGTCGGCGGCGGGTCTCTACGGTCGGCTCGGCGTCGGCATCGACTTCCGCTTCAGCCAGAAGTTCGCGATTCACCCCGAGATCACGTTCTTGCGCGGATTCCAGAAGGACGAGGATTCCACGATCGAGAATGCGATGACGTACATGTTCGGCATCGGCTTCAATTTCGGGAACCTTCCGGACTTCGGCATCGGCGGCGGCGAGCCGGCGCCGGCTGCGCAGTAACGAGCGCGAGGGCGTGTCGCGCGGCCGTGCCGAGGCCGCTCAGAACGCGTCTTGGGGGGCCCGGGGCAGCCCGCCGCACGACGATTTCGGCGGGCTGCCCAGGCATCGTCGAGGACGCCGAAGCCCTCGCTCACCTGCGGCGGAACGAACCAGCCGCAGTCGTGATGGCGCCGCCGGCGGAAGAGGTCGTGCTGGTGAGCCGACGTCCCAATAGCAGCGGGGACTCGTCAGCGCGATGTCGTCTTGCCAGAAGACGAACCAGATACAGCGGTGCCGCGCACGGGGACGGTGTGGGGCAGGGTCGGTTCCATGCAGGCGCGCGCAGCGCGGCGAATCGCCCCAAAAAGTGCCGGAAAAGGCGCGCTTTCGAGAACGGATCGCGAAAATGCCTACAGGTTCTCTTCGACTGGGTCGTTCATGGAAAGCGAGCGTCCAGAGTCATCATGCCCAATTCCAACAAGCAGTCAGGTCCCGAGAGGCGGTTGCACCCGCGGGTGCAAATCGGCGGTGTGGCGTTGATGCGCCTCCGCGGGGAGAAGCTCGGCGAATACATCGTCGAGAACCTCTCCGCGGGTGGCGCGCTCGTCGCTGGCGAAGGGAGCTCCGACTGGCTCGCGGCGCCTGCCCATCTGACACTGACGTTCCCCGGCGTCCGCCCGATCCAGGTGACGGGGCGGATCGCCCGGGTGCAGACCAGCGTCGAGGGACACACCTCCATCGCGCTCAAGTTCGAGCACGTCCCCGCCTACGTCCAGGACCGCATCCAGGCGATCGTGCTCCGCGAGCTCACTCGCTGGCAGGACCCCTCCGTGCTGATCCTGCACGATCGAGTGAACGTGCTCTCGCGCCTCGCCGAGAAGCTCTGGGCGCTCGATCAAAAGGTGATCTTCGCGCGCACGCCGCTCGCGGCCATGCACTGGTTGTGCAACCTCGACACGAACATCCGCGCGCTCCTCGCCGCATCCCGGATCGGCAAGTACAGCGGGCTCGAGACGCTCGCCGTCGTCGCGGAGAACTTTCGCAAGGTCCGGCGTGTCCTCGTCGTGGACGAAGGCGGGGACACGGACGTTTCCGCCGCGTTGAACGACGGCCTCGCTTGCAGCACCGTGACCCAGAGCTCCTCGACCGAGGACATCGAGTACGCGCTCGGCCTCGAGCGCCCCTCGGAAGTCGCCGAGCTTCACCCCAACGGGAGAGCGTCTGGCGCGTGGTTGGCGGCGCAGGAGACGCGCAGCTCGACGCTGCCGCCGTGACTGGCCTCACGGTCAGCGTCGTCCAGCGCTGAGCGAGTCGGATGAGTCGGGCCGTGGGCGCTCGGTCGGGGTAACACTCGAGATTTGCGGCACGTTCGCGCCGGCGCTGCTCGGCCGACGTCGACGTGTGCGGCGCCAAACCCGCGATTGCCGCGACGAGTCGAGGAGCAATGCTGGGCCGGCCTCGGGGCCGAAGGGGCTGGCGGGGGGTGACCCGAGGGTCACAATCCGTAGACTCCCCGCGCCACTTACCCCGAAAGGGCCCTCATGACACAAGACGTTGCCTCTCTCCTCCGCCGCCTCGCCGGCCAGCGCGTCCTCGTCCTCGACGGGGCGATGGCCACCATGATCCAGCGGCACAAGCTCGGTGAGGGTGACTTCCGGGGTCAGCGTTTCGCGAATCACTCGAAGGAGCTCAAGGGCAACAACGACGTCCTCGTGCTCACCCGCCCGGACGTGATCGAAGGGATCCACCGCGCGTACCTCGAAGCGGGCAGTGATCTGATCGAGACCAACACGTTCAACTCGACGCGCACGTCTCAGGCCGAGTACGGGCTCGAGGGCATCGTCTACGACCTCAACGTCGAGGCCGCGCGGCTCGCGCGGCGCGTCGCGGACGAGTATTCGGATCGCACACCGGACAAGCCCCGACTCGTCGCGGGGGCGATCGGACCCTTGAACCGGACGCTCAGCCTCTCTCCCGACGTGAACGACCCGGGATTCCGCGCCGTGAGCTTCGACGAGGTGCGCACGATGTACGCGGAGCAGATCCGCGGCCTCATCGACGGCGGCGTCGATCTGTTGCTCGCCGAGACCGTCTTCGACACCCTCAACCTCAAGGCGTGCCTGATCGCCCTCGAGGACGTCTTCGAGGAGAAGGGAGCGCGCCTCCCGCTCATGATCAGCGTCACGATCGTGGACGCGAGCGGGCGCACGCTGTCGGGGCAGACGCTCGAAGCGTTCTGGACGAGCGTGCGGCACGCACGGCCGATCAGCGTCGGGATCAACTGCTCCCTCGGCGCCGAGTCGATGCGCCCCTACATCGCCGAGCTCAGCCGCCTGGCGCCGATCCTGACGAGCGCCTATCCGAACGCGGGGCTGCCGAACGCCTTCGGGCAGTACGACGAGGTCCCCGAGCGCACGGGCGAGCTCGTCTCCGATTTCGTGAAGAGCGGCTTCGCCAACATCGTCGGGGGCTGCTGCGGCACGACGCCCGATCACATCCGCGCCATCGCCGAGCGCGTTCGCGATCTGCCACCGCGGGCGCTCCCGGACGTGCCTGCGGAGACGCGCTACGCCGGTCTCGAACCGCTCACGCTGCGCACCGACTCGAACTTCATCATGATCGGTGAGCGCACGAACGTCACCGGTAGCAAGAAGTTCGCGAACTTGATCAAGGCCGGCGACTACTCGAAGGCGCTCGAGATCGCCGTCGAGCAGGTGCGCAACGGCGCCAACATCATCGACGTGAACATGGACGAGGCCATGCTCGACTCCGAGCGAGCGATGGAGACGTTCCTGAAGCTCGTCGCGTCGGAGCCCGAGATCGCGCGCGTCCCGATCATGGTGGACAGCTCGCGCTGGTCCGTCATCGAAGCCGGGCTCAAGTGCATCCAGGGCAAGGCGATCGTGAACTCGATCAGCCTCAAGGAGGGCGAGGCCGACTTCCTGGACAAGGCCAGGAAAATCCTGCGCTACGGCGCGGCCGTGGTCGTGATGGCCTTCGACGAGGAGGGTCAGGCCGAGACGGCGGAGCGCAAGGTCGCGATCTGCAAGCGCGCCTACGAGCTCTTGACTCGAGAGGTCGGCTTCGATCCGAACGACATCATCTTCGATCCGAACATCTTCGCGGTCGCGACCGGGATCGAGGGGCACAACCGCTTCGCGATGGCCTTCATCGAAGCCACGCGGCAGATCAAGCGCGAGCTCCCCGGCGCCCGCGTGAGCGGTGGAGTGAGCAACCTCTCGTTCTCGTTCCGCGGCAACGACGTGGTGCGCGAGGCCTTCCACTCGGCGTTCCTGCTCCACGCGATTCGGGCCGGCATGGACATGGGCATCGTCAACGCCGGTCAGCTCGTCGTGTACGAGGACATCCCGAAGGAGCTGCTCGAGCACGTCGAAGACGTGCTGTTCGATCGGCGGCCCGACGCGACCGAGCGCATGGTCGAGTACGCCGAGAAGGTGAAGGGGAGCGGGACGCAGAGGAAGCAGGATCTCACCTGGCGCGAGGCTCCGGTCGAGAAGCGCATCGAGCACGCGCTGGTGCATGGCATCGTGGATTTCGTCGAGGCCGACGCCGAGGAGGCACGTCAGAAGCTCGGGAGCCCGCTCGCGGTCATCGAAGGGCCGATGATGGCCGGCATGTCGGTGGTGGGCGACCTCTTCGGCGCGGGCAAGATGTTCTTGCCCCAGGTCGTGAAGAGCGCGCGCGTGATGAAGAAGGGCGTGGCCTACCTCGAGCCGTTCATGCAGGCCGAGAAGGCGAAGGGCCAGGGCGCAGCGGTGGGCAAAGTCGTGCTCGCCACGGTCAAGGGCGACGTCCACGATATCGGCAAGAACATCGTGGGAGTCGTGCTCGGCTGCAACAACTACGAGGTGATCGATCTCGGGGTGATGGTTCCCTGTGACAAGATCCTCGACACGGCCCTCAGCACGGGCGCCAACATCGTCGGGCTCTCGGGTCTCATCACGCCGAGCTTGGACGAGATGGTGCACGTCGCGAGCGAGATGCAGCGGCGCAAGCTCACGCTGCCGCTCCTCATCGGCGGCGCCACGACGAGCCGGCAGCACACCGCGGTGAAGATCGCGCCGGAGTACTCCGGCATCACGGCTCACGTGCTCGATGCCTCCCGCGCCGTGGGCGTGGTGGCCTCGCTGCTCGACGAGAAGAAGCGGGCGGAGTTCGTGGAGGCGAACGCCGCCGAGCAGAAGAAGCTGCGTGAGCTCTTCGCCTACAAGACGGAGAAGCCCCTCATCTCGCTCGAAGAGGCGCGCGCGCGACGCCCCAAGCTCGAGCACCTGGCCGAGCAGACGCCGCAAGCGCCGTTCATCGGGCGTCGTGAGCTCCGGAGCTTCCCCCTCGCGGAGATCACCCGGTACATCGATTGGACGTTCTTCTTCACGGCCTGGGAGCTCCGCGGCAAATACCCGAAGATCCTGGAGAGCCCCGAATACGGCGCCGCGGCGCGCGAGCTCTTCGCCCACGGCAAAGAGCTCCTCGCGCGCATCGTCGAGCAGCGCTCGCTCACGGCGAACGCGGTATACGGCTTCTGGCCGGCGCAGTCGGACGGCGACGACATCGTTCTCTATCGCGACGCCACGTGCTCCGAGGAGCTCGTGCGCTTCCCGTGCCTCAGGCAGCAATCGGCTCGCGATGGGCAACCCTGCCGAGCGCTCTCGGATTTCGTCGCACCGCGGGGCAGCGGCGTCGTCGATTCGGTCGGCGCGTTCGCGGTCACGGCGGGAATCGGCGCCGACGAGCTCGTCCGGCATTTCGAGCGAGACCACGACGACTATCACGCGATCATGGTCAAGGCGCTCGCCGACCGCCTCGCCGAGGCGTTCGCGGAGCTCTTGCACGAGCGCGTGCGGCGGGAGTGGGGGTACGCCGCGGACGAGCGGCTCACGAACGAGGAGCTGATCGCCGAGAAGTACCGCGGCATTCGGCCCGCGTTCGGCTATCCCGCGTGCCCGGATCACACGGAGAAGCAGCGGCTCTTCACGCTGCTCGACGCGCCCTCCGTCGGCATCACCCTGACCGAGAGCTTGGCCATGCTCCCGCCCGCCAGCGTGAGCGGCCTGTATCTCGCTCATCCGGCCGCCGGCTACTTCAACGTGGGCCGGATCGGTAAGGACCAGGTCGAGGACTATGCCCGCCGAAAGAACATGGCCGTCGCGGACGTCGAGCGCTGGCTGAGCTCGAACCTGGGCTACGCACGCTAGCTTGTGCCCGGCCCGGTGAGCGGCCAAACTTGACGGCGGAGCGCTTCCCGAGGGCGACGTTGCCCCGAGTGGAAGCCGTTCGCCCCATGAAGCTCGTCAAGGTCGCGGCGGCGACCCTCAACCAGACCCCGCTGGACTGGCCCACCAACGCGCGGAACATCGTCGAGGCGATCCGCGCGGCGCGCGAGCGCGGCGTCTCCATCTTGTGCCTACCGGAGCTCTGCATCACCGGCTACGGCTGCGAGGACGCCTTCCTCGCGCCGAATACCGAGCGGCGCGCGCTGGAGGTTCTCGGTGAGATCCTCCCGGCGACGGTCGGGATGGTCGTGAACGTCGGCTTGCCGATCCGCCACCACAAGGCGCTCTTCAACACATCGGCGCTGCTCGCCGATGGGCGCCTGCTCGGGCTCGTCGCCAAACAAGCGCTCCCGGGAGACGGCGTGCACTACGAGCCGCGCTGGTTCAAGCCGTGGCCCGCCGGCAAGCGGACGAAAATTCGCGTTTTGGGCCGCGAGGTCCCGCTCGGCGATCTCCATTTCGAGGTGGGCGGTGTCCGCGTCGGCTTCGAAATCTGCGAGGATGCCTGGGTCGCGGCACGGCCGGGCGCCGAGCTCGCCGTGCGGGGCGTGGACGTGATCCTGAACCCGAGCGCGAGCCACTTCGCGTTCGGCAAGCGGGACGTGCGCCGGCGGCTCGTGCTCGAGGGGTCGCGCGCGTTCGGGGTCACGTACATCTACGCGAACCTGGTCGGGAACGAGGCCGGGCGCGTGATCTACGACGGCGATGCCTTGATCGCGACGGGCGGCACCGTGATCGCGGAGGCGCGGCGCTTCAGCTATGCGAGCCACGAGCTCATCACGGCCGTCGTCGATGTCGAGCTCACGCGCACGCGCCATGGCTGGCTCTCGAGCTTTTCGCCCGAGGTCGAGCTTGCGCCGGGCGAACGGGTGATCTGCGAGCTCGAGTTTCCCCCTGCGACGCCGGAGCCGCCCGTTCTCGAGACCCCCGCCTGGGAGACGAGCGCGACACTGCGCGAGGAAGAGCTCGCGCGGGCGATCCCCCTCGCGCTCTTCGACTACCTGCGAAAGAGCCGATCGCACGGCTTCGTCGTTTCCTTGAGCGGCGGGGCCGACTCCGCGGCGGTCGCGTGCTTCGTCGGCCTCATGGTGCGCTTCGCGATCGCCGAGCTCGGGGTCGCGGGCGTTCGCGAGCGCCTCGCCCACATCCCGGCGCTCGCCGACGCCGAGGACGCGCGCGGGATCACCGAGCGCCTCCTCACCACCGTGTACCAGTCGACGCGCAACAGCGGTCCGGTCACGCGCGCGGCAGCGCGCGCCGTGGCCGAGGCCGTCTCCGCGCGGCACCTCGAGCTCGACGTGGACGAGCTCGTCGAACGCTACGTCGGTCTCGTCGAGGGAGCGCTCGGGCGGAAGCTCGACTGGGAGCGGGACGACGTAGCGCTCCAAAACGTTCAGGCACGCGTGCGTGCGCCGAGCGTCTGGCTGCTCGCGAACGTGTCGCGGGCGCTCTTGCTCGCGACGAGCAACCGCTCGGAGGCGGCTGTCGGGTACGCCACGATGGACGGGGACACCGCGGGGAGCCTGAGCCCCATCGCCGGAGTCGACAAAGCCTTCCTCCGCCGCTTCTTGGTTTGGCTCGAGCGGGTCGGTCCGCTCGGGATCGGCCCGATCCCTGCGCTCGACGCGGTGAACGTTCAGGTGCCCACGGCCGAGCTCCGTCCGCCCGCCGCTCGACAGACCGACGAGGCCGATCTGATGCCGTACCCCGTGCTCGATGCGATCGAACGCGCGGCGATCCGGGACAAGCGCGCACCGCGCGAGATCCTCGACCTCTTGCGGCTCGAATTCCCCGACGAAACGGACGAAGCGCGGGTCGCCTGGGTCGAGCGCTTTTTTCGCCTATTTTCGCGCAACCAGTGGAAGCGCGAGCGCTACGCGCCCTCGTTTCACGTGGACGACGAGAGCCTCGACCCGAAGACGTGGTGTCGATTCCCGATCCTCTCGGGGGGCTTCGAACGGGAGCTTTCGGAGCTTCGCCGCGCGGTCATCGGCACGCCTCCCGGCGTTCGGTGATAAAAGGGGCGTCGATGAACGCCCTCGCACTCCCCAGGCTCGGCGTCTTCGGGGCTCCGAAGCGCGCCCTCGTGTTCTCGGCTCTGGTCGCGTGGGCGTGCTCCGGCAAGACGGTGTCGGAGCCGCCGCCCGCCATGCCCGCCGCCGCGGCCGCGGAGCCGGCGGTCCCAGCACCCGTCGCCCCGGCCGAGAACCAGAGCGAGCCCGCCTCTCCCATGATCACGAGCCCTTCGCCCATTACCCGATCCGACTTCGGCAGCATCGACGGCAAAGCCGTCGACCTTTACACGCTCACCAATCAGAACGGCGCGATCTTGAAGGTGACGACGTACGGGGCGATCGTCACCGAGCTCCACGTTCCCGATCGCGACGGGAACCTCGCCGACGTGGTCCTCGGATTCGACACCCTCGACGGCTACCTCAAGCACAACGTCTTTCTCGGAGCGACGGTGGGCCGGGTCGCGAATCGCATTCGGGGCGCAAAATTCAAACTAGACGGGAAAGAGTACACCGTCGCCGCAAACGATGGTCCCCACCATCTCCACGGGGGCGTGCGGGGCTGGGACAAGGTCGTGTGGACGGCCGAGCCGCAGCCGGGACCGGACGGACCCGCGCTCCGGCTCACGTACGTCTCGCCGGATGGGGAGGAGGGCTATCCGGGCACCGTCACCGCGACGACCATTTACACCTTGACGCACGGCAACGAGCTCAGGGTCGACATGGAGGCGACGACGGACGCGCCGACGCTCGTGAACATGGCGCACCACAGCTATTGGAACCTCGGCGGTCACGACTCGGGCGCGATCACGGAGCACGAGCTCGAGCTGTACGCGGACGAGTACACTCCGGGCGATCCGATGGTTCCGACCGGCGCGATCAAGGCGGTGAAGGGAACACCTCTCGATTTTCTGGTGAAAAAGCCAATTGGTCGGGATCTCGCTGCCGTGGGCGGCAAGCCCGCGGGCTACGACCACAACTTCGTCGTGAAGGGCGACCCGAACAGCTTGCGTCCCGTCGCGCGTCTCAGCCATCCCAAGAGCGGCCGCGTGTTGCAGATTGAGGCGAATCAGCCGGGGGTGCAGCTCTACACGGGTAATTTCCTCGACGGCTCCGCGCGCGGCAAGGGCGGCGCCGTGTACGCTCAATACGGCGGTTTGTGCCTCGAAACGCAGAAATTCCCGAATGCGATCAACGTGCCGGCATGGCGCGAGCAGGTGATCCTGCGGCCGGGCCAGACCTATCGGCACACGATGGTGCACCGCTTCTCGGTCGAGTAGTCGGCATCCATCATCGGAGGCCGCCTCCTTCCGAAAACTCACCGGACACCTCCACGTACATGCGTGTTATGGAAGCCGGGCGCTCGGGTTCGGTCCGGTGCTACTTGGCCGACCGCGCCGCGATGGGCTTCCGTGAGGGGGCGCCACCGCGAGTCCACTTCGACGTCCGAGGAGGCTTCCGTGAGACTGACCGCGAACGATTCGACCCCTGGTTTTTGGCTCTGCGCGCTGTTCGGGCTCGCCCTCGCCACGGTGGGGTGTAGCAAGAAGGAGAACCCGACCGGCTCGAGCGGTGCTGCGGTGACGCAGGACGCGCCGGCGCCGAAGCCGGCGAAGCTCGCGTTTGTGACCAACAACGCGAGCGAGTTCTGGAAGATCGCGTCGGCAGGCGTCCGCAAGTACGAGAGCGAGGGCAAAGTCCAGGTGGACGTGAAGATGCCCTCGAACGGCACGACCGAGGAGCAGAACCAGATCCTCGAGAATCTCGTCAGCCAGGGCTACGACGGAATCGCGGTGAGCGCGATCGCGCCGAACGATCAGGTCGGCATGCTCAACAAGGTCGCCGAGAAGACGAAGCTGCTCACCTTCGACTCGGACGCACCCAAGTCGAACCGCCTCCTTTACATCGGCACCAACAACCGTGAAGCGGGTAAGGCGCTCGGCAAGGAGATCGTCAAGCTCCTGCCGAATGGTGGGAAGATGGCGGTCTTCGTCGGAACGCTCGCGGCGGACAACGCGGCGCAGCGTCTGCAGGGTATCCAGGACGCCATCGAAGGACACAAGATCGAAATCGTCGATCGTCGCGAGGACAATACGGATCGCGCCAAGGCGCGTTCGAACGTCGAGGACATCATCAACGCCCACCCCGACCTGAACCTGGTCGCGGGCCTGTGGTCCTACAACGGCCCGGCGATCGCGGCTGCCATCGAAGCCCTCGGAAAGAAAGGGAAAGTGCTCGCGGCAGTGTTCGACGAGGAGGAGGGCACGCTCGCCGGAATCGCGGACGGGACGATCCAGGTGACGGTCGTCCAGAAGCCGTTCCAGTTCGGTTACCTCTCGAGCAAGTGGATGCACGAGCTCGCGACGAAGCCCGAGGACACGCTCAAGAAGATCCCGTCGAACAAGGAGATTGACACCGGCGTCGAGGTCATCAACAAGGACAACGTCGCCGAGTTTCGGCAGCGGCTCGCAGAGCTGAAGAAGTAGTCCGGATCCTCTCGAGCCGGGTGCGGCGTATCCGCCCCACCCGGCCTCCGAGGAGGGCAGCGAAAGACGACGGTGAGTTCGACGGCAGTACCTCTTCTCCGGATGAGCGGGATCACCAAGCGGTTCCCCGGGGTGCTCGCGCTCGACGGCGTTTCGCTCTCCTTGCATGCCGGTGAAGTGCTCGCCCTCATGGGCGAGAACGGAGCCGGCAAGAGCACCCTGATGAAGATTTTGGGGGGGGCGCACACGCCCGACGAGGGGCGCATCGAGATCGACGGCGCCCCCGTGGTCATCGACAGCGTGCGCACGGCCAAACGCCTCGGCATCGCGCTCATTCATCAGGAGCTGATGCTGGCCCCCAACCTGGACGTGGCGGCGAACGTCTTCCTCGGCAACGAAGGGCGGCGCGAGCTGTTCCCGCTCCGCCGCGCCGCCCTCAACGAGCGCGCGCGCCCGCTGCTCGAGCGGGTCGGGCTCCGGGTGCCGCCGGGGCGTGCCGTCTCCACGCTGACGGCCGGGCAGATGCAGATGGTGGAGATCGCGAAGGCCCTCGCGCTCTCCGCGCGCATCATCATCATGGACGAGCCGACCTCGTCGCTCACGGCCGGCGAATCCGAGCACCTCTTCCACATCATCCGCCAGCTCCGCAGCGAGGGGATGGGCATCATCTACATCTCGCATCGGATGGAAGAGGTCATGGCGCTCTCCGACCGGGTGACGGTGCTGCGCGACGGGCGCTACGTCGGCGATCTCTCGCGGGCCGAAACGACGCACGATCGCATCGTGTCGCTCATGGTGGGACGCGAGCTTCGCCGCGACTACTTCCCCGAGCGCCCGGCGACTCTGGACACCGAGGACGTGTTGGTGGTCCGAGACCTCGTGGTCCCCGGGGCCCCCGCGGGCGTCTCGTTCACCGCGAAGCGCGGAGAAATACTGGGCTTTGCGGGTTTGGTCGGCTCGGGCCGCACCGAGCTCATGCAGACCCTGTTCGGCATCACGCCCGCGCTGGGCGGCACGATCGAGCTCGAAGGCAAGCCGTTCTCGCCGACGCGGCCGCGAGACGCCATCGACCGCGGGGTGTACCTCGCTCCGGAAGATCGGAAGCGCCACGGGCTCGTGTTGCCCATGTCGATCGCCGAGAACGTCTCGTTGCCCAACGTGAGCAGCTATGCGCGCTTCGGCTGGCTCGATCGCGTCACCGAGAAACAAGTGGCCGAGAGCGAGGTGAAGCGCCTGCGCACGCGCACGCCGAGCGTGCGGCAACGCGTCGGAAACCTGTCCGGCGGCAACCAGCAGAAAGTCGTGCTCGGCAAGTGGCTCGCCATGAACCCGCGGGTGCTCATCCTCGATGAGCCGACGCGCGGCATCGACGTGGGCGCCAAAGCGGAAATTTATCACCACATGGCGGCGCTCGCCGAGCAGGGCATCACGATCCTCATGGTGAGCTCCGACATGGAAGAGGTCATCGGCATGAGCGACCGCGTGGTCGTCATGCACGAGCGCAAGATCCAAGGCGTTTTGCCGAGAGAAGGCCTGACCGAGCAGCGCATCGCCGGGCTCATGACGGGCAAGAAGGAACACGAGGAGCAGGCGGCATGAGACGAGAGCTCGGCATGAGCATCGCCCTGGTCGTGATGTGCCTGGGGCTGTTCGCGTCGAATCCGGATTTTCTGGGGCAATCGAACGCGATCAACCTGCTCAGGCAGATCTCGATGCTCGGGATCTTCGCGATCGGGATCTCCTTCGTCATCATCACGGGCGGCATCGATCTGTCGATCGGCTCGGTGATTGGGCTCACTGGCGTGTTGATCGCCAAGCTCTCGTCGCCTGCCGCGGGAGGCATGGGCCTCTCGCTCTGGATCGGCATTCCCGTGGCGCTCGCGGTGGCGCTCCTGATCGGCCTCGCTCAGGGGCTCCTCATTACGAAGCTTTCGCTCCAGCCCTTCATCGTCACGCTGGGCGGAATGCTGCTCCTGCGCGGCATTTCTCAGACGATCGTCGAAGGCGGCACACTGAGCCTCGGCGGCTCGCCGCTGCTCGATCTCGCGAACGGAGGCTTCCTGGAGATCGACGGCGATCCGCTGATCCCGTATCCGTTCTTGATTTTCGCGGCGGTGATCGCGCTCGGCGCGTACGTGCTGCACTACACGGTGTTCGGCCGATACCTGTATGCCATCGGGGGCAACCGCGACGCGGCCGCGTACTCGGGCATCAACGTCAAGCGCGTCGAGACGTCGAGCTACGTCATTTCCGCGGGCCTCGGCGGCGTCGCGGGCGTCTGCTACGCCTCGTACATCGGGCAGATGTCGCAGCAGGTCGGCGTCGCGTACGAGCTCTATGCCATTGCGGCCGCGGTGCTCGGCGGCTGCTCGCTGCGCGGCGGGGAGGGCACCGTCCTCGGCGTGGTCATCGGCTCGGCCGTGATGCGCGTGATCGACAACGGCATCAACATGTTCCAGCTGCCGTACGTCGACGAAGAGGGGATCCCGCGCACGTTCCGCCTCGACCCGAACTGGACGTTCGTGATCATCGGCACGGTGATCCTCGCGGCGGTGATCCTCGATCAGGTCGCGCATCTCGTTCAGGCAAAGCGGAGCTTGCGCCGAGCGGGGGGCCCGGCGCCGCCCGCGACACCCTCCGTCCAGCCGTCGGCCTCGGAAACGAAACCCACCGCCGACGCCTAGCCGCCTTTGCTTTCCGCCCCTCGAGGTCCGGGCCACGGCGCCCGCCCTCGATGCGGTCGGCCGTGGAGCGCTACGGCCGCAGAACGACGATCGTCGGGACGTGCTGGGACGGGAGCAGGCGGATCCCGTGCCAGCCTTCGGGCATCGGTGGATCGGTGAAGTCGAACAGCCACTTGGCATCCACCGGTGAGAGATTGATGCACCCGCCGCTCTGCGGGCGCCCCCAGTTGTCGTGCCAGTACGCGGCGTGAATCGCATACGGCCCCACGATGTTCTGTGCGAACGGCACGTCGGAGTGCACGAGCTCGCCCGGGTCGACCATGGTGGCCGTGACGAACTTGCCGTTGATGGAGTACGTGCCCACCGGAGACGCCGCACGCTCGAGCGGATCCTCGCCGGGCCGCGCGGCACCGCCGCGCCCGGGCGACATCAACGTCGCGTACACGGGGCGCGTGCCGTCGTAGGCGAGCAACCAACCTTCGTCGATGGCGATCTCGAGCCACTTTCTGCGGCGGGCGCCCGTCTCGTCCTTGCCACCGACCGGCGCGCCCCACGGCGTTCTCTTTCTTTCTTGGGGGAGCACCGCGTCGCGCTCGCGCACCCACACGCCGGCTTCCTTGGTTTCGAGATAGCGCTCCTCGTTCCAGCGTTCGCTCTTGCCCGTGAGCGCGACCCATCCGAGGCGCGGAAACGCGCCGTTCGCCGAAAAGCTTCCGTCCGCGGCGCGCACGTACTTCGGCCGATCTTTGCCGCGGAAGAAGGCGAGGGGGAGCTCGGCGTCTTCGGGCAACCGGAGGCCGTGAAACGTCACCTTCGGGTACGGAATCACCCGATCTTTCGGCATCCACGCGTAATCGCCGGACAGCAAGAACCCGCGATCCCCGAAGCGTGCCTCCAGGCTGTACGACACCGTGGAGCGTGCTTTCAGCCGATCCCGAGGCTCGAAGAAGCGGCGTGGGAGCGGCGGGAAGCTCGGCGGCTCAGCGGTCGGGACGCCGAGGTCGACACCGGTGAGACGCTTGGACACGTTCCCCTCGCGCGCTCGGGCCACGTCGGCGAGGTGCGCCGCGAGATCGCGCTCGCGGCGGCGCTGGTGCTCGGGCCTCGGTGGCTCGAAGTAGCGCTCGACGCCGATGGACTCGCCGTAGAACGGATGTGGCTGCGGCGCATCGGCGCGCGGGGCGAACGGCACGAGCGCGCGGTACACGGGATCGTTCGGATCGAGCGTCGCGCGCTCGCCATCGACGCACACGTAGCCTTCCGGCTCGATCGCGTAGAACGTGCGGCAGCCCGGGCCCGATCGCGGCTCGGTGCTCTTCAGCCGCACGGAGCTGCCCGTCCAGAGAAAGCCGAGCCACTGCCCCTCTCCGGAGGGTGTCGGGCGGACCCACACGAAGCGCGCCTTGACGTAGACGCGGGGCTCGGGGGGAGCCGGCGTGGGCTCCGCGCTGGAAGCGGGAGCGGAGACGGCAGGCGGGGCGGCGCTCGCGGGCGGAGCCTCTGCCACGCTCTTCGCGGCCACGGAAGGCGGGGTCGCGACCTCGCCCCGAGCGGCCGGCGTCGCCTTCTCCGCCGGGCTCTTGCACGCGCTCACCGCGAGCAGCCCGAGTCCGACCCGGAGGACGGCACGGTGACGCTCCCTGCCAGGCACGCGGTGACCGTACCGCAGGGGCCGCCGCCGAACCAAGCGCGCGGCCATCCGCGAGCGCGCGGCGCTGGCCGAGGCGTTCTGGAAACGGTACGCCTCCACCGATGCTGGGAATCGGTCCTCCCGAGAGCGAGGCCGAGCTCCTTCGCCGCGCCGAGGCGCTCGCGGGCGAGACGCTGCGCGTGGTGGCGGCGCGCGTGGGTGTCCCCGTGCCGCCCGACCTGCGCCGGCACAAGGGATGGGTCGGCGCCCTCGTGGAGCGAGCCCTGGGAGCCGACGCGGGCTCGCGTGCCGCGCCGGATTTCCAACGGTTGGCGATCGAGCTCAAGACGATCCCCGTCGATGCGCGCGGGCGCCCCTTCGAGTCGACCTTCGTGTGCACGATCCCGCTCTCCGAGATCGGTGACGTGGAGTGGGAGGCGTCGCGTGTTCGGCGCAAGCTCGCCCGCGTGCTCTGGATCCCCGTCGAAGGCGACCCCCGGCTCGCTCCGGGAGATCGGCGGGTGGGCACGCCGCTCCTCTGGACGCCGAGCGAGGAGGAGCTTCGCGCCCTGCGCTTCGACTGGGAAGAGCTTTCGGGGCTCATCGGGCGCGGCGGGCTCGAGCGCATCACGGGCCACCTCGGTCGCGTGCTCCAGATTCGACCCAAGGCGCGGAACGCGGCGGTGCGCCGCCGGGGGCGCGACGCCGACGGGGCGGTGATCGACGCTCCCCCGCGCGGCTTCTATCTGCGCGCGCGCTTCACGCAGGCCATCCTCGCTCGGCACTTCGCGATTTCCACGCCGTGAGCTCCGCGAGGTAGCCCGAGCGCCGCGGGCTCAATTGAGGCGATTCGATCGCGTGCCCGGGCTCGGCGCCATGCCGTAGCCGGGCGCCGAGGTGCCACCGACGGGCGGCGTCGCGTACGGCAACGGCGAAATCCCGAGGTGCAGGTGATCGTGGTGGTCGGAGTCGTAGTCGGGAGTCAAGAGCTCACGGAACAACCCTCGGCGCTCGAGGCGGCACGCGAGCTCGTTGAGCAACGCTCGGGAGCGACCGCACGCCTTGCCGCGTACGAAATCCCGCTCGACGGAGAACGTGCCGCGCGCCGTGGTGACCTCGTGCACGTCCATGGCGAGCCCGTACGCGTGCAGGCTCAACCTGCCTTGTTTGCTCGTGCGATACACGTAGGCTCCCGAGAACCGCACGCTCTCGATGCCGAGCGCTCGAAAATCGGGGCTCACCTCGTAGAGCGCGAGCGCGAGGCGACAGTCGAGCACGAGGGGACCCCCGCGGGACCAGAAGCGCACTCCGGAGATCGGGCCGCTCACCGTCACCGGGGTCTCGATGCCGGGCCGCGGCTCGATGGGTTGGAACGCGACGCCTGTTCGCGCCAGGCGCTCGAGGCACGCCGCCCCTCCTGGGAACGCGACGTCCGACGCGACGAGGCCGCGGAACCGCGTGGTGATGGGGCTCTTTGCCGTTCGTGCCAGCACGTCGCTCGAGGCGCCCGCGGGGGGCGCCCATCCGCTCTCAGGAGGCGGATACGCGTCGGGATACCGCAGCTCGGGGTGCTCGCGCGCGCACGCGAGGACGACCAGGGAGAGACCCAGGAGGGCTATCCGGGACGGCATTGCGGCGGAAATCCTGCCTCCCTCGCGTGCTGGATCCAAGTTTCTGGGGCTGCGCTTATCGAAGCGCGCGCCCCGGCCTTCCTCCGTCGACATGGAGGTATCGTCGAAGGGTCTTCGGATGAGCCTCGCCTTCGAGTACGCCCGCCAACGAACGTTTCGCTCGTGGTCCGCTCTGCTGGATCTCTTGCCGGAGCTCCGCGGGCGGACCGTGCTCGATCTGGGCTCCGGCATCGGCGACCCGGCCTCGGATCTCTCCGCGCGCGGGGCGCGGGTCATCGGGATCGATGGAGACCCGCAGCTCGTCGAGGTAGCGCGCGCGCGTGGGATCGCCAACGCCGAGTTCATCCATGGCGATCTGCATCGCCTCGAGCTCGAGCCGAGCCTTCGCGTCCAGGGGATTTGGTCGAGCTTCACGGCTGCTTATTTCCCCGCGCTTCCGAGCTTGCTCGCGCGCTTCGCACCACACCTCGAGGTCGAGGGCTTCGTCGCGCTCGTGGATATCGACGATCTGTTCGGGCACGAGCCGCTTCCTGCCGACGTCCGCGCGATCTTCGACGCGTTCGCGGAGCGGGCGCTCGCCGAGGGGCGATACGACTTCTACGCCGGCAGGAAGCTCGAGGGCCATCTCCGGGAAGCCGGGCTCGCGGTTCGTCACGTCTCGACGCACGACGATCTCGAGCTCTCCTTTTCCGGACCTGCTCGCGCCGATGTGCTCGAGGCGTGGCGCTTGCGTCTCGAGCGCATGCGCCGCTTGCAAGAGTTCGCCGGTGCGCGCTTCGCGGCGCTTCGCGACGCGTTCCTCGAGTGCCTCGCGAGCCCCGATCACTCCTCGCGAGCGCGCGTCTACTTCTGTATCGCCATCAAGGAGTGAATGCCTCGGCGCAGGCCGGCGTCGCGCCCCGACGAGGGACGCCGTGGGCCGAAGCCGTCGTTCGTCGGGAGCGAGGATCGGGCTCAGAAGCTCGGTGCGAGCGAGAGGCTCCTCGCGACGCAGCGACCTTCGTCTTTGCCCCGGGGCTCACAGGAGGCCCGCCTCGGCTCCGGGCAAAGGACGGCGGCGCAGGCGACCGGCGAGCAGAGCTTCGTCGCGATCGCGAGCGCTTCGAGGTAGTGCTGGGTCGCCTCGGAGTCGGGATCGTTCACGGGCACCGGGCAACACTCGCCCTCGACGAACCCCGTGCACACCGCGTCGCCGTCATCGTCCCTCGGATTGCACGCCTGCGCTTCCTTGAGCGCCTCATCCATCGCCTTGCGCGCGCTCGGGCAATCGACGCCCGACGAGCCGCCGGTGCCGCCCGTGGCTGCGCCGCCCGTGGCTGCGCCACCCTCCGCCACCGAGCCCCCTCCGCTCGAGGGGTCGCCGCCGCTCGCGCCGCCGTTGGCACTCCCGCCTGCCGGCGATCTGCCGCCCTCCGCGCCGCCGGTGCCGGCTTCCCCTCCGGGCGAGGCGCCTCCCGCAGCGCTTCCCGGTGCTCCGCCCGACGGTACGCCACCGGTCGCTGGCGCGATGCCGCCCGTGCCGTCCGCCCCGCTCGTGCCGCCCGTGCCACCGTTGCTCGCCGCCCCGCTGCGCGTGCCGGTCGCGCCAGCGCTCGTTCCCCCTGGGCTCCCCCCCCACGCGCTGCCGGGGG
>CAYYWA010000037.1:0-5156 GCA_964475255.1 uncultured Sorangium sp.
CTCGGCGGTCGCTTCCGGCAGGCCCGCAGCGAGCGCCGAATAGGGACGGCCGAGCGCGTCGAGCGCGTAGAGCGGATCGCACACGGCCGCGGCGAACAGAGCCGCGACCGGATCGTCGAGCGCGTGCGGATCGAGGCGATCGAGCGCCCAGGGCACCATCATCGTGAGCTCGCCGCCGTACGGAGTTCTGCCAAGCGCGTGGGCGCTCGCGGCCGCGGCGGTGGCGGCGAGCAGAGCGCGCCGCCGGATGCGCGGGGCGCGCGTCGCGTTCACTCGAGCACCCATAGCCCCGCTCCCGTTGCGACCACGATCGGCGAGAGCGCGTCTCCCGGCGGGCACACCGCGAGCGCGTGGACGCCCGCCGGTGCCGGAATGCGCGCGACTTCTTCCAGACGCCCGTCTCGCGACACGGTGCGCACGAGGACGAAGTCGAGCGCGCGGTCGGTCTCCGGTGCCGTGGTGACGAGCTCGGCCCGGCCGTCGCCGTCGAGATCACCGAGCGCGAGCTGCGCGCCCACCGGCGCCTCGATCGCGATCGGGTCGCCCCCGAGGAAGAGCTCGAGGCGGCCATCCCGCGCGCGGCGCGCCGCCGTGACGTCGAGCACGCGGCCGTCGTGCTCGACGAGTTGCGTCGAGGCGAGCGCATCCAAGACGTCGGGGCCCGCCTCCGGGAGGCGCTTCGCGGCGCAGTCCGCTCTCGGCCCTACGAGGCCGATGCCGGCCACGCGCGCGCAGGTTCCACGGCCCCACGGCAGGCGATCGGGAAATCGCCGCTGCACGCGCAGCTCCCCGTCGAGCTCGAGCGCGTCCGCGCGGTCGGTGATGCCGAGCGTGAGCCCGCCGGCGGACCCGACCTCGGCGGTCGCGATTGGCTCGCGCAAGGGGCTCGGGGCGAGCGACGACAGCTCGCTCCACGGCACCTCGCGCTCGGCGACGAACTGCCCGCGCACGAGGCGCCCCACGCGCAGGCGGCGGCGGCCGACCACGGCGAGCTCCGGCGAGCCATCCGCGTCGACGTCCCCGCAGGCCAGCGCGACGACTGGCTCCTCGAGCGGCGAGGACTCGTGCACCTTCGAGATGACGAGGGGCACCCGCGGCAGGTAGCTTCGGAGCTCGCTGTCGAGCGGTCGCGCCGCGAACGCGTGTGCCAGCACGCCCGGTTCCGTCTTCCGGAACCGGTCCCAGAACCGGAACTTGCCCGCGACGAGATCGGCGCTCACCGCGAAGCGCCCCCGTTCCAGCGTGCCGCTGAGCAGCACCACTTCCGTGTCTTTCCCGGCGAGCGTCCGCGCGTGCGCGGACGAGACGATCCCCGAGAGTGCCCGGCTCTTCGCGCCGAGCTCGCCCGCGACGAGCGTGGCGAGTCGGGTCCCGAGGTCGTCGAGCGCAGGGTCTTCGCTGCCGCTCCGCACGGCGATCGTCGCCACGAGCCGCGGGGCGCGCGCAGGGGGCAGGGCGCGCGCCAGCTCGCAGGCGATCTGGCCGAGCGCCGTCGGGTGCCGGCGCACGCACATCTCGGACGCCTGGCCGTTCGGTGGCGAAGCCACCGAAGCTGCCGAAGGCCGCGCGCAAAGCCAAATGGTCGCGGCGATCAGCGTCCCTGCGACGACACGAACCACAGCCGCACCCTACCGGATCTCGAGGGCGGCGCCACGGGCCGCGCGACCCCGATTCGGCGCAGGCGACGCGCTACGCCCGCTCTGTGGGAGCGAATTCACTGTCGGAGCTTCGGCAGACGTGCGAGCTGTGATAATCGAGAGTGGCTTGGTCTTCAGCCTCGCTCGTGCTTCGGCCGCCGCGCTCGTCGGAGGTCTCCTGTGGGTGAGTGTGCCCGCGAACGCGCACGCTCAGTGTGTCGATGAGGCGCTGCGGGAGCAGCTCATCGGGCAGCGTGCGTACCGCGGCGTCGTTCCCCGGCTCTTCCGGAAGGCGCTCCGCCACGAGCTCTCCGCGATGGGCGGCTGGTACGCCGGCGACCTCGCCGACGGGGCCCCGATGTACGGCGGCGCGTACACGTTCCACTTCACCGAGGACCTGGGCCTCGAGGCCGGCTACTTTCGCACCCAGCAGTCGTTCGAGCTCCTCGATGCGCTGCACGACCAGGGGTACGTCGACATCGTCGAAGCCGAGCGAAACCCCGTGCAGTTCTTCCTCGGCCACCTCGTTTGGTCCCTCGCCTACGGCAAAGTGCGCTGGCTCGGGGGGGCGATCGGCCGCTTCGATTTCTACCTCTCGCTCGGGGGAGGCGCGACCGTGGAGCCGGGAGACCTGGGCCTGACCGGGTCGGCAGGGTTCGGCATGAAATTCTACCTCGCCGAGTGGCTTGCGCTCCGGCTCGATGTCCGAGACCATATCCGCGAGCAGAAGCGAGTTCAGCTCGGGGTGGAGAAGATCGTGAACGACGTCTCCGCCATGGGGGGGCTCAGCATGTTCGTCCCGTTTTCGAATTGAGAATCGTCCCCATGCACAAGCTCGTCTTGCTACGTCACGGTCAGAGTCAGTGGAACCAGGAGAACCGCTTCACCGGTTGGGTGGACGTCCCGTTGAGCCCCCTCGGCATCGAGGAGGCGAGCGAGGCGGGGCGATTGATCCGGGAAGCCGGGCTCACCTTCGACGTGGCGTATACGTCCGTGCTCAAGCGCGCCATCAAGACGCTATGGATCGTGCTCGAGGAGCTCGACCTGATGTGGATTCCCGTCGTGCGCTCCTGGCGAGCGAACGAGCGCATGTACGGCGCGCTCCAGGGCCTCAACAAGGCCGAAACGGCCGAGCGGCACGGCGAGGAACAGGTGAAGATCTGGCGGCGGAGCTACGACGTCCCGCCGCCGCCCCTCGACGAAACGCACCAGTACTGGCCGGGTAAGGATCCGCGCTACGCACGCGTGCCTCGCGAGGAGCTGCCGCGCACCGAGTGCCTGAAGGACACCGTCCGGCGCTTTTTGCCCCTCTGGGAGTCCGAGATCGCGCCCGCCATTCTTCGCGGCGAGCGCGTGCTCATCGCGGCGCACGGCAACAGCCTCCGCGCGCTCGTGAAGCACCTCGATGGGATCAGCGACGAGGACATCGTCGAGCTGAACATCCCGACAGGCATCCCGTTCGTCTACGAGCTCGACGACTCGCTTCGGCCGATTCGGCCGCGCTACTACCTGGGCGACCCGGCGCGCGCCGAGCAGGCGGCGAAGGCCGTGGCGTCGCAGGCGCGCGCGGGGTGATCATGCGGGGGCGCGGCGCCTGGGCGGCCCTGGCGGTCGTTTCGATCGCGCTCTCGGTCGGCGCGCAGTCGGCACGGCCCAGGGACACCACGAAGGCCGCGCCTCCGGCTGCCGCAGCGCCGGCGCCCGTTGCTCCCGAAGCGACGGGCGAGGCCGCGACGGACGATCCGTCCGCTCCGGGAGCGCCGCCAGGAGACGCGCCCGCCCCAGCCGCGTCGGACCTCGGCGAAGCGCCGCCAGCGGCGGAGTCCGCCGGGCCCCAGAAGCTTTCGCCGCTCACTCCTCGTCCGGAAGAGCTGCCGCTCGCGCCCAAGCCGCCACCTCCGACGGAGTTCGATCGGCTGCTGACGGACATCGCCGCGCTGCGGGGCCGAGTGGCCGCGCTCACGACGACGCTGTTCAAGAGTCGCCTGCGCGTCATCGTCGAAACGCGGGGCGACTCGGCGCGCCTCGACGCGCTCTCGGTGACCCTCGATGACGGCGTCGTGTTCTCGGCGCCCCCGCGGTTCAACGCCGAGGACGAGCGCGTGGTCTACGAGCACGCCGTCGCTCCGGGCGAGCACGTGCTCGGGCTCGATGCCGAGCTCTACGACCTGCGTGGGCAGCGATATCGGTCGTGGCAGAGCGCGCGCTTCGTGGTCTTGGTGCCCGAAAGCCGTCTGCTCGAAGCGCATTTCGTGCTTCGTGACGACTCGGAGATGGCCGTGGACTTCCCGGACGGGGAGGACGGCGAGTACGACGTGCGCGTCGAGCTCCGGGCCAGGGTGGCTGAATGACGAGAGGGCGCCGCGTCGGCAAGCTCGGGGCGGCGCTCCTCGCGGTGAAGACCGCGGGTCCTCCCGCGCTCGCGCAGGAGGCAGCCGCCTCGGCAGCGGAGGAGCCCCCGCGCGCAGCAGCGGAGGAGCCCACGCCGCCAGCCGTTCGGGAACCCACGCGGCCAGCCGCAGAAGAGCCCACGCGGTCATCGGCGATGCGGGCGCTCGAGCAGGCGCTGGCTCGACGCAAGCTCGCGGCACGCGAGCCATTGAGCAGCGAGCGACTGCGTCGCGAGCTCTCGACCATCGAAGCGAAGCTCGACTCTGGCCGTCGCGACGAGGCGATCGGCGATCTCGTGTACCTCGTGGAGTCGCCGCGCTTCGATCCGTTCGCGAAGTCGGCCGAGGGGCGCGCGGCGATCTTCTTGCTCGGCGACGCGCTCGGACGCGCGGGTGCGTACGAGGCGGCTCGCGGCTACCTCGGGCGGCTGCTCGCGGGCGACCCGGCGGACGTCACGTACCGGCGCGCGGTGGCCACGCTCGCGGATCTCGCGCTGTCCAGCGGGCGCCCCGAAGATTTCGTGCCGCTGCTCGACAAGGTCTCTCCGAGCGCTCCGGCAGACGTGCAGGGAGACGTCTCGTACGTGCGCGGTCGCGTGGCGGAGCTCCGGGGCGAGCGCGATCGGGCTCTCGCCGCCTACTCGCGGGTCGGAGAAAGCTCGCGCTTCTGGGCTCAGGCGACCTACCTCGCGGGCGTGCTCGAGGTCGAACGGAAGAACTACAAGCGCGGCGAAGAGCTGTTTTGCCGCGTGGGCCATCCGCGGCGGACGCCGCGCAATGCGGCGCTGTTCGGCGGCAGCGACTTTTTCCGCGTCCGAGACCTCGCGCGCCTCGGTCTCGGCCGCATCGCCCACGAGCAGTACCGCTTCGACGATGCGCGCTACTACTACTACCTCGTGCCGCGCGACTCGGACTACCTGCCCGAGGCGCTCTACGAGACGGCCACCACCCGCTACGAGGCGAAGGACTACGACGGCGCGCGCGAGGCGCTCGACGAGCTCGCGCGGCTCGATCGGGAGCACCCGTACAGCGACGAGGCCTGGATTCTGGATGCCTACGTCGATCTCGCCTCGTGTCGATTTCCGGCGGCGGACGCCAAGCTGAAGGAGTTCCTGAAGCGCTACGAGCC
>CAYYWA010000037.1:5166-19621 GCA_964475255.1 uncultured Sorangium sp.
TCCTTGCACCACCGGGTAAAGCCTCGAGCAATGCGCGCCGCGATCGCCGTCGTCAGCTCGCCGCGGACGACGCGCGCCTCGGTCGCTTCGTCGAAGCGGCGCGCACGGGCGGCGCGCCCGACGAGGCGCGCCGCGGCTCGAACGAGCAGGCAGAGAGCTCCCTCCGCGCCTTGCTCCGCGCGGATCCAGGGTACGTCGACGCGAGCCGCCGCTTGTCGCTCCTCGACCATCAGCTCTCGGGCCTCCGCGGCGCGATGCGGGAGCTCGACGAGGCGCGGACGCGCCTCGCGAATCCCTCGGCAGCGCCCGCCGCGAGCAAGGACCCGCTCGACGAGTCCCCGCGGAGGCGGCTCGAGCGGGCGAAGGTCCAGCTCGCGGAGATCGAGCGCTTGCTTCGGGACGCGGCGCGGAGCGGGAACCAGGCGGCGCGCGCGGCGCTCCAGAAGGAGCTCGAGGCGCTGAAGCTGCGTGCCGCGGCGCTCGAGCGCGCGCTCGCCGTGCCGGGGGCTGGCGCTGCGGGCAGCGACGACGAGCTCGGGCGGCTCATCGAGCAGGACCGCGCGCGGGCCACGGCGCTCCACGCCGAGGCGGAACGACTCCGGCGGGCGCTCGCCGCCGAGAACGTCGAGCGGGCGAAGGACGTCCTGCGCCGGTTGGACAAGCGGCTCACGCGCCTTTTGAACCGGGCTCGGCTCGGTCGGATCGAGACGGTGCTCGGCAAGAAGAAGGCGCTCGAGCTCGAGGTGGAAGCGCTCTCGCAAGGCCTTCTGCCGCACACGATCGTCGATTCGCTGCGAACGGAGCGCTACCTCCGTGACGACGAGGAATACTGGCCCTTCGACGGCGAGGACTGGGCCGACGAGTACGTCGGCGGCGAAGGGCTGCGCTGACTCTGGCCTCGCCTCACCGAGGCGCGCGAGGCGTCACAAGGCGGTCTTCACGACCTCGCGCAACGTGCAGAGGTCGAACGGCTTCTCCAGGCGGGAGTTCGGGAGCTTGGCCAAGAACTCGTGCCCCTCGGCGGTGAACGCGCCGCCCGTCATGAACACGACGCGATCGGCGACGGACGGCGAGAGCTCGCGCACGGCCCGGTAAAACTCGATCCCGCTCATTCCCGGCATCGCGAGATCGCAGAGGATGATGTCGAACGCGTGCTGGCGTACGTGCTCGAGTCCCTCGTTGCCCGTGTGCGCGACGCGAACCTCGTGGCTCGAGAGCACCCGGCTCAGCATCCGGGTCACGATGGGATCATCGTCTATCACCAGGATCTGCGCTGCCATCTCCTCCTCATCCTTCCTCTCGCACCGGGCGACGTTCGCGGGGAATGGTCGGCACCATCGAATCATACCTCTTTATCGCCAAAAGAACTCATTTCGATTCGTCGTGTGCGCCCGGGGGCGACAGTGTGCGTGTGTTCCCCGAATTGATGTCCGCGATCGGCGTCTGTATCCTGCGCGGTGTAATGGCGAACGTGCGAGCGTCGCGCCTCCGCGGCCCGTCCAGGGTCGCGCTCCTCCTCGCGGCGATTCTCGGAGCGAGCAGCGTCGCGGGGCGCGCGGAAAGCGCCCCGGCGGCGAAGGCGGCCGAAAAGCGCCCGAGCCGCGAGCGCATTCTCGTCGTGAAGAAACGCGACGCGCCGGCCGCGAAGAAGGCAGCGGGTGGAGGGACGCCTCGAGCGGCGCGGGTCGACCTCCGCGTCCCGGAGCCGCTGCGCCGGGCGTTCGCGGCCGCGATCGAGCGGAGGATTCTGGCGAACGAAGCGCAGGCGCGCGCGCTGCGGAAGGAAGCGCTCGGGCTCCTCGAGAAGCTGGTCCGCGAGTCGCCCGCGGACGCTCCCGAGATGCCGGAGGCGCTCCTGCGCCTCGGCGAGCTCGAGTGGGAGGAGGCGCGCGAGGGCTTTCTCCGCGCCTTCGCGAGCTGGGAGCGCCTGCCAGCCGATCGACGGGGCGAGCCGCCGCGCCCCGACTACTCGCGCCCGCGCGCTCGCATCCTGCGCGTGCTCCGCGAGCACAAGACGTTCCGCGACTACGACCTGGCGCTCTACGTGGACGGATTTCTGGCAACGGAAGAGGGCAAGCTCGGCGAGGCGCTGACCCGCTTCGACAAGATCATCGAGTGGTTCCCGAAGAGCCGCTTCGTTCCGGACGCGCACATGGCTCGGGCGGAGTACGAGTTCACGAAGGACGCTCCCGACTACGAGACGGCATACCGCGAGTACGAGCAGGTGCTGCGCTACCGCGACAGCGAGCTCTACGACCTCGCCCTGTTCAAGAGCGCATGGACGTTGTGGCGCCTCGGAAAGCCCGAGGAGGCGGCGCGCCGCTTCTTGACGGTCTTCAAGACCACGGCCGACGGGGCGCCGGCGCGCCGGGACCGCGCCGAAATCGACGAGCTCCAGAACGAAGCGCTGAAGAACCTCGTCGCCGTGTTCGCCGAGGACGAGAAGAACCGCGCCGACGACATGCACCGGTTCCTCGTCCAAGCCGGGGGCGAAAAGTTCGCGGGGCGGATCGTGCTCGCCCTGGCGAAGGCGTTTTACGAGCAAGCGCACTACGAGCGCGGAATCGAGGCCTACCGCCTCTTGCTCCGGCTCGAGCCGGCGAGCCCGGAAGCATACCGGTACGCGCTCGAGATCGCGCGCGGCCACTCCACGCTCGAGGCGTACCCGAAGCTCGAGCAGGACTACCGCTGGATTCTGAAGGAATACGTGGCGCCGCCGCCGGGGCGCAGCGGCGCGCGGCGGTCGGCGTGGGTGTCGGCGCAGACGCCCGAGACGCTCGCCCGGGCGCGCCGTGCGGTCGAAAAGCAGCTCCGCGAGGACGCGGTCGCCCTGCACGCGAAGGCTCAGGCGGATCGGGTGAGCCGCGCGGAGTTCGAGGGCGCGGCGCGGCTCTACGTCGTGTACCTCGAGCGCTTCGCGAACACGCCGGAGGCGTACGAGATCTCCTTCAACCTCGCCGAGATCTACTACTACCACCTCGGCAAACCCGGAGAAGCCGCCGACGCGTACCTCGCGGCCGTGAAGAAGCGTGCGGACGGGGAGCTCTCGCGGACGGCGCTCTACAACGCGCTCTCCGCGCTCGAGGCCGCGCGCGCGGCGGAGTTCGAGGCGCGGAAGAAAGCCGGCGAAAAGCAGACCGAGACGGCGCTCGACAAGAAGCTCACGGAGGCGATGGAGCTCTACGTTCGGACCTATCCGAACGACGAGCAGGTGCCCGAGCTCCTGTTCCGGCAGGGCAAGCTCTACTACGACTACGGCGTCTTCGACGTGGCCGTGCGGCAGTGGGGGCTTCTGCTCGAAAAATACCCGAACGACCAGCAAGCAGCCGTCGCGGGCGAGCTCGTGCTCGACTCCTTCAACAAGAGCGAGGACTACGAGAACATCGAGGTGTGGGCGCGCCGTCTGAAGACGGCCCCCGCGTTCCAGACTCCGGCACAGCAGAGCCGGCTCGACACGCTGATCGTCGGCGCCGTGTTCAAACAGGGAGAGCGCCTCAGCAAGGACGGCGAGCACGCGCGCGCGGCGGCCGCGTACCTGCGCGCGGCACGCGAGTTTCCGAAGGACGAACGCGCCGCCAAGGCGCTCGTCAACGCCGAGATCGAGGCCAAGCGCGCCGGCGATCTCGAGACCCTGGCGAGCGCGGCCGACCTCTTGGCGAAGCAGTATCGCTCGCGTCCCGAAGCGGCGGAGGGGCTCTGGATCGCGGCGACGACGCACCAAGAGGTCGGCCTGTTCGCCGAGGCGGCGCGCTACAACGCGTCCATCGCCGACGCCTTCCCCAAGTACCCGAAGCACAAGGAGGCGGCCTTCAACGCGGTGCTCCTCTTCACCACGGTCGGGGACCACGCGGGCGCGATTCGGAGCGGGGAGAGCTTCCGGAAGCGCTACGGCCGCGACGAGGCCGCCGAGGAAGTCACCTTCCTCATGGGCAAGGCGCACGAGAACGCCGGGAAGAAGCGCGAAGCGGCGACGCTCTACGAGCGGTACGCGAAGACGGCGCGCACACCGTCCGGGCAGATCGAGGCGCTCGTGCGCCTCGCCACGGTGAGCGAGAGCGAGCGCGCGAAGAGCAGCGCGCTCGAGCGCGCGGTCCACGTCTACACGCAGCGCAAGAAGGCGCTCGACGCTCGGGGCCGGTACTTCGCGGCGAAGGCGCGCTACCTGCAGGGGCAGGTGCACCTCGCGCGCTTCGACGCGATCTCGATCGAAGGGAACGTCCGTCAGCTCAAGCAACGGTTGAAGCAGAAGAGCGACCTCCTGAAGAAGGCCGCGGAAGCGTTCCTCGCGACGGCCGAGATCGGCGTGGCCGAGTGGACCACCGCGTCTCTGTACCAAATCGGCTACACGTACGAGGCATTCGCGAAGGCGCTGCTCGACTCTCCGCCCCCGCCGACGCTGGGGGAAGAAGAGAAGGAGCTCTATCGGCAGTCGATCGAGGAGTTCGTGATTCCGATCGAGGAGCGGAGCCTGGAAGCTTACGAGAGCGGCTGGCAAAAGGCCGTGGAGCTCGGCATCTTCAACTCGTGGACGGCGAAGATGCGCGAGGCGCTCGGCCGGTTGAACGCCGAGCTCTATCCGCCGCTCAAGGAGATCGGCTTCGAGCTGCGCTCGCGCAAAGCGCTTTCGCTGCCCGGGTTGATCGAGGCGCCCCGTCGCGCCAAGTCGGGGGGCAGCGAGCCCTACGTGATTCCAACGAAGCGCGAAGAGGGCGACGCCGACGCGAAGGCGAACGCGGCAGGGGCGTCGGACGGGAGCTCGTGATGATCGAACGGACTCGGCTCTCTCTCCTGCTCGGCGGTGCGGCGCTCGTTCTCGCGCTCGGCTGCGGCGGGACGAAGCGTGACGCGAAGGCGCCCGTGTTGCCCCCGTCCAATCCGCGCGCCGTCAACAAGCTGTCTCAAGGCGTCCAGGCCGCGCGGGAACGCGACGGGCGCGATCGCGCGATTCGCCTGCTCGAAGAGGCGGTCGCCGTTGACGACAAGCTCTGGGAAGCGCGGTACAACCTGGGCGTCTTGCACGCCGGGGCGGGGCGGCTCGTGTTGGCGGAGAAGGAGCTCGAGCGCGCCGCGGAGCTCGCACCGAACGCCGAGGACGTCGCGGTCGCGCTCGCCGAGGTTCGCTTGCGACGCGGCGATCCGCGCGGCGCGGTCCGCGCCCTCGAGCCGTTCGTGCGGCGCCACCCGAAGGCCGCGGTGGCGCCGATCGCGCTCATCGCCGCGCTCCGCGAGAGCGGGGAGCCGGGGCGCGCGATCGAGCAGGCGCATGCCGTGTTGGTGCGCCACGCGCGGCACCCGGACGCCCTCTCCGAGCTCGCGCTCTCGCATCTGGCGCGCGGTGAGAGCGACACGGCCGAGCTCTTGGCGCTCGAGGCGCAGAAGGCGGACGCGAAGAGCGCCGCCGCGGCGCGCACGCTGGGCCTCGTCGCTCTCGGAAAGGGCGACGACGCCGAGGCATTCCGTCACTTCACGCGCGCGAGCGAGCTCGATCCGACCGATACGACCGCGCGCTTGAACATCGCCACCGTGCTCCTCAAGGCGGGCGTCTACGAGCGGGCGCGCGTCGAGTTCGAAACCGTGCTGGAGATCGATCCGGACGACGGAGCGGCGCTGCTCGGGCTGGCGGCCGCCCGCCGCGCGCTCGCGCAGCGCGACGACAGCGCGGCGCTGGGCGAGGCCGAAGCGCTCCTCCGCCGCGTGCTCGAGAAGGACCCCGGGAACCTCGCCGCGACCTTCAACCTCGGCGTGCTCTACGTGGACTACTTGAAGCGACCCAACGACGGGGCGCCGCTCCTCCGACGCTTTCTCGAAGAAGCGCCCGAGAACCATCCGGCGCGCGCCGAGGCCGAGCGCTTGCTCGCGGGCAGCGCGCCGACGCCGAAGCGGTAGTCGAGTCCTCTCGCCGGGACGGCCCGCGGCCGACCTCGGGCACTCCCGCCTTGTGGCGCCCGACGGGCGTGGGTATAGCGGCGCGGTCCGGCGCGTGTTCCACGCGAGCCAATGCGCGTGGGCGGTCGCGCCCCATGAACCGGCGGAGGACCCGTGGTGCGGAGCTCGGAAGCGTCTCGGAAGGAAAAGGCAAACGGCAACTGTCGCGCGGCTCGCCGCGGGCGTCGTGCTCTCGGTCTCGTTTCGGGGCTCGCGCTCGCTGCCTTGCTTCCGGCAGCGTGCGTGCAGCGACCGGGCCCGGGCGCCGACGCGGCGCTGACGGCGAGCCGGGAACCTGCGGCCGCTCCGACGACGACCGGCAAGTACGGCGAGGTTCCCGGGGTGAATCTGCTCGGCCAGAACGGTCTGCGAGCGCTCACCGTGTCCGGCCAGACGAACCGCGTCGTCGTTTCGCACGTGCCGGTTACGGGTCAGCCGTTCGCCGAGGCGCTCCGCGCGGAGATCCAGGAGGGCTCGCAGAACGTCTGGGACGTCCAGGTCAGCGCGCGCACCGCCGCGCCGGTCGAGGCAGGGGACGTCCTGCTCGCGACCTTCTCCTTTCGCACGGAGCGCGCGCGTGCCGAGAGCGGAGAGGGCCAGACGGAGTTCGTGTTCGAGATCGCGCGGGACCCCTGGACGAAGTCCGTGAGCTATCCGGTGCGCGCGGGCCGCGAATGGAAGCAGTACCACGTCCCGTTCGTCGCCGCCGAGAGCTACGCCGCCGGCGAAGCGCAGATGATCTTCCGGCTCGGCTACGACCCGCAGGTCATCGAAATCGGCGGCGTGACCGTCGAGAATTTCGGCAAGCGCTTGCGGCTCGCCGATCTCCCCGTGACGAAGCTCACCTATCGCGGCATGGAGCCGGACGCGCCGTGGCGCGCGGAGGCGGCACAGCGGATCGAGGAGCACCGAAAGGGCGATCTCACCGTCGAGGTGCGCGACGCGGCCGGGCGTCCCGTCGCCGACGCCGACGTGAGCGCGAAGCTCGTGCGCCACGCGTTCGGCTTCGGGACGTGCGCTCCGGCGGCCATCGTGCTCGGCAAGGACGAGCAGTACAAGTCCGTGCTCCGCGAGCTCTTCAACATGGTCACGCTCGAGAACGACCTCAAGTGGCAGATGCTCGCCGACAAGGCCCCCGAGTTCACGCTCGAGCGGGCGAAGGCCGCGGTGGACTTCCTGCGCGAGAACGGCTTCGACGTGCGCGGTCACGTGCTCGTGTGGCCGTCGTTCAAGAACCTTCCGAAATCCCTGCGCGAGCTCGAGCGGGATCCCGAGCGCCTGCGCGCGGAGGTGTTGAAGCACGTCCGCGAGCTCACGACCGCGATGCGCGGCAAGCTCGTGCACTGGGACGTCGTGAACGAGCCCTTCGACAATCACGACCTGATGGACATCCTCGGGCAAGACGTGCTCGCGGAGTTCTTCCGAGAAGCCCGCGCCGGCGACCCCGAGGCGAAGCTCTTCATCAACGACTACGCCATCCTCTCGGGAGGCGGGGGCTCGAGCCCGCATCGGGACCACTACGAGGCGACCATCCGCCGGCTGCTGGAGCTCGGCGCGCCGCTCGACGCGATCGGCCTGCAGGGGCACTTCGGAACGGCGCTGACGAGCCCGGAAGAGCTGCTCGCGATCGTGGACCGCTTCGCGAAGCTCGGTAAACCTCTCCACGTCACCGAGTACGACGTCGTGATCGACGACGAGGAGGTCGCCGGCAAGTACACCCACGACTTCTACACGGCGCTTTTCAGCCACCCCAAGGTGGAGAGCATCACGATGTGGGGCTTCTGGGACGCCGCGCACTGGAAGAGGAACGCGCCTTTGTACCGCGCGGACTGGTCGCTCAAGCCGGCGGGGGAGGCCTACCGCAAGCTCGTCCTCGAGACGTTCCGCACGAACGCGAGCGGGAAGACCGACGCCGGCGGCAAGTTCGCGACGCGCGGTTTCTTCGGCGAGTACGAGGTCGTCGTGCGCGCCGCCGGCAAGGAGCAGCGCGTTCGCCATCGGCTCGAGCCCGGAAAGGGTGTCGTGAAGGTCGGTCTACGCTGAGGGCGCGCCGAGCACAGGGGACTCGTGATGCCTGGCCCATTCGACGACGAGTTCTTGCTCGAGACCGAGGCGGCGCGACGCCTCTACCACGAGTATGCGGCGCGGCAGCCGATCTTCGACTATCACTGCCACCTCGACCCGGAGAAGATCGCCAACAATCACCGGTTTCGCTCGCTCACGGAGCTCTGGCTCGAGGGCGATCATTACAAGTGGCGAGCGCTCCGCGCCAACGGAGTTCCCGAGGCCCTGTGCACGGGGCAAGCGTCCGACGAAGCCAAGTTCGAGGCTTGGGCGAGCACCGTCCCGAAGACGCTGCGCAACCCGCTCTACCACTGGACGCACCTCGAGCTGAAACGGCCCTTCGGGATCCGGGAGCTCTTGAATCCCGCTTCGGCGCGGGGCATCTACGAGCGCGCGAACGCGCTGCTCGCGACGGACGCCTTTCGCGCGCAGGGATTGCTCCGGCAATTCGGCGTGGTGGTCGTGTGCACGACCGACGACCCGATCGACTCGCTCGAGCCTCACCTCGCGCATGCGCGCTCCGAAGGGGCGCGCTCGCTCCGTCTCTACCCGACGTTTCGGCCCGATCGGGCGTTCGCCGTGGACGACCCCGAGGCGTACGGGGTCTGGCTCGACGCGCTCGGTGCCGCGTCGGACGTCGAAGTCCGGAGCTACGAGACGTTGCTCGAGGCGCTCGATCGGCGTCACGCGTTCTTTCACTCGGTCGGCTGCCGCCTCTCCGATCACGGGCTCGAGACGCTCTACGCCGAGGACGCGGGGCTCGAGGAGGTCCGCCGGATCTTCGAGCGGCTCCGGGCGGGGGAGCGGGTGAGCCGTGAGGAGGCAGACAAGTATCGCTCCGCGGTGCTCCACGAGCTCGCGGTGCTCGACCACGGACGCGGCTGGGTGCAGCAGTTCCATCTCGGGGCGCTCCGCAACAACAGCACACGCCTGGCGCGGCAAGTCGGGCTCGATGCCGGCGCCGACTCGATCGGCGACTTCGAGATGGCGCGGCCGCTCGCACGGTTCCTCGATCGGCTCGACGCGTCCGGCCGCCTCGCGAAGACGATCCTCTACAACCTGAACCCGCGCGACAACGAGCTCTTCGCCACGATGATCGGCAACTTCCAGGACGGCTCGGTTCCGGGGAAGCTCCAGTACGGCAGCGCGTGGTGGTTCCTCGATCAGCTCGACGGGATGCGCCGGCAAATCGACGCGCTCTCGAACATGGGGCTCCTCTCGCGCTTCGTCGGGATGCTCACCGACTCTCGGAGCTTCCTCTCGTACTCGCGCCACGAGTACTTCCGTCGCCTGCTGTGCGGGCTCCTCGGGTCCGAGGTCGAGCGCGGCCTGCTTCCTTCCGATTTCGGCCTCGTCGGCGGGCTCGTCGAGGACCTCTGCTTCTTCAACGCGCGCGACTATTTCGGCCTCGCGCTTCCAGAGGCTGCCTCGGCGCAGAACGGTTAGCGTCTAAACTAGAAGCGCTGGCCCGGAGTGCCGGCACTCAGGCGTTCCGCCGTCGCCCAGAGCTCCGTGGCTGGGTCGTCGATGAAGTAGAGCCGTTCACCGTCCGGGAGCACGTTGAGGCCGCGTTCGAGTCGGGAAGGATCGTAGCGTCGGAGCGCGCTCTCCGCATCGAGCGGCTCGTAGCCCACGGCGCGGACCGCCTCGGGCTCGAGGCCACCCGCGGCGTAGAGCACGCGGAAGCGTCCTTCCGGAGAGCCGTGAATCAGGTGCGCCGCGGCGGCGAGCGCATTGCGGAGCTCGGGCTCGGCTTCGAGCGCGGCGAGCGTGTGCTGGGTTCCTCGATAGCCGTGGCGCCGTATCAAGCGATCGAGCTCCGGATCCTCGCCGAAGCGCGTGACTCCCGGGGCGAGCACGACGAGCTCGGCGGAGTCGGCGAGCGCGAGGCGAGTGCGATAGATTGCCTTGTTGGCGACCCACATCGACGTGTACGTGGACGGGTCGAGATGAACGACGACCCTCGCGAGCGGGGCTTCGAGCACGTGCACGTTGGTGCGCCGTGACAGCTCGGCCGCGGCTCGAAAGCACGCCTCGTCGTCCCCCGCGAAGAGCCCGCGCGTGGACCGCGCCCCGGACGGAGTCGCACCGCCGACGGTCTGGACGTAGGTGACGGGCAGCATCGCGGCGAACGCGGTGGCCATGTACGCGAGGACGTCCCGGACCGGCGTCGCGATCCGGCCCAGCACCTGCTCGAGCCCGACGACGGCGCCGAGAAAATGGGTGCGATCGATCGCGTCCTTGCCGCCGACACCGATGAAGAGGTTCTTCGCGTGCCCCGCCATCCCCACCACCTCGTGGGGCACCACCTCTCCGATCGAGACGATGCGGTCGTACCCACCCTCGAGCAGCGGACGCGAGAGCCCGCACGGGATCGCGAAGTCCAAACGCTCGTCGCTGACATGGCGCACGAACGAGGCTGGCACCTCCCCCACGGGCAGAACGCCGCGCCGGGGGTCGTGGGGGAGCACGCGCGCGGGCGGAACGCCTGGAAACATCGCCCGCAGCTGGGTCTCGGTCATCGGTCGGTGGGTTCCGAGCGCGGGCAAGAGGTCGACCTCGGCCGTCGCGCTCAGCGCGCGGAAGAGCGTCGCGGTGAGCCCGCCTGCCCCCGTGCGCTTGCGCGTGATGTCCGGCGGAATCAGGAGCACGCGCCGCGGACCGCCGAGCCCCGCGACGAACCGCTCGAGCGCCGCGTCGACGCGCTCGGGGGAGAGCCCGTGCGCGTCCTCTTCGGCGACGCGCAGCGCTCCGCGCGGGACGATGCCCTCCCGACCGAGGTGTCGAACGACGCGCTCCACGATTTCGACGGGCTCGAGCAGCGCCGAGACCCGGAAGGCCGCCGCGGGCGGCTCCAAGTCGCCGAACTGGCCGGCGAGCACCCGATCGTAGTCGCGGATGATGGCGTGCTGCCCTTTGCGGCGCTCGAGTCGCGCGGACACGTGCTCGCGCGTGATCTCGAGGAAGACGATGCGCAACTCGCCCACCTTCGCGAACAGAAGGTCGCGGTACGCTTGCTTGAGCGCCGAGCAGGCGAGCACGGCGCCGCCCGCGCGCTCCCAACTGCACGCCTTTTCCGCGAGCAGCTCCAGCCAGGGGCGGCGATCCCCGTCGTCGAGCGGGATGTTGGCCGCCATTTTTTGGCGGTTTTCGAGCGGATGGAAGTCGTCGGCGTCGTAGAAGGGCAAGCCGAGACGCGCGGCGAGCGCCCGGCCCACGGTGCTCTTGCCCGCACCGGTGACGCCCATCACCAGGATCAGCATCGCCGGGAGCGTATCACTCGACCACGTTGCACTCGAGGCGAGGGCCGCGCACGACGTTGTTCCCGTCGTTGCACTCGGCGACCGCGTCGAGTGGGTCGACGACCGCCCAGAGCACCACCGTGCGGGTCAGCCTGTCGATTTCCACCGTCTCCGTCACGCTCTCGCCCGGCTCGATCGGGCCCTCGAGGGTGATTTCGCCGACGACGCTGCCGCCCGAGCTCGGGTCCCCCGCGTGGATGCGCACGAGCACGTCCGTCGCGGCGGTGGCTCCGTCGTTGTACACGGTGATCTCGACATCCGGCGAAATGCAGCTCGACACGTCGTCGATCTCGACGCGCAGGTCGGCCAGCGCGGCGTCGCTCTCGACGGGTCCCGTGATCTCGTTGTTGTCCTCGTTGCACTCGCGCTCGGCGTTCGCGCCGTCGATGACCGCTCGCACTTCCTCCGGCAAATCGTCGCGGTCGTTCGAGCCGCGCGTGTAGCTCACGGTGACGAGGGTGGAGGCACCTGGCTCCAGGCTCTTGTCTAGCGTGACGGTGATGGGCTCCCCGGCCTCGTCCTCGAGCGCTGCCTCGAGGTCCGGATCCTCCCAGGTCCCGAAGAACTCGAGCACCACGCCCGGGCCGACCCGGAGGTCGCCGAGGTTCTCGATCTCCACCGTGATCTCGATATCGTCGGAGAGCTCACCGCAGGCGACGTCGGGCGACGACACCTGGATCGCCGTCACCGCGAGGTCGGGAGCGATGCCGTAGTTGCGCGGTTGCGAGCGGTAGGTGTTGTAGAGCCGTCCGTTGAGCTCGCGCCAGCTCTCGGGCTCGTGCAGCGGGATCGCGCCGCTCTCGGTGACGTTGGTCACGTGATAGGCGTGCTGATTCCAGATGCGCCGCGCCGCGACCCACTGATCGCTCGGATCCCCCCAGACCTCGAGGCCGTTCGGCAGCGAAATCTTCTGCACGTCGTCTTGCCCGTCGGGCCAGCTGTCGAGGCGATCCTCGGGCCCCCAGTTGTCGCCGTCGTTCGGCGCTCGGTTGCCCTCGTTGCACTGCTGGCGGGCATTGTTCTGGCCGAACACGATCTCGGCGTTGCCGTCGTTGTCCACGTCGGCCACCACCGGATTTTCGATCAGCGTGCGGCTGAGCGAGGGCAGGGCGAGGTGGACCGCGCCGGTCGCGCCGTCGTAGAGCCGGAAATAGCACTCGTCGTTGTAGACGACCTCCGCCGCACCGTCGCCGTTGAAGTCGAACACGCTCGACGAGGTCGCGCGGCTCGAGTCGTCTTCGGTGTTCCGGCGCCACCCGTTGTGCAGGCACAC
This sequence comes from uncultured Sorangium sp., assembly GCA_964475255.1. Taxonomy (GTDB): domain Bacteria; phylum Myxococcota_A; class Polyangia; order Polyangiales; family Polyangiaceae; genus PMG-095. The sequence continues at coordinate 17,731 of CAYYWA010000037.1, forward strand.
GCACTTGCCGGCGATCGCGTTGCACACGGCGCCCTCGTTGCAGTCCGCGTCCTCGGTGCAGCTCCCCGCGTCGTCCGTGCCGCCGGGGGTGCGCTCGGGGTTCTCTTGAGGCGGTGGGCTCCGAGGGTCGAGCTGGAACGGCCAGGCGGGGCAGGTGTCTTCTACGGGGTCTTGCAGGTCCACGACCGTGTAGAAGTCCGCGAGGGCCGTCGCGATCTCCGGGAAGCCGTCGCCGTCGAAGTCGTCGACGTTCGGTGCGCCGCCGACGTCCCCGCCCTCGAGGTCCTCGTTTCGGAGGATCTCGCCCGTCTCCCCGTCGAGCAGGAGCAAGAAGCCGTTCGCGATGAGGACGACCTCCGCCTTGCCGTCGAGCGGGTTCTCCGGCCCGGGTGCCGCGTCGCGATCCTCGCCGAGCACGTCCGCGACCGCGCAGAACGCTTCTCGCTCGCTTTCTTCGATGGCACCCGGGTTCACCTCGCTCGCGTCCCACACGACCTCGAGCGGGCAGGGGTCGTCGGCGCTGCCGCACCCTGCCGGCGGATCCTCGGGCAACCGGTAGAGCGTCGTCCCGGCGACGATCTCGAGGCCCACGTCCGAGGCGAGATCGGCGACGCACACCATCGGCCCGAGGTGAGCGCTGTCTCCTCCGAGCGCCTGCGTGCCGCTCGTCCGGTCTCCCACGAAGATGCGCTCGATGGCGAGCTCTCCGTTCTCCTTCGTGAACGTGATCACGCGGTTGCCGAAGACGGCCTCGGCGAAGCCCGAAAAGTCGAGGTTCGCGATGGCCGGTGAGGGATAGGCCCACTCGTCGTCGTCGGGCCAGAGCCCGGCCGGGCTCTCGAAGACGATCGCGCCGCGGGAATCGAGGAGCTGAAAGCCCCCGGTTTCGAGGGCCACCAAGATCTCGGGGAAGCCGTCGCCGTCGATGTCGCCCGCGGCCGGAATGCTCCCGGGGCGGACGCGCGCGTCCCCACGGCTCTCCGCGTTGCCGCCGCTCGGGTTGCAGTCTTCGACGAGATCGTCGCCTTCGAACCAGTGCGTCGTCCCGCACAGGGCGAAGTAGTCGCCGCCCTTGTTCGGGCCGCCGCCGTGGACGGCGCGGATGACCCCGTCGCGGTGCGGGGTGTCCCCGTGGTGCGTGATGAAGACGATCTCGGGGAAATCGAGCTCGTCGACGCGACCGTCGCCGTTGTCGTCGTCGAGATTGATCACGATGGGGGTGGTCGCGACCTGATTCGACCAGCTGAAGGGGCTGCCGGTCGCATTCGGGGTTTCGCGGTTCTCGCCACCCCAGCGGAACTCGAGCTGCGGCAGGACCTCCTCGAACGGCGTCGGGGGCAGCGTGCAGCTCGGCTCGATCCCCGTCCCGACGCAAGCCCCGGCTTCGCAGGCCGTGTGCTCCGGACAATCCCAGTCGTCTTCGCAGGTGCACCCCGTCGGCGCGCCCGCCTCCTCCGCACACTCGCTCTCGAAATAGCCGGCGCTTCCACAGGCATAGGCCCGCTGGTTCGAGCTGCCGTTGGACGCGCAGACGAGCACCTCGTTGCCGTCGCACTGCCGGGCGTCCGGCTCGCACACGTCGTCAACGCACTTTTCCCCATCGCAGAAGCGCGCGGGGCTGCACTCCACGTCGGATTCGCACGCGATGCTCACGCAGTGGTGCCCGCCCCCTGGGGCAGGCTCACACTCCTCGAGCTCGGTGCAGTCGAGATCGTCGCACGAGTTGTCGACACAGCTCGCCTCGTCGCCGTCGACCTCGCACCTTTGTCCCGGGCCGCACGTGAGCCCGTCGCAAGGATCGGAGGGCGGGCTGCCGCCCGCGTCTCCCGCCCCTCCCATCATGCCGCCGACGGCGATCACCATACCGCCTTGACCCGCGCCGCCAACGGAC
>CAYYWA010000037.1:19631-25966 GCA_964475255.1 uncultured Sorangium sp.
AACCGCCTCCCGACCCCGCGTTCCCTCCCGACGGGTCGGTCGTCGGAGGAAGAATCACTTCCGGATTGTCGCCGCACGCAGAAAGCACGGTCGCCGCGAGGAACCATGCAGAGGGCGTGCACCAACCGAGTCTCATGGTCCGTGAATGTACCTCATAAAATTCTCGGCCTCGTCTCAATCCCGCAGGGCGCAGCGCGGTTTCCACCGACCCGCTCGAGGGGCGGTGTCCAGGTGCGCCGGCCGCGGTGAGCGGGGGACATCGCACACACTCTCCGCCCGCGGAGCGGCGCTGGCTTCGTAGCCGACCACTTCGGGGTCTGCGGTGGGAACGATGGATTCAGTTGACCTGCGCCATCGGGGATTGCGACGCTGGTGGTGTCTTCGAGGCGCGGCGTCATGGACGAACGATTCCATCCACCCCAGGCCAGGTCGCGGGGCTACGCCGTGATCGCGGTCGTGGCCGCCCTGCTCGGGCTTTTGTTCGCGACGTACTCGACGCTCGACTACGCGGCACACCTGGATCGGCGGCTGCACGACATGCACTGCAGCTTCATTCCAGGAGCTGCGCCCAGCTCGGACGCCGAGGCGTGCCGAGCGGCCATGTACAGCCCGTATTCGGCCCTGCTCAAAGACGACTACTGGGGCGGTATCCCCATCTCGCTGTTCGCTTTGGGGGCATTTGCGTTCTACCTGGGCCTCGCCGTCTATCTCCTGTTCGCCGGTGCTGCTGCGGCGCGGAGCACCGTCCGGTTTTTCGGGGTCGTGAGCTTCGCCCCGCTCACCGTTTCGGTGATGATGTTCGTCATCAGCGTCTCGAAGCTCGGCCAGCTCTGCAAGACGTGCGTCGGGATCTACCTGGCCTCCATCTTGCTCGCCGTCGCTGGCGGCTTCGCGCTCTCCTCGCTGCGGTATCGGCCGCCGGCGCGGGGGAGCAGCGACCTTTTGGTTGCTCTCGCGGGGCTGGTCGTGCTCGGGCTCTCGACGCTCGTGCCCGCGGTGGTCTACGCGGGGTCGCTGCCTGACCACCGGCCGTTCCTCACCCGCTGTGGGGAGCTCAAGCTCGAGGCGCCGAAGGTCGGCGAGCTCGTGGCGCTGCGCGGCACGCGCCCCGTTCGGCAAGCGATGTTCTTCGAGGATCCGCTGTGCCCGACGTGCAAGGCGTTCCACGAGCGGCTCGAGCTCGAGGGCGTGCTCGATCGGCTCGACGCGAAGCTGGTTTTGTTTCCGCTCGACAGCGAGTGCAACTGGATGCTCTCCGAGCCGCTGCATCCAGGCGCGTGCCTCGTGAGCAAGGCCGTTCTGTGCGCGGGCGAGCAGGCAAAGACCGTCCTCGCCTGGGCCTACGAGGAGCAAGAGCGGCTGACCGCGGCCGGGAAGGCGGGGGCGAGCACGCTCAAGGAGCTCCTGCGCGCGCGCTTCGGGGACTCGCTGGTTCGTTGTGTCGACGATCGCAAGACCGAGGTGCGGCTGAACCAGCACCTCCACTTCGCGTCGGAGAACAAGGTCCCGGTTTCGACTCCGCAGATGTACCTCGGCAAGCAGCGCATCTGCGACGAGGACACCGATATCGGGCTGCGCTACACGCTGACGGAGCTCGCACCGGAGGTGTTGCGATGAGCGAGCCCACGGTTCCGATGCACGAGTCGTCCGATCGCCTCGGTCTGCTCGCCGGCGTCGTCGCGGGGGTGCTCGCGCTCGGTGCCGTGACGCTCGGCGTGCGCTCGAGCGTGAACGGCGCGACCGAGCGGCTGACCACGCCCGAGGCCGAGAAGCCGAAGGTGGCCATCGCCGACCAGGCCGAGGTCGCCTACTGCACGGCGCGCTTCAAAGAAGTGCTCGAGCGGGTGCTGCACTCGTGCGGTCTCGCCGGGGAGGAGGCGCGGCGCGGCTGCAAGCCGGCCGACGTGAGGACCTTCGCGAGCATCAACGACGACGATTTCAACGAGCTCTTCACGCCGCTCCGGGAGCGTGGCGGCGTGATCTTGTTCGACAACGCGAGCGAAACGCTCGACGAGGCCGCGAAGAAGCTGCTCGAGGAGAAGTGGTTCACGCGCAAGGGCGCCCGCTACTTCTTCGTCGTGGCGCGCGCCTCGAAGACCGGCACCCAGGCGAAGAACCGCGCGCTCTCACACCGGCGTGCGAATTCCGTCTTCTACCACCTGAAAGAGGTTTCCCAGGACCCGGAGATCGACCGCAAGGTGGGCCTGCTCTGGCTCGGAAACGAGTTTGCTCAGCTCTCGAAGGATTACTGTGGCTGGCAGACCTCCCGACCCGAAGAGAAATGCGACGACGAAGCCATCAACCGGAGCGCCTTCGTGTCGTGGGTGGACTGCCGCCTATGACCGTCCGTGCTTTCGGCGCCGCGGCGCTCTCGGCCTCGCTCCTCCTGCTCGGCACGGCGTGCAACGAGGAGAAGCGCGCGCCGATGGTGACGCGCGAGCGCAGCCAAGCGATTCAGACCCCGCAAGGCAACACCCCGGCGGCGGAGCCGAGCCCGGCGCCGGTCGCCGCGGTCGCATCGAGCGCCCCCGCGCCGCGTCCGCGGAAGGCGCTGTGCGACGGGCAGCTGCGCGAGGATGGCAAGCCGCTGCCGAAGCGACGCGTCACCCGGGCCGTCGCGCGCGGCACCGATCCCAAGCCCGAGCCCATTCCCTCGGGGCGCGGTCAGTGGACCTGGGTGAACTTCTGGGCGGCGTGGTGCGCACCCTGTAAGGAGGAAATCCCACGGCTCAAGGGCTGGGAGGAACGGCTCTCGAGTGGGAAACCGGGCCTCCGTGTGGTCTTCGTGTCGCTCGATGACGACGAGCGGCAGCTCCGAGGCTTCCTCGAGTCGGGCGCGCTCGACAGCACCTACTGGCTGCGCGAGGGGCGCGAACGCGAGGAGTGGATGAGCGACGCCGGGCTCGGCATCGACCCCGAGCTGCCGATCCACCTGCTCGTGGACCCGAAAGGGAAGGTTCGTTGCCAGGTCCAGGGCGCCGTCGAGGACGCCGACCTGCCCGTGCTCACCCAGCTCATCAGCGGGTAGGGCGGGCGCTCACCCCTGGTCGAATGGGCAGCGGGGTTCGAATTTCCCTTGTGTGACGCCGTGTTATAGTCCCGCAGCATCCATGGCTCGTGGGCCTGACATCGCCGAGGTCGCGCGGCACGCGCGGGTTTCGAAGAGCACCGTTTCGCGCGTCATCAACGGCGGCTACGCCAGCGCCGAGGTGCGGGCTCGGGTCGCCAAGGTGATCCGCAAGCTCGGGTACACGCCGTGGACGACGGCGCGGAACTTTTCGCTCGGGCGCGCGGGCTGCTTCGGCCTCGTGGTGTTCGACACGCAGAGCGAGTGGGTGACGCAGAGCCTCGGCGGCATCGAGGAGGAGCTGACCGCGCGTCACATTTCGCTGCTCGTCGGCAGCTTGTTTCTCCGAGGGACGTTCGACGCGAGCACCGTCAGCTCCTGGATTCGGGAGCGCCGCGTCGATGGGCTCATCTTCGTATGCCCGGGTCGGCGCGAGCGCGCGCTCGTGGAAGCGGCGCGTAAAGCGCAGGTCGCGGTCTCGCTCATCGCGCCGGACGAGATGTTCCGCGGTGGGCTCGTGGTGCGCAGCGACAATCTCGGCGTGGGTCGTGACATCGCCGCGTACCTGAACGAGCTCGGCCATCGACGCATCGCGTTCGTCGGCGGTCCACAAGATTCGCTCGACAGCCGCCAGCGCTGCGAAGGGCTCGAAGCGGCGCTCGCAGCGTACAAGCTGAAGCTCGCGCCGGGCCACCGGCTGTTCATGCCGCGCTACCACGTCGACGAGGGCGTCGCGTACGCGAAGAAGTGGCTGCGAACCAGCCGTTCGCGTGCGCCGACGGCAGTGGTGCTCGCGAACGACATCATGGCGCTCGGCTTCATGCGCACCCTGCAGGCGAGCGGTGTCTCCATTCCGAAAGACGTGAGCGTCATCGGCTTCGACGACATCCCCGCTGCGGGGCTCTACTTCCCCGCGCTGACCACGGTGCGGCAGGAGATGCGCACCATGGGCGCCGAGGCGTGCCACGCGATCATGGCCGTCCTCGATCAGCGCAAGGTGGAGCAACCCGTGAACGAGTTCCCGATGAAGCTCATCATCCGCGAGAGCACGGGCCCCGCGCCGAAGGCCTGAGCCTCGCCGATGGCGCGCCGAGACTCGCGGAGCCGCCCGCCCCGGGGTGACGTGCTCCGACTGCCCGAGAGTCTGTCGGGCAAGCTCCTCGCAGGGCATCCCTGGGTGTACCGGGATCACGTCCCCAAGGGGCGGACGCCACCGCGGACCGGCGCGTTCGTGCGCGTTCAGGCGGGGGCGTTCGAGGCCGTCGCGCTCTGGGACCCGGTCTCACCGATTGCGTTGCGCATCTTTTCGCGGGAGCGTGTGCCCGACGCGGCTTGGTTCAACGCGCGGGTTCGCGAAGCGCTCTCGCTGCGGGGGCCGCTGCGAGCGGCGGGCACGACCGCGTTTCGGCTGCTGAACGGGGAGGGGGACGGGGTGCCCGGCGTCGTCGCGGACGTCTACGAGCGCTTCGTCGTGCTCGTGACCTACGCCGACTCGCTCGCGTCCGTGTTGCCCATGCTCGTCGCGGCGCTGGAGCGGGAGCTCGCGCCCGAGGGCATCGTGCTGCGCGAACGACGGAGCGCCGGAGATTCGGGCGACGCGGAGTCGCGCCTCCGCCTGCTCTCGGGGCAGAAGCCGCCGTCGCGCCTCGTCGTCTCCGAGAACGGCATGCGCCTGAGCGCGAACCTCGAGGCGGGGCAGAAGACCGGGCTCTTCCTCGATCACCGCGAGAACCGAGCGTTCGTCCGCGCGCTGGCGCAGGGTCGGGAGTGCTTGAACCTGTTTTCGTACACGGGCGCGTTCTCCGTCGCGCTCGCGCTCGGGGGCGCGAAGCACGTCACGAGCGTGGACGTCGCGACCGGTGCTCTCGATGCTGCGCGCGAGAACTTCGCGCTCAACCGTCTCGCGCCAGAGGAGCACGCCTTCGTCGCAGCCGACGTGTTTCGGTACCTCGAAGCCGCGCGGGCGGAGGGGCGGCGCTTCGATCTCGTCGTTTGTGATCCGCCGAGCTTCGCGAAGAGCCGCGAGCACGCGCGCGCCGCGCTGAGGGCCTACGTCCGCCTCAACGCGCAGGGGCTCTCCGTCACCCGGCCGGGTGGGCTTTATGCCGCGGCGAGCTGCACGGCTCAGGTCTCGCCCGAAGCCTTTCGCGATGCGCTCGCACAGGCGGCCGCCCGCGCCAGAGTCCGTTTCCAGATCGTCCACGACGCGGCGCAAGCGATCGATCATCCAGTGGCGGTGGGCCACCCCGAGGGGCGCTATCTGAAGTTCGTGCTCGGCCGCGTCCTCGAGCGCGCCTGACGTGGGGCGCGCGGGTTGGTACGTTATTCGGGGCGCACGCGAAGACCCCTCCTCGGGCGGACAGGAGCTCGTTCAATGAAGCAGGAACAGAACCCCGGTGAACCCGTGGAGCGGGGGCGAACCATTCGGGAAGAAATCGCCGCGATGCTGCGTGACGGCGCGGTGACGGCTGCCGAGCTGTCCGCACGGATTGGGGTTACGGAACGGGACCTCCCCGAGCACCTGGCCCACCTCGAGCGTTCACTCCGAGGGCGGTCGGAGCAGCTCGTGGTGCTTCCGGCGCGCTGCGTCCGGTGTGGTTTCGTTTTCGAAGCGCGGACCCGGCACAAGAAGCCGAGTCGCTGCCCACGCTGCAAGAGCGAGCGCATCGAGCCGCCTCGCTACTCGGTCGCGGGTTCCCGAGCCTGAATTTCTGGCTATGCCGCCGCAGGTCGCCGACACCGAAGCGGCGCGACGGCGAGCCCGCGGAGCGGCGGGTTTTTGCGCGCTCGGTCGAGGCGGTCGAAACGGGACGTGTGGGTGCGCTTCGGCGCGCTCCGCGCACAGGGTGGTCGGGAAACGCCGGATGCGCTGGCCGTTCGTGGCGGCCGCCCAGCCTGGCGAGCTCCGCGCCTTCGCCGACGGGCGATGTGCGCTCGCGGCGCCCCGGGGGCGAGGGATCCCACTGGTTGTTTCGCGCGAGCTCGGCATAAGATTCAACCTGGCTTACGTGCGCAGAGGTCGTGCGCGGCGGCCCGATCGGTTCTTCAGAGTGTCCTCGTCACCCCCCGCCCGCACCTGCCCCCATTGCGGCGCTTCCTGCGCGCTCTCGCACCAGTATTGCCCGACCTGCGGCTTCCCCGTCGGCACCATGGGGAACAACGACGACAAGCTCGTCGGGCGGACGCTGCCGGGCGGGTACCACATCCTCGATCTGATCAGCGTCGGGGGCATGGGGCGCGTGTACCGGGCGCAGCAGAGCGCGCTCGG
>CAYYWA010000038.1:0-15880 GCA_964475255.1 uncultured Sorangium sp.
CCCGATATCGCCGGGCTGGTAGCGCTCGAAACCGCGCGCGCCGCGCGTGGCGGAGAGGCGGAGCGGCGTCGGCGCAGGCTGCTCCGACGTCGGCGCCGGCGGCGCGAGGGGCATCGGACTCGGAGGAAGCCTCGTGGGGCGGGTCACGGGGACCCAAGGCGCGCGGGCCGGCTGCAACGCAACCGTTGCCTGTCGCAGTTTCGGGGGTTCGCGTGAGGGGCGACCACGGGTCGCCGAAATCTACCAGGGGGAGCGGTGAGGTAGCCAAATATCGGCTTCTCGCTGCTCCGCCCCGCCGGGTGTGAGAGCCGCCGGGCGGCTCGCCCTCCGGCCTGGGGGAAAGGACGAAGCGTGCCTAGTCGACGTCGCCCTTGTCGAGCTTGTTCTTCATCCGGCGCAGGAGCTCGGGGAAGCCATCCTTCTTGATGATGCGCCGGAACTGGCTCCGGTAGTTGCCGACCAGGCTCGACCCCTCCGTCACGATATCGATGATCTGCCACTTGCCCCCGGACTCTCGCACCACGTAGTCGATGCTCACCGGCTCCTCCCGGGCGTTCTGGCGATTGCGAGCGACGGTACGGACGACCTCGCCGGCGGCTCCCTTCTCGCCGCCTCGGAACTCGACCTCGTAGTTGCCGATGCGCTTGAGGCTCTTGCGGTACGCCGCGCGGACGAGCTTGGTCAGGACGTCTTGGAACTCCGCGCGCTCCGCGGGCGTCCGGTCGTCCCAGTAGTCGCGCAGCGACTCGCGAGCCAACGTTTCGTAGTCGAGCACTTCGTCGAAGGCGTTCTCGAGCTTGCTCTCGTCGGCCTTCGTCTTGGCCTTGACCACGAGCGTCGTCAGCTGGCCATGTTTGGAGCGGATGAAGCTCTCGGCGTTGGCGGCGTGCGCCGCTGGCGCGGCGATCCCGAGCAATAAAGCCACGGCCATGACGCGAAATGTCCTACGGAGCTTCATCATTTTCCTCACGAGAGTCTAAAGTCCGCTCCGTTCTACGCAAGACGAAGCTCCCCCGTTCCCGCGTGGGCGTGAAATTTGCGGAAAGCGCACGGAACGCCGCGCCGTGGAGCGGGCGGAGCCCGGCCTCGCCGGCTAGAAAAGCGGTGCGCTCACCCCTTCCCTGCGGCGGGCCCGGGGAGGGAGATTCGTGGCTCGCTCGCGGCAATCGCAGCAGGGCGAGACAACGGCACGGCGAGCCCGAGGTCGACGCGGAACGTGGCGCCGCGGCCGGCCTCGCTCTCGACCGAAATGACGAAACGATGTTCGTCGGCGATGCGCTTCACCACGGCGAGCCCGATCCCGGCGCCCTGCGAGCGCGTCGTGAAGAACGCGTCGAAGAGTTGCTCGCGCTGCCGCTCGTCGATGCCCGGCCCATGATCGGTGACGGCGAGCTCCACGCGCTTGTCCGGGTGCAGGACGACGCGAACCACCACTTCCTCGCCGGGCCCACTCGCCTGTACGGCATTCCGCACCAGGTTCCAGACGAGCTGGCGGAGCTGAGCGCCGTCCGCGCGAACACCGACGGAGGCTTCCCCCGCGTAGCGCACGGCCACGTCGGAGATGGCCCGCCCCGAGCGGGACGCGAGCTCGACCAGCTCGCGCGCGAGGCTCGCGACATCGACGGACGCGAGGAGCGGCTTTCGCGGGCGCGCGAGGTCGACCATGTCGGTCACGAGATCGTTCAGGCGGCGCGTCTCCCGTTGTACGATGTCACACAGACGCCGATCCTCCTCCGAGAGCTGCGGCGCCGTGCGCAAGAGCTCGATCGATCCGGCGATCGAGCCGAGCGGGTTCCTGATCTCGTGGGCGAGCCCGGCGGCGAGCCGACCGAGCGCCGCCATGCGCTCGGCCTGATCCGCGCGCTCGGTGGCGAGCTTGAGCTCGCCGCCCGTCCACCGCAGGCGCTCGGCGAGCGTGCCCGCCAGCAGGGCGACCACCACGAGCACGAGCACGTTGATGACGAGGTAAAACGAGAGCTCCCCTGGAGCGAGCTCGTAGATGTTCGGAGGCTGATCGGGCGGTGAGACGAGCCATCCCCGCGCGAGCGCGGTCGCGAGCCCCACGTAGAGGAGCCCGCCGCTCAGCGCCGCGATCGTCGCGCCCCGTAGCCCCGTGAGGCTCGCGCCCACGAGGCAGGTCAACCCGTAGAAGGAAGTGGCACCGCTGCTCGCGCCTCCCGTCAAGTACACGACGAGCGTCCAGGTCACCTGATCGAGCAGGATTTGCGCGTCCGCGAGGCGCTCGAGGCCCACTCCACGGCGCAGCGCGAGCGCATACAGGCCCGCGAGCGAGAAGCACCACACCAGCGCGGCGAGCATGGCGCGGGGCGTGAACGCGGTGGGGTCGTAGCCCGCCTTGAGATAGAGCGCGCCGACGAGCGCGAGCGCGCAAATGGAGAAGAGGAGTCGGAGCAGCGTGAGCAGGGCGAGCCGCCGGGGCAGCGGCCCCGCGCCCACGATGTCCGGAAGCCCCAGAGAGAACCCGCTCACTCCGCTTTGATGTTCCCGGCGAGGGAGAACACCGGCAGATACATCGCGACGAGCACGACGCCCACCATGCCCCCCACGCCGACCATCAAAATGGGCTCGAGCGCCGACGTCATCGCGGCCACGGCGACGTCCGTCTCTTCCTCGTAGAAATCGGCGATCTTGTTGAGCATCTGATCGAGCGCGCCGGTCTGCTCCCCGACGGCGATCATCTGCACGACCATGTCGGGGAAGATCTGCGTCGCCATCAGCGGCTCGGCCATGTTCTTTCCCTCGCTGATCGCCTGGCGCACGTCCATGATTCCGCCTTCGACGATCACGTTCCCCGAGGTCTTCGCGCAGATTTCGAGCGCGTCGAGGATGGGTACGCCCGACTGGAGCAGCGTGCCGAGCGTGCGCGTGAAGCGCGCGACCGCGATCTTGCGGAGGACGCCCCCGACGATCGGCAGCACGAGCATCGTCCGATGGAAGAAGCGCTTGCCGCGCGGCAACCGATACACGTAGCCGACGCCAATCGCGAGGAGCACGAGCCCCACCGCGAGGAACGGCAACGCGGTGACGAACAGGTGCGACGCATCGACGACGATTTGCGTCAGCTTGGGGAGCTGCGCCTTGCCACCGCCGAAATCCTTGAACATGTTCTCGAACGCCGGGATCACGAACGTGAGCAGAACCGTCATCACGCCGGCCGCGATCACGATCACGATCGAGGGATAGACGAGCGCGCCGCGCACTTGGCGAAGGAGCTTCTGCCGCTTCTCGAGGTACACCGAGAGGCGGTTCAGGATATTGTCGAGGATGCCGCCCACTTCACCCGCCTGCACGAGGTTCACGAACAGCTCGTCGAACACCTTCGGGTGCCGCCGCAGCGCCTCACTGAACGAGGAGCCTCCTTCGACGGCGCCCTTGATGTCCCGAAGGACCGAGGCAAAGTGGCGATTGGACTGCTGTCCGCCCAGAATCTCGAGGCACTGCACGAGCGGCAGGCCGGCGTCGATCATGGTCGCGAACAATCGCGTGAACGTGACGAGGTCTTTCGTGGAGACCCCGCTTCCGAACTTGATGTTCGTGAAGTTGCGCCGGCGCGCGACCCGAACGGGGCTGAGCTGCTGCTGGCGCAGGCGCTGGTTGACGGCGTCCTCCGTGTCCGCCTCCATCACGCCTTTTCGCAGCTCTCCGGTGCGTGCTCGGGCTTCCCACGTAAACTCGGCCATTCGTCGCCTTCCGAGCAGGATAGCCCTCCCCGGAACATCGGGTCAAAACTTGGAGCCGCGCGCGCCGCGCACGAACCGCGAACGCCGCGAGTCGGACATGTAGGATGACGGACGCCCTCGATACGCTCGCCCACACGGAAATCGTCGAGCGCGGGGTCGCGCCGAGCGCCGTCGTGGGCGTCGCGGTGCTTCGCGACGGCGAGCTCCACGTCGCGCTCGGCGCCGCGGGACGCACGGCGGATCGGCCGACGGACACCGAGAGCGTGTTCGACCTCGCGTCGATCACGAAGTCGTTCGTCGGCGTCGCTGCCGCGCGTCTCGTCGAGCGCGGCGTCGTGCGCTTCGAGACCGCAGTATCCGAGCTCGTCGAAGAGAGGCGCGGCACACCGTCCGCGAGGGTCACGCGCGAGCAGCTCCTCGGGCACCGAAGTGGGCTCGAAGCACACCTTTCCCTGTTCGCACCGCTCACCGCGCGCGCCACGGTCTCCCGCCCCGAGATGCTCGCGCGTGCGCTCCTGGCTCGTCGCGCCGACTGCGCGGGGACGCCGCCCGAATCGGGCTTTTCGCCGGTATACAGCGACCTTGGTTACCTGATCGCGGGCGAGCTGCTCACGCGCGTTGCCTCCATGCCCCTCGACGAGCTCGTGATGAACGAGGTGTCACGGCCGCTCGGCTTGTCGGCGCGCTCGGCGCGTCAATGGCTGGGCGCGGGGGAAGATTTCGCCGCGCGCGTCGCGCCGACCGAATACGTCGATTTCCGGGGGGGCCTCGTGCGCGGGGTCGTGCACGACGAAAACGCCTGGGCCTACTCCGGACACGGCCTCTCCGGGCACGCGGGCCTGTTCGGAACGGCCCGCGACGTGCTCGGCCTCGGCATGGCGGTGCTCGCGGGTTTGTCCGGCCATGGCTCCGGTTGGCTTTCCCGAGAAACGCTCGCTCACCTCGTGCGTGAACGCCCCGGAGGCTCGCTCCGCCTCGGCTTCGACGGCAAGTCCGGCCCCAATGCGTCCGCGGGCCCGAGCGCGAGCGCGCTCACCTTTGGACACCTCGGATTCACTGGGACGAGCCTGTGGTGCGACCCGGTGGCCGGCTGTGCGACCGTGCTCCTCACCAATCGTGTCTGCCCGAGCCGTCGCAATGGGGCCATCCGGGAGGCACGGCCGCGCGTTCACGAAGCTCTGTTCGCGTTCGGGCGCGGAGCGCGCTTCGCCGACGACGGCACTCGGGGGGCCGGTCGAAATCCGAAATGAGGGCGACGTTCGGATTCCGCTCCTCGCACTGCTGGTTTTCACGGCCCGGACGCCGAGACGGCGCGCCTCGCCGTCGGCTCGAAATTCCGCGTCCTCGCCCCACAACGACGCTAGACTCGTCCAATCCGTTCCCATGTGGAAGCTGACGATCGAGGACGACCAGAGCAATCGGACCGTCGTCCACCTCGTCCACGACGCGTACAGCCTCGGTCGTGCGGAGGACAATACGATCCGCCTCACCGAGCGGAACATCTCGCGACACCACGCGCGTCTCGAGCGCGGCGGAAGCGGGTGGGCGGTCCGTGACCTCGACAGCTACAACGGCTGCTACGTGAACGGGCGGCGCGTGGCCGGGTCGCACGAGCTCGGCCACGGCGACCTCGTTCAGCTCGGAGACTACCGCCTCATCGTCGAGGACGACTCGCGGATCACGGCGCAGGATCAGCCGGGCACCACGGTGCCGGCGCTGCCGAACCTGGCCGCCACGGTCGATCGCCTGCTCGTCCTGAGCGGCCCGAATCCGGGATTCGAGTACCCGCTCTCGGATGCGAACCTCATCATCGGCCGCGGCGAGGAGTGCGATATCTGCGTCAACCACCAGTCGGTGAGCCGGGTGCACGCCGAGATCCACCCGCTCGGCGATGGTCGCTACGAGATCGTCGATCGCGACAGCTCGAACGGCGTTCGCGTGAACGGCGTCGAGCTCCCGCGAGGGTTCGTCGATGCGCGCGACCTCATCGAGCTCGGCGACGTGGTGTTGAAGTTCCTGCCCGCGGGCGACACCTACATCCCGGGCTCGGAAGACAGCCTGCAAATCTCCGCGAGCGGCGCGACGCGACGGCGTGAGGCGGAGCAGACGCTGCGCGCCGTCGGTTCGAACCCGTGGGGCGTCAAGGTCCTGTTCGGGCTCGCGGTGCTGGCGCTCGTCGCGGCGGTCGCCATCGTGCTCGCGACCCGCAAGCGGCCCGCGACGCAGCTCGTGAGCGTGAAGGATGCGACCACCGAGCGCGCGGAGCGAACCCTCGCAGAAGCGAAAGAGCTCCTGGTTCGCGGCGACGTACCGGGCGCCCACCGCAAGGCCGCGGAGCTGCCCGTCGGCTCGAACGCGCGGGCCTCGGCGGATTTCCGAGCGATTCAAGCAGCGTACGCCGACCATCTCTTTCGGCTCGCAGAGGCGAGCGGCGATCGCGCCGAGAAGCGCACGCTCTACGACGAGATCGCCCGCTCGCCCACGATCGACCCGGATCGCAGGCGGCGCGCCGCCGATCGCTTGAGCGCGCTCGGCTCCGACGCCGTGAGCATCTCCGACTTGCCCGAGTACCCGGCGCCCGCGCCGTCGAGCTCCGCGAGCAGCCCACGCAAGAGCGCGAGCAGCAGCTCGAGCGCCGCGCCGTCGAGCTCGCGCCCTCCGCGGTCCGAGGAGCCGAAGAGCAAGGACACCGGCGAAGGCGCCGGTGACACGCAACGCCGGCGCGCGGGCGATCCGAACGAAGAGCCCGAGCCTGTCCGCGAGAAGCGCCCCGCGCGCGACTCCACGACGCTCGTCCGGGAAAACCCGTTCGACAGCCCGTGACTCGGCCTTCGCTCAAGCCACGAGGAAGGGCGCGTGCTCGTGGCGACCGGCGTCGAGCATGCTCGGCTGGATCTGAACGCGCGCGCTCTCGATCCAGGCATCGACGTACTCGGTGAGCGGTGGGCAGCGGGGCCCGCCGCGCGCCGCGATTTCGGTGATCCCCTCGGTGTCGTACTCGGCCGAGGTCGAGAGCACCTCGAACAGCCCGCGCAAGCTGCTCTGCAGCAAGCGCGCCGCGGGATTGCCGATCAGCGCGCGTGGGATCGCGCCCAGGTTGAAGCCGGTCTCGAGGCGGTGCCCCGAGCGCTTCGCGACGATTTCGAGGAAGCGACGCACCGTCAGGGCCGTCGAATCCAAGACGTGAAGCGTGCGACCGAGCGGGACCTCCGCTGCGGCGTAGACCCCGACCTGGGCGAGGTAATCGAGCGGGGTGAGCGGCAGGCGCGCCTCCGCGCCGGGCGGCAGCGGGAACGCCGTGTCGAGCGGCGCATTGACGAGCAACACCATCAACAGGTGCGGTCCGACGATGCGACTCGTGCCACCGGGGACCGCGTCACCGATCAGGTGTCCCGCGCGCAGCACGATCGCCTTGGCTCCGCTTCGACGCAGCATGCGCTCGGCGATCGCCTGCGTGCGCTCGGCGGCGTTCCGAAAGCCTTGCCCGGCCTCGAGCTCGTGCTCGCGCACGCGGCCGGTGCGGTCCCCGCTCACGAAGACGCTCGAGTAGTAGACGATCTTCTCGAGGCGGCGCGCGGCCCGCGCGAGCTCGACGATCTCGCGCGCGGCGCCCACGTTGATCGTCTCGGCGAGCTCTTCGCTCGTGTCCGGATCTTGAACCGAGTACGCCGCGTGCACGACGTCGACGGTCTCGCACAGCTCGAGGTACGCCCTCCCGGAAAGGCCGAAATCGAGGGCCGCCGGATCCCCTTCCACGATGCGCAGGCGCTCGCGCTCGAAGAGCCCGAGATCTCGGGCCCGCAGCCGCGCTTCCTCCGCGCGTTCGGGGTGAACGAGCGCCAAGAGCTCCGCTTCCGGCTCACGGCGCGCGAGCTCCACGAGGACGGCTCGCGCTCGCGATGCCGGAAATCCGGTAACGAGGATCGAACGCCGCGTCACTCGAGGAGCCCTCTCGTGAGCGCCGCAGAGGCGCGCGGTGACAGCGCCATCGTGAGTCGGACTTCGTCGCCGGAGCTGCCGAGCGCGAACGCCGCGGGCGCCGGGGCGCCTCGCGGCGCGAGGCCGAGCGCGGCGAGGTCGACGATCGAAACCAGCGCCCGCGCGGGATCGAGCGCGCGGAGCAGCGAGGCGCGCGTCGGATCCTCCGAGGAAGGCGCCGATGCGCCGTTTGCCGCCTCGAGCACCACCGTGAAGCGCTCCGCGTCGACTCGTGCCGTGACGTCGATCGTCGTGCTGTTCGTTTCGGGCGGCTTCCCGGCGAAGCGCAGCCGAAATCGGTCCACCGGCGATCCGTCGGCGGAGGCCTTCGATTCCTCCCGCACCCCGAGCACGCGTCCGAGCCGAGCCGTGAACGGATCGATGAACGGGGACCGCGCCGCGTGCCGCACGGCTTCGGTGATTGCCGCGCGCAGAGCTCGCGGGTCCACGACTGTTCCCGTCCACATCACGGTTCCGTCCTCGAGGAGCGCGAGCGCCTGCTCGCTGCCGCGCGCGCGATCGAGCGCCGACCAGGTCGAGTCTACCGCCCGAGCCGTGGCCGGGGCGAGGCGATCCCCGAGCAGCTCCCGGACGAGCGGCGGGAGCCCCGCCGACGCACCCTCCGCGCTCCGTCGGGTGCGGAGCGAAAGGAGCGCGCTCGCGGGGAGCTCCGTGATCAGCTCGCGCGCGCCTTCGGGGCCGGGCGGGAGAAAGCGCGCGACCTCTTCCAACCGAGCGCCCAGGACGCGCAGCTCGAAGCGCGCGTGATCCTTTTCGGCGATGAGCTCGAGGCGCGCCTCCCGTGCGCTTTCGAGCACGGACAGCGCGACCCCCACCGCCGAGTCCGCCGCGGCGAGCAGCGCCTCGGGCTCGGCGAAATCCGCGGGACGCCCGCGGGCCTCTCGGAGAGAGCGCGCGCCCTGCGCGAGCTTCTCGCGGCGGGCGCGCCACACGCCACGGAGCACCGGGACGATCCGCTCACGCAGCGCCGCGCCGCGCAGCACGAGCACGGGCGGCCCGCTCGCGGGAGCGCGCGCCAGCACGCGCCCGAGATACGGCCCGGCGAGCGCCAGAGCCGGCGGCGGGCCCATCAGCACGACATCGTCGACGACCGCGATGGAGCGGGCCTCCGCGCGCTCGCCGTCCGCTTCGAGCAGCACGAGCTCGCCGCGACGCACCGCACGGTGCGTCGGAGCAGCCCCGGTCGTGAGACGCGCGACGAGCTCCGCGCCGCTGACCACCGGCGCAACGAGGACGAGCGACGGCTCGCCCTGGGCAACCACGAGGCCGCCCACGACCGGTCGCGTGAGATCGAAGGCCCCGGCCGCGAGCGGCCCCATACCGAACACCGAGCTCAGCGAGAGCTCGGGGCCGACGGCGAAGAACGAGCCAATCGCCCCGAGCAGCGGGCGCAGCGCCGTCCAGGCCTCCGCTGCCCGAGGCACGACGAGCTCCGCCGCGAGCTCCGCGGGACGCTCGGGTTTTCTCTCGAGGGCTTTCGCCGACTCGCGCGGACGCTCGTCGCGGCGGCATCCCGGCGCCACCGCGGCGGGGAACACCGCCGCGAGCGCGCCCAGAACGAACATCCGGCGGCCGCGCCGCATCCCGGTCGAATCAGTCCGCCGCGGCGGGCGGAACGGAGCGCTCCGAGCGGCCTCGCAACGAGGCATCTCGCCGTCCTCCGTCCCGCACCCGCGAGCGAAGCCTGCCCTCCGACGAAAGCGGCGAACCGCGTCGAGTCTCGAAGGACATCAGAACGGAATGTTGTCGTCGCCGCCGTAGTCCGCGTCGTCGTAGCCGCCGGGCCCCTCCCCCGAGGGCTCGGGCGCGCCGTAGTCGTCGCCGGCCGCCGCGCGGGGACCACCGCCGCCGCGCGCACCGCCCGCGAGGATCACGTTGTTCGCGACGACCTCCGTCCGATAGCGCTTGTTCCCCTCGCGATCGTCGTAGCTCGAGGTGCGCAGGCCGCCCTCGACGAAGATCCGCGAGCCTTTGGCGAGGATCTTCGACAGGGCTTCGGCGCGCTTTCCCCAAATGACGACGCTGTGCCAGTCCGTGCGCTCCTGGCGCACGCGATTGCGATCGAGGTAGCTCTCGCTGGTCGCGAGGCGAAGCTTGAGCACGGCCTGCCCACTCGCAGTCATGCGAAGCTCGGGATCGGCGCCCAGATTTCCTAGAAGCATCACGCGGTTGAGGCCGTCGGCCATGAGGCCCTCCTTGGTTCGACCCTCCGCATGTGGTCGGGACTCAGGCTGAAGTCAAGGCTCCGGGCGGACAGCAGCCGTCAGAGCTACCGCGATCCGGCTCGATCCAGCTCGGCGAGCATCCCGCGAATCTCGTCCCGCAAGCCGATGAGCAAGTCGCGCGCGGGTGGCGAAAGACGCGGAGCATCGGGCTCGAGCCCCGTCTCGCGAAGGCGGCGCCGAGCGCCCTCGATCGTGAAGCGGTGCGTGTAGAGCAAGTCCTTCACCTTGAGGAGCTTGTCCACGTCCCGCCGCGAGTAGACGCGCTGCCCCTTGCGCGACTTCTGCGGGCGGATCGAGCGGAACTCCGTCTCCCAGTAGCGGAGCACGTGCGGCTCCACCCCGACGATCTGCGCCACCTCACCGATCCGGTAGTAGAGCTTGACCGGAACCTGGTTCTTCGGGTCCTCGGCCACGATGCGTCACCCTCGGGCGTCGCCGCCCGAACCGAGGTTCGACTCGTCGCGGCTCGCGCTGTTGCCGGCTGCCGGAAGCTCCCGATCGTCGTTCAACGCCTGCTTCAAGAGCTGGCTCGCCTTGAAGCTCAGCACCCGGCGCTCGGTGATCGTGATCGGATCGCCCGTCTGCGGGTTGCGCCCTTGGCGTTGTCGCTTGTCGCGGAGCACGAAGTTCCCGAAGCCGGAGATCTTGATCTTCTCGCCGCGGCCCAGCGTCTCCTTCATGGTCTCGAACACGAGATCCACCAGATCCGCCGACTCCTTCTTCGAGAAGCCACCCAGCTTTGCATAGACCGCCTGAACGATGTCCGCCTTGGTCATCTCGGGGTGTAGCTTCGTGCACGGGCCCCGGCCTTCTGCCGGGGCGCAATCGCTCGGATTCTCGAATCCTAACGTGCAGAGCATCCTGAAGTCCATACGCAAGCTCGGTGCACCCCGCTTCGGGGCTTCGGGGCCCGAGCCTCGGAACCCCAAACGAGGCGGCTCGAAGCGAGACACGACTCCGGCCACGCCTCGGCGTCGGGACGGCGAGAGGCTCGTGTGAGGCCGCTTGCCGATCGATCACCAACGCGCGATGGGCACGGAAAGCCCGTCGAACCGCTGCTTCGTTGGTGCTGGCGTTAGTAACGGATCGTCCGTTCGGCAGGCCAAGAAACCGAACGGTCAGGCCGCGCGCGCCATCTCGGCCTCGGCGGGCTCCGCCGTCGTGGCGACGGACGCGGGCGCCGTGCGCGCCGCTGCGCTCCGCTCCGCGAGACGCTCACGCATGACGAGCGTGGCTACATACGCGTACCCGGAGGCGAAGAGCAGAGCGAACGGCGCTGCCAGCCAGTGACCCGTCTGCACCGCTGCCATCGCGCTCCCGACGCTCAGCATGCACAGCACGATCTCCGCGTACGGAAGCTGCGCGCGCTGTCGATAGCGTCCCTTCTCGGTTCCGCGCTTGGGCGTTCGCACGAACTCCCCCGCCATGCGAGTGAGACCGTCCCAGACCGCGACGGAGAGGTGCGGCGCGAGACCAGCACCGAGCGCGATCAGGGCCGGGAGCTTGCGAATCGCGTGCCACGCGCGCCGTCCCTGAGCGACCTCGGCCATCGCATAGAAGCTCGCGAGCGACCCGGTGGTGCCGAGACAGAGCGGAACGTCGATCAAGAGCAAGGTCTCGATGTCGCTCGCCGGCAACAAGAGCAACGCCGGCAAGAGCAGCACGGTGAGCAGCACCATCATCGGGTACGCGAAGTGCGGCAGCATGTGGAACGCCGCCTCGACCCGGAGCCGCCACGCGATCGGCGACTTGAGCACACGGACGAGCAGCTTGCGCGCCGTCTGCACGGTGCCCTTCGCCCAGCGATGCTGCTGCGCGCGGAACGCGGACATCTCTTCGGGGAGCTCCGCGGGCGTCGTGATATCCGCCCGGTACACGAAACGATAGCCGGCGAGCTGCGCCCGATAGGACAGATCCAAGTCTTCCGTGAGCGTGTCGTGCTCCCAGCCGCCCGCGGCCTCGATCGCGCGCTTGCGCCAGATGCCGCCCGTCCCCGAGAAGTTGAACATGCACGACGTCGCGAAGCGGGCGCGGTTTTCGACCAGATGGTGTCCGTCGAGCATCAACGCCTGAACCGACGTGAGCAGGCTCGCGTCGCGGTTCAAGTGCTCCCAGCGCGTCTGCACCATCCCGACGCGCGGATCGCGGAAGTGCCCCACCACGTCACGCAAGAATCCCGGACGCGGCACGAAGTCGGCATCGAACACGGCGATGAGCTCGCCCTTGGCGATCGAAAGGCCGTGCGCCAGCGCGCCCGCCTTGTAGCCGACGCGGTTCGGTCGGCGAACGTAGCTCGCGTCGATCCCTCGGGCGCGGAGCCCATCGACGGCTGCGCTCGCGATGGCGACCGTCTCGTCGTTCGAGTCGTCGAGGACCTGGATCTCGAGCAGCTCTCGTGGGTAGTCGATCGCGCCCGCGGCTTCGATCACACGCCGGGCGACCGTCGCCTCGTTATAGAGCGGCAGCTGAACCGTCACCCGCGGGAGCTCCCCCTCCGCCAGGGTCGGAGCGCGCTCAAGCTCGGCGAGCTTTCGACGGTGCCGGACGCAGGCGATGGCGAGCAGGGCTCTGTGGACGCCGTACGACGACAGCACGAGCAAGACCGCGCAGTACAGGACGACGATGACGAGCTGCATGGGCCTCGCCCCGGCAGGTACCACCCACCTCCCCCGCCGATTGTCACGCACTTGTAAAACGTTGCATCTTCCTGTCCAAAAAGGGGAGGTGCTTATCGAAGTCCGATGAGCAGCTCCCCCTCCAAACCCCACAGGATCATCTGGTGACCGGCCCGCCGGTCGTCACCCAGAGACGACAAGTCGGCGTCGGACATTCCCGGCGGATTCGGCAGAGCGGCGCAGCTCGTCTCGACCTCGCCGCGGCGAAATCCGCCGAGCGAAATGTTGGCAAAGAGCGAGACGTGCACGAGCCGATGCACGGGGAGGCGCGCTCCCCCGCCGACGCGAAGCGCGGGGCCCCAGTAACGAAGTGTTTGCCGAGCGCTTTCACCGCACTGCTGTGAGGGCGTGAACCGGAGCTCGCGCTCGATCTCCAGCTCTTCGTACACGGTGATGCCGAGCTCGCCGAAGCCGCCCAGCCGGCCCGGAGGCGTGCCGGCGATCACGGCAAAACCGATGGCCCGACCGCGAACGCGGCTCTCGACGGCGACGCTCCCTGGCTCGAAGGGTTGCGCGAAGGTGAGAGCCGGAGCGCGGGGCGACGTGAGCGTCACCCCTTGGAGATAGAGCTTCGCGCCGAAGTAGCGCGCGAACGTGGCGCCGACCGAGAGCTCGAGCGCACCGCCCGGGCCCGCATAGTCGCTCATCGCCGTGGCCTCACCCTTCAAGAGCCTTCCCGTCGGGATCGCCGCTCCGAGGCGCACGCCCGCGATGAAGCCGAGCTTGGGTGGCTCCCGCGCTGCGTCCGGGTCATCGGGCGGCGGCGAGAGCGGCTCGGGGGCCGCGGGCTCGCGTTCCAGGGGAATCAGCTGGAGATCGACGACGCCCTGCTCGCCTTCACCCAGCTCCACGACCTTTCGCGCGGGCGCAAAGCCCGGCGCGGACGCGATCACGACGCGCCGGCCCGGATTGGCAGGTCGGTCGATGCCAACGACCGCGGACGAGACTTCGTTCCCGTCGATCGTGAGCGTCAGCCCGTCGACCCCGGAGGGTGTGATTTGGATGCGCAGCGCCGGAATGCGCGCTTCGAGCTCGGGCGCTTCCACCTCCGCCGCGCGGACGGCGTCGAGAAAAGCGCCGGGCGCGTCCGGACCGATATCGGCCCGCAGCAAGCGCTTGTACGTCTCCGACGCTTCGACGAGCAACCCGAGCTCCGCCTGCGACCGCGCGATGTAGAGGAGGTGCACCGGTGCGTGAAACAGCGCTTCGGCGCGCTGCAGGCGATCCAGCGCATCCGAGTAGCGGCCTTCGCGGAAGAGCTCGATTCCCTCGGTGGCGAGGTTGCGCGCCGTGGCCTTGTCCGCCGCGGACTGCGCCAGGGACGGACGCCCCCACGTGGAGAGCCCGGCACAGACGAGCCAAAGCCCAAGCAGCGTGTTCTTCCGCAAGGTAACCTTCGCGGCGGGAAGCCGCTCCCGCCCAGACTAGTACATCGGGTCCCGTGTCATTTCCGGATTTCGCGATCGAAGCGCCGTGCGCTCCGGATTGCGCACACCGTCTCCGCTCGAGCCCTCGCGGATTGGCGAGCCGGTTCAGCCTAGGCTCAATGCCAATCCGTCGAGCCGATCGACATTCTAGGAAACAGCCCGATCAGTAGCCGAGGTCGATGGGGCGGCGCTTGCGAGGCGGCCGCGCCGACGCTGCCGGCTCGCGCTTCGAGGGGCCCGACGCGGCGGGGCGTGCTCGCGTCTTCTTGCTGGTGGTGGACGGCCGCTCACGGGGATTTTCCCGCGCCTTCTCCGCGTCGGCCCCCGAGTCCTCGGCTCCCCCGGCCTCGGCTCGAGCGGGGGTTTCCGGTCGCGCTCCGGTCCGAGCCGCGCTGGGGGGCGGCACCGAAACGGGAACCACCGTGGTGCCGGTCGTGGGCTCGCTGGCGCGCGTCGCCGCGCTCGCCGGCTCGGCCTCGGGCTCGGAGCGCATCCAGAAGGCGATCGCCGCGCCCACGAGGCACACGCCCCCCAACGCGAGCGCAAGGGTCGTCCTCCGGCTGTGCCGCCAAACGAACGGGATCGCCGGCCGTGTCGTCGGCGCCCCGGTTGCCATGCCGAACGCCGGGGGACGCACGCCGCGCGCGATCTGGGGTGGCTCGGGCGTGAAGCCGAGGTCCGTGGTGCCGAGCGCCGGGCGCGGCGGCAACCCGCACACGGCTCCCAGCGCCTCCGAGAGCTCCTGCACGGTCTGGAAGCGACTCTCGACGTCCCGCGCGAGCGCTCGCTCGATGAAGGCGTCGAACCCCTCCGGCACGTCTCCTCGGACCGCGGACGGAAGGCGGATGGGCTCCGTGCAGAGGCGAACCAAGAGATCGCCAATCGCCTCCCCCTCGAACGGGAGCTCACCCACGATGCACCGATACGCGATCACGCCGAGCGACCAGATGTCCGTTCGATGATCCACGCTGCGCAGGCCCCGGGCCTGCTCAGGGCTCATGAAGAACGGTGTTCCGAGCACGGAGCCAGTCCGCGTCGCCGAGGAGGACGCCCCGAGCCGTTGATCCGTAAACTTCGCGATGCCGAAATCGAGGACCTTGACGACAATCGCCTGATCCTCCTCGTCCCAAACGAGGAAGATGTTCTCCGGCTTCAAGTCCCGGTGCACGATGCCGGCGGCGTGCGCCTTCGCCAGCGCGCGACACACTTGATGGATGATGAGGGCCGTTTCCGGGGGTGAGATTCGGTCGACGCGATCGAGCTTCTGATCCAGCGTCTCGCCCTCGAGATACTCCATCACGATGAACGGGCGGCCGTCCTCACCGACACCGTGGTCGTGAATTTCGACCACGTGCTTCGTCGGCAACGCGGCGGCGGCCCGCGCCTCGTTCTCGAAGCGGCTTCGCGCCTCCGGGCTCTGGGCGTACTCGGCGTCGATGAACTTGACGGCGACTCGGTTCCCGAGTGTCGCGTGCACGCCCTCCCAAACCGTGCCCATGCCGCCGCGGCCGAGCAGCCGAGTCAGGCGGTACTTTCCCGCTACGAGCGGCGGTTCATGAGCCGTGAGAGCAGGCACGAGAAGAGCCTATCGGGTCGAACCGGAGGCGCCATTGCGGACGCCACCGGCCGTTTCGAGCAAGCAAACCAAAGCGAGGGAACCCAGACGCAGCGCGTTATCACCTGGCGTCCGGTTTCCGTCGGAAACCAATAGTACAGCACAGCAGCTCGAGCGATGACTCCGTGCAGGGGAATCCACATTGCACCCACACTGAACATCGACTGCGGGCTTTCTGGTCGGTCGGAGTCGAAATCGGGACCGCGCCGCCGGGCTCGGCAGAAACCCCACTCACCAA
>CAYYWA010000038.1:15980-25771 GCA_964475255.1 uncultured Sorangium sp.
GCGCCGCCGGGCTCGGCAGAAACCCCACTCACCAAGGGGGAAAGCCGCGCGGAACGTCACGCGTTCGTCTCATCGGGTTCGCGGAGTCGCCACCACCGGGGGTCACGCTGCCCGACATGAGCTACGCGGCCATGGACCTCGGCTCGAGCTCCTTCCACCTGCTGGTTGCCGCTCCGGATCCGCGCGGTGGGTTGGTCAAGCTGAGCTCGTATCGGGAGGTGCTGGCCCTCGGGCGGCACCTCGACGCCGAAGGCCGGCTCCCGGCGGCCGTGATCGGACGGGCGCTCGACGCCCTCGGGACCATGGTCGCCCTTTCGCGTTCGTTCCGCGCGCACCCCATCGCGGTCGGGACCAGCGCGCTCAGGAACGCGCGGAACCGCGCCGAGCTCGTGCAGCGCGCGGCAGACAGCCTCGATCTTCGCGTCGAGATCCTCTCCGGCTCGGAGGAAGCCGAGCTCGTCTACCGCGGCGCGCGGAGCGCCCTGAGCGGCCTTCCGGAGCGCACCGCGGTCCTCGACCTCGGCGGGGGCTCGCTCGAGATCGCCGTCGGCGAGCAGGACGCGTGCTTGTACACCGCCTCGCTGCCGCTCGGATTCTTGCGGGTGCCCTCCAAGGAGCCGCGCGCCGTTCGCGCTCACGTCCTCGCCTCGGCGCGCGCCGTCGTGAAGCGAGTCCGTGCGCTCGCGCCCGAAGCCTGGGTGCTGAGCGGCGGCACCGCGCGCGCTCTGGCCACGCTCGCTGGCCCCGCGTATCGCGTCGAAGGGCGGCCGCTCTTCCGTACCGGCCTAGAGACCCTCGCCCACGAGCTCGCGGCGAGCCGGCCCGCGCGACTCGAGGAGCTCGGCGTGAAGCCCGAGCGCGTCGAGACGATCGCGACGGGCGCCCTGGGGCTGGCGGCGGCCGTCGACGCGCTGCGCGCGCCGTGGGTGCACCTCTCGCGTGGCGGACTGCGCGAAGGGGTCGTCCTGCGCGAGATGGAGCGACGGCGGCGCGCGCTCGACGGCAGGCTCGGCAGGCGCGCCGCAGCGTACAGCGCCGGAATGGCCCTGCGCTGACCTGCTCGATCGAGCGGGTTTACCGCAAAAAATCGGTTCTGGCGCCGGCACTTTGCCGGAAACGCGGTAAGCGGGGCGCATGCCGAGCGAGCTCTTCCCCGCGGGCGCTTCCGACGTCCTCTACCTCGTCGACCTGTCGAGCTACGTGCTGCGCGCGTACCACGCGATCGGTCCGCTTTCGAGCCCCACGGGGGAGCCCACGCACGCCGTTCACGGCACGGTCAGCATGCTCGAGCGCCTGCTCCGAGAGCGCCGCCCCGAGCTCTTCGCAATCGCGATGGACAGCGGTCGCGCCACGTTCCGCAGCGAGCTGTTCCCGGACTACAAAGCCAACCGACCGAGCGCTCCCGACGACCTTCGCCAACAGATGCAGCGCTGCGAGCAGATCGTGCGCGCGTTCAACGTCGAGGTCCTCAAGCTCGACGGCGTCGAGGCCGACGATCTGATCGCCGCGTGTGTCGCGTGCGCCCGGCAACGGAAGCTCCGCGTCGTGATCGTCGCCGCCGACAAGGACCTCATGCAGCTCGTCGGGCCCGACGTGTTGATGTGGGACACCATGCGGGATCGGGTCTTCGGCGTTCCCGAGGTGGAGGAGCGCTTCGGCGTGCGCGTGGACCAGGTTCGGGACCTGCTGGCGCTCACGGGGGACACCTCGGACAACGTGCCCGGCGTGCCCTCCGTCGGTCCGAAGACGGCGCGCGACCTCTTGGTCGAGTTCGGCACGCTCGAGGGCATCTACGAGAACCTCGACCGGATCTCGAAGAAGTCGGTGCGCGAGGCGCTCGGAAAGCACCGCGACGCCGCGTTCCTGAGCCAAAAGCTCGTGACGCTGCGCGACGGCTGCTGGGTCGACTTCGATCTGGACAGGCTCCGGCGAAAACCGCGAGACATCGCGAAGCTCCGCGCGATCTACGCCGAGCTCGGCTTCTCGCGGCTCCTCACCCAGCTCGAAGCGCCGGATCCCCAAGCGTCTCGGCGCGCCGCCGAAGGTCCGAAGTCCGCGGTCGCGAGCGCGGCGGCGCCTGCTCCCGTGGCGAGCGAAGCGCGTCTCGTCACCAACCGCGCCGAGCTCGCCGAGCTCGTCGCTCGCGCCGAGACCGCCGGGTTCGTGGCACTGGACGTCGCGACGCACGTGCCCAACCCGAGCCAGGGACGGCTCGTCGGCATCGCGCTCGCGGTCGAGCCCGGGCGTGCCCACTACGTGCCGTTGGTGCAGCACGGCCTGGACGGACCGAAGCCGCTCGCGCTCGACGAGGTGCGCCCCCTCTTCGTGCAGCTCTTCGCGAACGCCGCCGTCCGCAAGATCGGGCTCGAGCTCAAGCGCGACGCCGTCGCGCTCGGACGGGCGGGCATGCCGCTCTCCGGCTTCGCCTTCGACGCGAAAATCGCAAGCTACCTCTTCGACCCGGAGCAGCGCCACGATCGGAAGACGCTCGTGCAGCGCGAGCTCGGCATCGTCGAGGCGAGCTACGAGGAGCTCACCCGACGTGGTCGCGGCAAGGTGGCCACCTTGGAGGAGCTCCCGCTCGAGGTGGTGATGCCGTACGCCGCCGCGGGAGCGGACTACGCCCTGCGCCTCGAGCAACGGCTCGGGCCGCGCCTGTCCGAGGAAGGGCTCGGCAAGCTCTTCAGCGAGGTGGAGGTGCCGCTCGCCGCCGTGCTCGCGCAGATGGAACGGCAGGGCGTCCTCGTCGATACGACCGTGCTCGCGACGATCGGTGCCGCGTGCGAAGCGGAGCTGTCGCGGCTCGAGAAGGAAGCCCATCGCGTGGCCGGGCGAGAGTTCAACGTCCATTCGCCGCGTCAGCTCGAGACCCTGCTCTTCGACGAGCTCGGGATGAAGCCGCTGAAGCGGACGAAGACGTCGCGCTCGACCGACGCCGCCACGCTCGAGGCGCTCTCCGAGCAACACGAGCTTCCGCGCCTGGTGCTCGAGATCCGTCAGATCGCCAAGCTCAAGGGCACCTACGTGGACGCGCTCCCCGCGCTCGTCGATCCGTCGACGGGGCGCATTCATTCGTCCTGGGAGCAGACCGTGGCAGCGACCGGCCGCCTCTCGTCGAGCGATCCCAACCTGCAGAACATTCCGATCCGCACCGAGCTCGGGCGGAAGATTCGCGCGGCGTTCGTCGCGCCTCCCGGACACCGCCTGGTGAGCGCGGATTACTCGCAAATCGAGCTTCGTGTGCTCGCTCACCTCTCGCAAGATCCGGTGCTCCTCGACGCGTACCGGACCGGGCAAGACATCCACACGCGCACCGCCATGGAAATCTTCGAGGTCGACGAAGCGAGCGTCACGCGCGAGCTCCGTACTCGCGCGAAGGCCGTCAATTTCGGCGTGATCTATGGTCAAGGAGACAGCGGGCTGGCGAAGGCGCTCGGCATCTCGCGCATGGAAGCGAGCAGCTTCATCGCGGCCTACTTCCGGAGGTACGAAGGGGTGCGGCGCTTCATGAACGAGACGCTCGAGCGGGCGCGCGCCGGCGAGGCGGTGCAGAGCCTGCTCGGGCGGCGGCGGCTCCTGCCGGCGATTCGCAGCGCGAACCGCGCCGAGCGCCTCGCGGCGGAGCGCGTCGCGATGAACATGCCCATTCAGGGCACTGCCGCGGACCTGCTGAAGCTCGCGATGCTCTCGCTCGCGACGCCCGTCACGCCGGGCGCGCGCATGATCCTCACGGTTCACGACGAGCTCGTGTTCGAAGTTCCGGAGGCCGAGGTCCCCGAGGCCGTCGAAGCAATCCGGTCGCGGATGGAGTCCGTCTACCCGCTCGCGGTGCCGCTCGTCGTCGAGGTCGGACACGGCAAAGACTGGAACGACGCCCACTGATCGACGGACACGACGATTCGACGACGCGGCTGGGTGCGCGGCGCCCGGCGCTGCATCGGGGTCTCGGACTCGGGGCGGTCGCGAGTCACGGACGGGCCGAGGCGACAGCACCGATTCGCCGAATCGGCGTCGTCCCGAGTCGAGGCTGTTGACAGCGCGCGGCGGACCCGGGCAGCATCGGCACCGAGGTCCTGGCTCGTTTCGACGGTTCCTCCGGGCGGGGGGCAAAGTCGGAGCCAACGCAGACCGCGTCGAAAGGTGGTCACGTCGATGTCGCAAACAGAGGAGGCACCCCCAGTCGCCCTCGTGAAGCTTCTCTTTGGCAGCCTCGTCACGCAAATGATCGCGGCGGCCATGCACCTCGAGGTGCCCGAGCGGCTCAAAAACGGGCCCCTCGCCGCCGATGCGATCGCGGCCGCCGCTGGCGCGGAGCCGGACGCCACGTATCGGCTGCTCCGCGCGCTCGCCTCGGTGGGCGTGCTCGTCGAGGGCCCGGATCGCACGTTTTCCCTGAGCCCGATGGGTCGCTTGCTCGTCGCCGACGAGCCGGGTTCCCTCGCCGGCCTCGCACGCCTGACGGCGGAGCCCTGGCACTTCGCGAGCCTCGGAGAAATCACGCACTCGGTGCGTACCGGAGAGAGCGGGTTCTCCAAGGTCCACGGAGAGCAGCTGTTTGCATGGCTCTCCAGCCGTCCCCGCGAGTCCTCGGTGTTCAACGACGCGATGACGAGCTTCAGCAACGTCGAAGCGTCGATGATCCTCCGCGGCTACGACTTTTCTTCTGCGCGACGCATCGTCGACGTGGGCGGGGGAAACGGGCTCTTGTTGGGCCACCTGCTCGAGGCCAATGCGGAGGCGCGCGGGGTCTTGCTCGAGCTCTCGAACGTCGTCGAGGGCGCGCGTCGATTGCTGAGCGAGCACGGGCTCGACCGTCGCGTCGAGATCCTTTCGGGCGACTTCTTCCACGCCGTTCCCGAAGGCGGAGACATCTACATCCTGAAGCACGTCTTGCACGACTGGCGGGACGAGCGCGCCCTCGCGATCGTGCAGAACGTCGCGCGCGCCATGCCGCGTGGCGGACGGCTGCTCGTGATCGAGCAGGTGCTAGCCCCACCCGGCGTGAGCCACTTCTCCAAGGTGCTCGACGTGGGCGTGATGGTGATCACGGACGGCGGCCGCGAACGCACCGAGGCGGAACACACGGCGCTGCTCGAGCGCGCTGGGCTCGAGCTCTCCCGCGTGGTTCCCCTGCCCGGCCCGATTTCGATACTCGAGGCCGTCCACCGCTGACGCCTCGTCCCCATTGCCGATCCGTATTCGGCGAGGACTCCTCCCACTGCGGAGGCCTTGCTCGGCGCCGTTCTCCGCAGGGTTCGCCGCGTTCCGTTCGTCGCTCCTCCCCCGAAATGGCGAATCGGCGGGGGGTCCCGCCGATTCGCGACGCCAAGAGGGCTCGAGCGGCGTTCAGCGCTCGACCGCCTTCACGGGCCCGATGAAATCGGCCTTCCCGAGATCCACGCCGTTGTGCCTCAGGATCGCGTAGGCGGTCGTGACGTGGAAGTAGAGATTCGGGAGCTGCAGCTCCCAAAGATAGTCACGCCCGAGGATCGCCTTGCCTTGCAAAACGGGCGGCTCGAGCACCCGCTCGTCAGCCCTCTCGAAATCCTTGGGTGTGAAGCCATCGAGGTAGGTGATGACCGAGTGGAGGCGCTTGCGCAGCTCGGCGAACGTCTTCTCCGTATCGGGGTGCTTCGGGGCTTCCTTGCCCGTGAGGGATGCCGCCGTGAACTTCGCCTTGTCGCACGCGATCTGCACCTGCCGAACGAACGGAAACTGGTCCGGCGCGAGGCGCGCCGTGAGGAGCACCTCCGGATCGAACTTCTTCGCCGCGGCGTACGCCTCCGCCTTGTCGATCCAGCGCTCCAGGTTTTGGAGCACCTTCTTGAACTGGGGAATCGTCGAATCGTAGAGCTGCATCATCACCTCCGAGTGTTTGGATACGGCGCTCGTGCCGGAGACGATACTCCCCGTTCTATCAGTCACCATCCCCATTCTTCTCGGCGGGGGCTCCGTCGTCGCCCGCCAGCTGGTGCTCGGCCGCCGCCGTCAACACCGTCGAGAGGCGCCGGGCAAAACCACCCGGATCTTCGAGCGGGCTCCCTTCTGAGAGGAGCGCCTGGTCGTACAGGAGCTCGATCCAATCGGCGACGCGTTGCGAGCCCGGCTCCCGCGCATCGAGCTCGGCCACCCGGCGAACCAGCGGGTGCTCGAGGTTGAGCTCGAGGATACGCCGGCTCGCTGGCACGTCCTTGCCTGAGGCCCGCAGCAGCCGCTCGAGGTGCGGTGCGAGCGCGCCCTCGGCGACGACCAGGCATGCGGGCGAGTCCGTGAGCCGAGACGAGGCCTTGACCTCCGTCACGCGCTCCTTCAGCACGCGCTCGAAGCGCTCGCAGAGCGGCGTTTTCCCGGCGGGGGGAGCCTCCGGGGCCGCGGGCAAACGCAGGTCCGGGCTCGTGACGGAAACGAGCGGCTTCCCTTCGTACTCCGTCAACCGCTCCATCACGAAGGGATCGACCGGGTCGGAGAGGAGGAGCACGTCGTAGCCCGACGCGCGAACGCGCTCGAGATGCGGCGACGAGGCCGCGAGCTTCTGCGAGGCCGCCGTGAGGTAGTAGATCGCGGGCTGCCCCTCGGGCATCGCCTGCACGTACTCGTCGAGGCTGATCGGAGCACCGCGGGCGGCGCTGTCGAATCGGCAGAGCCGCGCCAGCTGGTCCTTGTGCTCGGGATCGAAGTGGAACCCTTCCTTGAGCACCATGCCGAAGGTTCGGAAGAACGCCGCGTAGTCCGCGGGGCGCTCGCGCGCGAGCTCCGCGAGCAGCTCGAGCGTCTGGTGAACGATCTGCTTCTGGATGATCCGCACGAGGCGCGAGTCCTGGAGGAGCTCGCGTGAGACGTTGAGCGGCAAATCCTCGGAGTCGATGACACCGCGGATGAAGCGCAGCCAGCGCGGGACGAGCTCGGGCGCATTCTCCATCACGAGCACGCGGCGCACGTGCAAGCGCACGCCGTGCGTGGGCTCCGGGTCGAGCAGGTCGAACGGAGCGCGCTTCGGAACGAACACGAGCCCGCTGAACATGCTCGTGCCTTCGATGTGGAAGTGGCGATGCGCGAGCGGCTCCTCCCAGTCGTGAGTGAGGTGCTTGTAGAACTCGACGTACTCCTCCCGGCTCACGTCCTTCGGCGGGCGATGCCAGAGCGCGCTCGCCCGATTCACGATCTCGCCCGACTCCGACGCGCCGGTCTCCTTCGCGAGCTCGATGGGGTACGGGATGTAGTCGGAGTAGCGGCGAACCAGGTTCCGAAGGCGCTGCGGCTCGAGGTACTCCCGCTGATCGTCCCGGAGGTGCAAGACGACGCTGGTGCCAACCGACTCGCGCTCGGCCGGCTCGATGGTGAATCCATCCTCCCCCGTCGAGTCCCATCGGAACGCGGTGTCCGCGCCTGCCTTGCGGCTCGTCACGGTGACCCGCGCCGCAACCAGGTAGGCGCTATAGAACCCGACCCCGAATTGGCCGATGAGCTTCGGCAGATCCTGACCGCCGGCGGAGGACGCCACGCGCTCGAGAAACTCGCGCGAGCCCGACCAAGCCACCGTGCCCAAGCTGCGCTTGAGCTCCTCCTCGTCCATGCCGACGCCGTTGTCCCAGATGGTCAGCGTCCCGGCCGCTCGGTCCGGGATCAGACGGATCTTGAGCTTTTCTTCCTCTCCGAGGAGCTCGGGCTGTCCAATCGCCAGAAATCGCCGCCGATCGAGGGCGTCCGAGGCGTTCGAGACGAGCTCGCGAAGGAAAATCTCCTTGTTGCTATACAGCGAGTGAATGACCAGGCGGAGGACCTGGCTGACTTCGGCCTGGAACTCGTGACGCGTGGACATGATCGTGGCCGGGAAAAATTCGCACGCGCCCGTTCCTGTCAAGCCCTCCCCGAGCGACCGCACGCGCCCGCCCCGGCGCGCCGGTCGGGAGCGCGGGAAGCCCCAGGTTCTGCCTGGACGGGGCGAGCCCCGCGAGGAGCTCGAGCGATACAATCCCCTCATTTTCTGCGGACTCGGCGGGGGGCGGCGGTGCTAAACGTCAAAGAGTGCCCACCTCCGAGCCCGGCCTTCGTCCCCGCTATCGCTATCGACTCGTAAACGTGTTCGCGGAGCGTCCCTTCGCGGGCAAGCCCACGGCGGTCATCACCGATGCGCGCGGGCTCGACAGCACGTCGATGCAGCTCATCGCCCGTGAGCTCAACGTGCCGCAGACGGCGTTCGTCTTTCCCGCCGAGATCCCCGACGCGCAGGCGCGCGTGCGCATCTTCACACCGGTTGCCGAGCTGCCGAGGGCCGAGCAACCGACCATCGCCGCCATCTTCGCGCTCGACCAGGAAGAGAAGCTCGAGCGGGCCCACAGCCAGCGGCGCGTCGTCGTCCAGCAGGCGGAAGGCCCCGTATCTGCCTCGTATTTCGCGCGCGTGCTGACGGTCAAGCAGCGCTTGCCCGAGTTCGTCGGCACGTACCCGGAGCCGGACGCCGTCGCGGCCATCCTGGGCCTCACCCGGGACGACCTTTTGCCCTACCCCCTGGAGGCGTTCTCGGCAGGGGTGCCGTTTCTGCTCGTCCCAGTGCGGGACGCGGCGCGTCTACGCACCGTTCACTTCCGGGACTCGATCTGGGAGCGCACGGTCCGTCACTTCGAGGCGCCGCACCTCCTCGCCTTCTGCCTCTCGCCCGAGCGCCCGAGCTCTCTCGCTCGAGCGCGCGTGTTCACTCCGGCGCTCGGCATTCGCGAGGACCCCGCGACGGAAGCCGCGCACGGGGCCCTCGTCGTCTACGCCCTCCGCCACTCCCTCGTGGAGTTGCCCGAGACCGCCGCCGTGACGATCGAGCAAGGCGCGGAGCTCGGGCGTCCGAGCT
Organism: uncultured Sorangium sp.; assembly: GCA_964475255.1. Lineage (GTDB taxonomy): Bacteria > Myxococcota_A > Polyangia > Polyangiales > Polyangiaceae > PMG-095. The sequence goes on from CAYYWA010000038.1 coordinate 24,823, forward strand.
TCATCCAGGTGGTAGTCGTTCATGAAGGCGGTATCGCGCGCGAGTTGCGCATTGGGGGGCAGTGCCAGTCCGTCGGCGAAGGCACCATCGTGGCGCCGTAGGAACCGCCGCTCCGGAGTGCACGAGTCGCGCATCGCGTGCGTTCATCTCATAAAAATCCGCCTCACGTAACGCGCGCGCCGGAAGGCGCGGTCGCACGCGCGTGACAGTGAGATTCCGGGCCTCCATCTAGAGACATCGAGACCCACTCGGTGTTAACCTTCCTAACGCCGTCTCACACCTCGCGGAGTTCTGCGCCGCGAGCCCCCTCATTTGTTTCTAGGAGGATAGGTCATGGTCGAGAGCCTTCAGCGGACGATCGCCGCAAGCCTCGTCGGGTCTCTACTTGCCGGATTCGCGCTGATCGCCTGCAGCAGCGGCTCGGGGGCAGGATCGTCGGTGATCGTCGCCGAGCCCAAATGCACGCTCGACAGCGAGTGCTCCCCTGGTTCGCACTGCGGCCCGGACGGCACGTGCATTTCCCTCTGCCTCCCCGGCAGCGACTGCGGCGAAGGCATGACGTGCACGGCGCAGGGACGCTGCGTCCAGAAAGCCCCCGACGACACCTCGCAGCCCCCTCCTCCTCCGATGGCGACCAACATGCCGCCGCTGAACCCCGGCGTCGGCATCGGCGGCAACACGGGCATGAGTGGCGGTGGGGGCAACGGCGGCAGCGAGACGTGCGCGAAGGCAGAGGTGACGTTCGAGAAGGAGATCCCGAACGTCATGGTGATCGTCGACCGCAGCCTGAGCATGGAAGAGGAGTTCGGCGACGCCGGTCCCCGCTGGAACGTGGTGCGCGATGCGCTCATCGCGCCGGGCACGGGTCTCATCGACGTGCTGCAGAACGAGGTGCGCTTCGGGCTCACGCTCTACACGTCGCCCTTCAGCTTCGGCGGGCCCGGCGGAC
>CAYYWA010000039.1:0-25624 GCA_964475255.1 uncultured Sorangium sp.
GGTCGCCGAGCTCTGCGGGGTGGGCGGCCGACGCGCGGGCGGGACCAAGAACATCTCCGCCATGTCGAAAATCGAGAGGATCTGTTCTTGGGTCACGCCGAGCTCGCCGTGGATCCGATTTTCACGCGCATCGAAACGGATCGTCTGGATGAAGCGCTGCGGTCGCGTTCCGAGAATCAGTCCGAGCACGCCGAGATCGAGCCGCGTGGCGGCCGCGACCGCGCGCTCGAGCTCGGCGGCGTGCGCGCGCGCGAGCTCCGGGGTCTCGTCCTCGGCCTCGATTTCCACGACGGCGCCGCCGTCTTCGGTGGGCACCACGCGGGCCCGCGCCCAGCGGATCGACTCGGGGACCCGCACCGGGAGACCTCGAAACGCGCGCCACGGCGTCACGACGTAGGCGGTCGCGAGCTGCGTTCCCGGCAGCGTGGGGATGCGGGCCCGCGGCCCGAGGCGCTCGGCGTCCGCGAGCGCGCTCTTCGGCGTGACGACCACGATCTGCTCGGAGGGCAACACGAAGTGGCGTTCGGCTCGATCCGCGCTGGCGCGCGCGACGGGCACGCGGGCCTTCAACCACTCGCCTCCCGGATCGCGCTGCACGAGCATATCGATCGCGGCGCGCATGCGCTCGCGCCCGAGCCGGTGCTGAATGACCGCGACGACCTCCTCGGAGCGTCGGAGCTGCGGTCCCACGATGAGAATTCGATCGATGTCGCGCACGGGGTCGATCCCCGTGGGACCGAGGAAGTCGCGCCACTGGTACACGCGACCGAGGAGCGCGCCGACGCGCGGGCCGAGGCGGTGCTCGCGGAGCTTCTCGGCGTCGATGATGAGGCGCACGTTCGCGTTCGCATCGACGACTCGACGGACTCCACCCGCCATCGCCACCGGATCGGCAATCCCCGACTCGGGAGCCTTTGCCGGTTCCTCGGCCGGTGGAGCGGGCTCCGGCGGCTTGGGTTTGGGCGGAAGCGGCTTCGGGGCCTCGGGCTCGGGGGGCGCCTCCACGGCCATGGGAGGCGCGGCGGGCTCGCTCGGAGCGGGCGGTTCGGTCGCCTCCGGCGCCGGCGCGGGCTCCTCCAAGAGGTCGATCGGAATCGCGACGATGGGCGGCCCGGAGGGCACGTCGTCGTCGTCGGGGGGCTTCAGCAACCCGAGCAGGCCAACCAGCCCGAACACCGGTGTCATGGGCAGGTGGAGGAGCGCGGACAGTCCGAGCCAAACGACGAACCGCCTCCGCCTGTCGTGATCGCGCCGGTCGCCGGGGGCGTGCACTCGGCCCACCATAGCCCCTCGTTGCTGCGCGAACCAGGCGCGCCGGTCGGACTCCGTCCCCGTGCGGGGCGGCCGACCCGAGCCGCCCCTTCCTCGACGCACCGGGCTCAGTCGGCGCGAGAGCGCGCGTCGAGCTTCTTTTTATCGAGCTCGGGGACGACGCGAGCGACGCGCTTGTAGACGGTCTCGCGCACGAGGCGCCAGAGCAGCGCGTCGTCGTCGCTCTCCGCCAACATGCCGAGCGGAATCCGGAACCCGCCCATGTCGGCGCGCCCTCCGCCGTAGGGCCGTCCTTCGCTGTCGTCGCCGAACGCGGCTTGCATGAACGCTGCCGGATCGACGCTCGGCCGCCGAGTGCGCAACGAGCCGTCGATGCGATCCTCGACGATGCCGTAGACGATTGCCGTGTCGATGTCCTCGCGGCGCAGGATGAAATCGGCGGCCATCGGGATGGCGTCGCGATTGTTCGCCGAGACGCGACCGACCCCGGCGATGGCGAAGTCGCGGATCACCTCCAGGTCGGCGAGCGCGCGCCCGACCGCGTCCATCGCCTCCGCGGTGAGCGTGCGCCGTCCGACGCGGCTCAGCGTTTCGGCGTCGCAGAAGGGCTTGAGGTAAGCCGCCGCGCGCAGGTCCGCCTGGGTCGCGATAGCGAAATCGTCGGTGTCCGTCTGGATACCGAAGAACATCGCGGTCGCGACCGGCGAGTCGTCGTTCCCGCCCGCGCCGAACGGCGCGAGCCCGCGCTCCGCGTAGTCGGCGTATATCGTGCACGTCGAGCACACGTCGTGGCGAATGTCCACGAAGTCCGCCTTGGGCGGGGTGAGCGGGCGGTGGTGGTCCACCACGGTCAGGAGCTTCAAGGAATCCGGGACGCGAATGCTCGTCTCGCTCGCGCTCGCGTCGACGAGGGCGAGATAGCCGAACGGCTCGAGATCGGCCGTTTCGCTCACGCGAAGCAGCGGCACGTTCAAGAGCTTGATCAGGGCTCGGTTCTCTGCCCTCGACACCGGGAGCACGTGAGCAATCGTCGCGGACACGCCGAGGCGCTCGCAAAGGCGCTTGTGGGCCATGGCCGCGCCGATCGCATCCGGATCCGGATGACCCCAGAGCAGAATGACGTGAGGCTTGTCCGTCGCGCTCGCGATCACGCGCTGCAGCTCGAGACCTCGCTCAGGTTGACCCATCGCGACTTCCTTTACTGGTATCCAGCGATGCGCGCCAGGCCCCAGCAACGCTCCGGGCGGTGCGCGGAGCTCGTCACACACCGGAAGCAGAGGAGCGCGCTCGGGAGACGCGAAACGCTCGACGCCGCCTGCTCCGATGGCAGGCGCGAGCGGATCACCCGGGTCCGCCATTGGCCCGGAGGCCGATTCATCGAGAGCTCCTCGCGTGAGTAGAGCAAAATTTCGAGGCGCGCCTTGCAGCACGCGGATGCTTCGCAAACAATGTCTTGACTCGAGCAGCTCCGAAGAGAAAGCTACAGGGACTCGGTATGACCTCCCCTCACCACGACCCAAGGCTCAGCAGCGCCGAAATCGGCTTGCCGCACCTTGTGGGTGGTATTGGGGGCGTCCTTGGCATCCTCGTTCTCGGGCTCGTCCTCGTCGTCGAGTCGAGTGCGGCGGCTGTCTGAGTACTTCAGATTCCCAAACGAAGATGGCCCCCGCACCCAAGAGGTTCGGGGGCCTTTTCGATTTCGGCTCCCCTGAACCGAAAATCCCCGAAACCGAAAACCCGAGAGGAACCCCGCCGTGGCAGCAAGTGTGACCAACCTGACCCCCAACGAGACCCGCCCCGAAGCGCGACGGCTCACCGGCGCGCAGCTCATCTGGGACACGCTCGTCAAGGAGGGCGTCCACGTCGTCTTCGGTTACCCCGGCGGGGCGATCATGCCGGCCTACGACGCGCTGCCGCAATACCCGAGCCTGCGGCACATCCTCGTGCGCCACGAGCAGGGCGCCGCGCACATGGCCGACGGCTACGCGCGCGCGTCGGGTCGTGTCGGCGTCGCGGTGGCGACGTCTGGACCGGGCGCGACGAACCTCGTGACCGGCATCGCGAACGCCATGATGGATTCGATTCCGATGGTGTGCATCACGGGGCAGGTCGCCTCGACGCTCATCGGCAGTGATGCCTTCCAGGAGACGGACATCACCGGCATCACGCTGCCGATCACCAAGCACAACTTCCTCGTTTCGCGCGCCGAGGAGATCGCTCCGACGATCCGGCAGGCGTTCTACATCGCGAGCTCCGGTCGCCCCGGCCCCGTGCTCGTGGACATCACGAAGGACGCGCAGAACGCCGCGATCGACTACGTCTACGACGGCGCCCCGGTGCGCCTGCCCGGGTACCGCCCGGAGCGCCACCCCATCACCGAAGAGATCGAACGAGCGCTCGAGCTCATCCGCACCGCGAAGCGCCCCATCATCTTCTGTGGGCACGGCGTGGTGAAGGCCAACGCGACGCCGCTGTTGCTCGAGCTCGTGCACAAGACGAACATCCCCGTCGCGCTGACGCTGCTCGGGCTCGGCGGCTTCCCGGCGACGCACCCGTCGAGCCTCGGCATGATGGGCATGCACGGCGAAGCCTGGGTGAACACGGCGATTCAGGAGGCGGATCTGATCATCGCCCTCGGCATGCGCTTCGACGATCGCGTGACCGGCAACCTGAAGACGTACGCGCCGAACGCGAAGAAGATCCACGTCGAGCTCGACCCGGCCGAGATCAACAAGAACGTCAAGGTGGACCTGCCGCTGCTCGGGGACGTCCGCGAGATCCTGCGCACGCTCCTGCCGCACGTGGAGACGCTCGACATCGCCGAGTGGCTCGAGCACATCGAGGAGCTGAAGGGCGACAGCGCCGTCCGCGACATCCAGGTGCTACCCGACAGCGGGCGTTTGTTCGCGGCGCACGTGATCCACGACCTCTGGCGCTACACCGAGGGCAAGGCGCTGGTCGTCACGGACGTGGGCCAGCACCAGATGTGGGAGGCGCAGTACTACAAGCACGACCACCCGAGGAAGCTCGTGACCTCGGGCGGCCTCGGGACGATGGGCTTCGCGTTGCCCGCGGCGATGGGCGCGCGCCTCGCCTGTCCGGACGACGAGGTCTGGGTGGTGGCCGGCGACGGCGGATTCCAGATGACGGCGTGCGAGCTCGCCACGTGCGCTCAAGAGAACATCAAGGTCAACATCGCCATCATCAACAATGGCTATCTCGGCATGGTCCGGCAGTGGCAGGAGTTCTTCTACGGCGGGCGCTACGTGGCGACGCCGATCAAGAGCCCGGACTTCGTGAAGCTCGCCGAGGCGCACGGCCTCGCGGGCGTCCGCGTCACGCGCAGGGACGAAGTGCGCGCCGCCGTCGAACAGGCGCGCGCGAACGCCGAGACCACGGTCGTCGACTTCCGCGTCGAACAGGAGGACGCCGTGTACCCGATGGTGCCCGCCGGCGCCGACCTGAACGCCATGATCCGCCGCCCGATGCCGGAAGGCGTGAAGCACAACCCCATCTACGAGACCGGAGAAGACTGATGCCGAGCCCCCTGCACCCCATTTTGCGGACCTTCGTCGCCTACGTGGAGGACCGGCCCGGCGTCCTGAACCGCATTTCGTCGCTGTTCCGGCGCCGCGGCTACAACATCGTTTCCCTCAACGTCGGCCGCACGCACGAAGCCGGCATCTCGCGGATGACGTTCCGTGTCGAGGCCGACGAGGACACCGGTCGGCGCATCGAGGCCAACCTCTACAAACTCGTGAACGTCCTGTCCGTCGAGGACATCACGGACAAGCCGAGCGTCTCTCGCGACCTCGCGCTGATCAAGGTCTCCGTCGGACCGGACAAGCGAGCCGAGGTCTTGCAGCTCTGCGAGGTGTTCCGCGCGCGCGCCGTGGACGTCGGGCCGCAAGACCTGATCGTGGAAATCACTGGAACCCAAGACAAGATCGACGGCCTGGTCACCATCCTCGAGCCCTTCGGGATCGCGGAGATGGTCCAGACCGGAACGGTCGCCATGACGCGCGGACCCAAGGGCCAGGCCGCGACGAGCATGCATCAACCCCCGGCCCTGCGCGGCATCGACGCCGCCTGATCCGACCGATACGCGATACCGATCCTGGAGAGAGCCATGTTGGAACGCCCCGACCCCGATTACGTTCGCATGTTCGACACGACCCTGCGTGACGGCGAGCAATCGCCGGGCGCGACCCTTACCTCCGAGGAAAAGCTCGAGGTGGCGCGCGCGCTCGCACGGCTCGGCGTGGACGTGCTCGAGGCGGGGTTTCCCTCGGCGTCGCCCGACGATTTCGATGCGGTTCGGGCGATCGCCGAGAGCGTCGGCGCCGAGCCGACCCAGGGTCGCCCGAGCCCCGAGCCGCCCATCGTCTGCGGGCTGGCCCGCGCCATCGACAAGGATATCCAAACGGCCTTCGAGGCGATCCGCGGTGCGAAGCACCCGCGCATCCACACCTTCCTCGCGACGAGCCCCATCCACCGCGAGCACAAGCTGCGGATGACGCGGGAGCAAGTGCTCGAGCGAACGCAGAAGATGGTCGCGCTCGCAAAGAGCCTCTGTCCGGACGTCGAGTTCAGCCCCGAGGACGCCGGGCGCACCGAGCCGGAGTTCTTGTACGAGGTGCTCGAGACGGCGATCGAGGCCGGCGCGGGCACGCTGAACATCCCGGACACCGTCGGCTACACGATCCCGGACGAGTTCGGGGCGCTGATCCGCGGCATCATGCAGAACGTCCGGGGCATCGAGCGCGTGATCGTGTCGGTGCACTGCCACAACGATCTCGGCCTCGCGACGGCGAATACGCTGGCAGGCATCCGCGCCGGGGCGCGCCAAGCCGAGGTGACGATCAACGGCATCGGTGAGCGCGCGGGCAACACCTCGCTCGAGGAGATCGTGATGGCGCTGCACACGCGCCACCCGCTCTTCAAGCTCCGAACGGGGATCGACACGACGCAGCTCGTCCGCACGAGCAAGCTCGTCAGCATGCGAACGGGCATCGTGGTGCAGCCCAACAAGGCCATCGTGGGGGCGAACGCCTTCGCGCACGAGTCGGGCATCCACCAGGACGGCATGCTCAAGCACCAGGAGACGTACGAGATCATGCGTCCCGAAGCGGTCGGTGCGAGCAACACGCTCCTCGTCCTGGGCAAGCACTCGGGACGCCACGCGTTCGCCGTGCGGCTGCGGGAGCTCGGGCACGCGCTCGACGGCGAAGCGCTCGAGACGGCGTTCAAGCGCTTCAAGGCGCTCGCCGACAAGAAGAAGCGGATCACGGACGCGGATCTCGAGGCGATCGCGGCGTCCGAAGGCGGCCGCGGGCGCGAGTACTACACGCTGGATGCGGTCCAGGTCACGTGTGGCTCGAACGGCATGCCCACGGCGACCGTGCGCCTCGTCGGTCCCGACGGGCAGAAGGTCACGCACGCCGCGATCGGCACGGGCCCGGTGCACGCCGTGTTCCGAGCGATCGACGAGATCGTGGAGGCTCCGAGCGAGCTGCTCGAGTACTCGATCAACGCGGTGACCGAAGGCATCGACGCGCTCGGACATGCGAGCGTTCGCGTGCGCGCGAACGGCGCCAACGACGGTCGCATCAACCCGCAGCACGGCTCCGGCGGCTCCCCCGTGTTCCACGGTCACGCCGCCGACACCGACGTGGTCGTGGCCAGCACCAAGGCGTATCTCGCGGCGCTCAACCGGTTGCTCGCGGCCGAGGGCGGCCGGGAGACCACGCACGAGCCGGCCTCCAGCCCACTCGAAGCGGCTTCTCCGGGAGCCGCGGAGTAGGCTCGGGAGAGACGATGACCCAGGACCAACGACGCCCCTTCGTCGAAACGTACGACACGACGCTGCGCGACGGCTCTCAGGGGGAAGGCATTTCGTACACCGTCGAGGACAAGCTCCGCCTCGCGGAGCACCTCGACGCGTTCGGCGTCACGTACATCGAAGGCGGTTGGCCCGGGTCGAACCCGAAAGACGCCGAGTTCTTCGCGCGCGCGCGGGAGCGAACCTTCGAGAACGCCCGGCTCGCGGCGTTCGGCTCCACGCGCCGCGCGGGGCTCGCGCCGGAGGACGATCCGAACCTGCAAGCGCTCGTCGCCGCGGGCACTCCGGTCTGCACCATCTTCGGCAAGACCTGGACGCTGCACGTGACGGAGGTGCTCCGGACGACCCTCGAGCAGAACCTCGTGATGATCGAGGAGAGCGTCGCGTTCCTCAGGGCGGCCGGCAAGATGGTCGTCTACGACGCGGAGCACTTCTTCGACGGCTACCGCGCCGACGCGGGCTACGCGCTCGAGACGCTGCGCGCGGCCCGGCGGGGGGGGGCCGAGGTGCTCGTGCTCTGCGATACCAACGGCGGCAGCTTGCCGTGGGACGTCGAGGCAACCGTCCGCGAGGTGGCGCAGGCCGTCCCCGGAGCGCGGCTCGGGATTCACGTTCACGACGACACGGGCTGTGGCGTCGCGAACACGGTCGCGGCCGTACGCGCCGGTGCGCGCCACGTGCAGGGCACCATCAACGGCTACGGCGAGCGCTGCGGCAACGCGAACCTCAGCGTGATCATCCCGAACCTCGAGCTCAAGCTCGGGTTTCGCTGCCTCGAGCCCGGGAAGCTCGCAGGGATCACGGAGCTGTCGCGCTTCGTCGGCGACGTCGCCAATCACCTCATCGACCCACGGACACCGTACGTGGGGCGGAGCGCCTTCGCGCACAAGGGCGGCGTTCACGTGGCGGCCATGCGCCGCAGCCCGACGAGCTACCAGCACATCGAGCCCGAGCTCGTCGGCAACGCCATGCGCGTCGTGGTGAGCGAGCTCTCGGGGCGCGCCAACGTGCTCTCCAAGGCCGAGGAGCTCGGGGTCACCGTCGACGCGGGGGCCGAGGTCGAGGCGCTCCGCGAGATCAAGGAGGCCGAGGCGCGCGGGCTCTCGTACGAGAGCGCCGAGGCGTCGGTCGCGCTCCTGCTCAAACGCCGAGCCCCCGGCTATCAGCCGCTGTTCGAGATCCTCGACTACCAAGTGCAGGTCGGGCGGCGCCGCAGCAGCGAGACCTTCGCGGAAGCCGTCGTGAAGCTCCGCGTGGGCGACGAGATCCTGCACACCGCCGCGGAAGGAAACGGCCCGGTGGGCGCGCTCGACGCGGCGCTACGCAAGGCGCTCACGCCGGTCTATCCGGTCGTGCAGCGGATTCAGCTCGCCGACTACAAGGTCCGGATCCTCGACAGCGTCGCGGGGACCGGCGCCATCACGCGCGTGCTCATCGACAGCCGGAGCGAGTCCGGCGCCTGGAGCACGGTCGGCGCCTCGAGCAACATCATCGAGGCGTCCCTGGACGCCCTCGTGGACTCGATCGAGTACGGGCTCTACCTGACGGGCGCGGAACCCCCGTCGGAGCCGCTCTCCTCGGAGGCCCGGGCCCTGGCCCGGATGAGCGAGCCGCCGCCGGCGCCTTCTACCCGGGCGAGTGAGGCTCCCCCTTCCCCTGCGGCCGCGACAGAGGCAGGCTCCGCCCGAACTAGCCCATGAAAGCTTCCATCGTTCTCCTCCCCGGCGACGGCGTCGGTCCCGAGGTCGTGGCGGCCGCGCGCGCGGTCCTCGACAGCGTGGCGACGCGCTTCGGCCATCAGCTCACCTACGACACGCACCTCATCGGCGGGATCGCCATCGACCAGACCGGCGATCCCCTGCCCGCGGCCACGCTCGAAGCAGCGCGCGCGGCGGACGCGGTGCTGCTCGGCGCGGTGGGCGGCCCCAAGTGGGACGACCCCAACGCCAAGACCCGCCCCGAAAAGGGGCTGCTCGCGATCCGCCAAGGCCTCGGGCTGTACGCGAACTTGCGCCCCGTGCAGAGCTATCCCGAGCTCGTGGAGTCCTCGCCCCTCAAGCCAGAGCGGATCCAGGGCGTGAATCTGCTCGTCTTGCGCGAGCTCACCGGCGGCCTCTACTTCGGCAAGCAGTACCGCGAGCAGACCGAGCGCGGCCTCCGCGTGGTGGACACGCTCGAGTACATGGACTTCGAGGTCCGACGGGTGGTTCGCCTCGCTTGCTCCCTCGCGCGTGGGCGCAAGAAGAAGGTCACCTCCGTGGACAAGGCGAACGTGCTCGAGTCGTCCCGCCTCTGGCGGCAGATCGCGACCGAGGTCGCTCGCGATTTTTCGGACGTGACGCTCGAGCACCAGCTCGTCGATTCGTGCGCCATGCGCCTCGTGACGGCACCCGGGAGCTTCGACGTGATGGTCACGGAGAACATGTTCGGTGACATCCTCTCGGACGAAGCGGCGGTGCTCACCGGCTCGCTCGGGATGCTGCCGAGCGCCTCGCTCGGCGAGGGCCGGCTGGGCCTCTACGAGCCGATTCACGGCTCCGCGCCGGACATCGCCGGAAAGGGGCTCGCGAACCCGCTCGGCACGATCCTGAGCGCGGCCATGCTGCTCCGGCACAGCCTCGGTCTGGAGCGAGAAGCCGCGGCAGTGGAGCGCGCCGTGGCGGCCGCCCTGAGCAAAGGCGCGCGCACGCGCGACCTCGGCGGGGGCTCGCTCTCCACCCAGGGCATGACGGACGCGGTGCTCGCCGAGCTCGAGACCAGCGCGACCGCTGCTCCATGAAGCTCGCGCGCTTCGGAGCGCTCGGCGCCGAAAAGCCCGGCGTCCTGATCGGCGACGAACGCCTCGACGTTTCCGCGCATTTCTCGGACTACGACGAGGCGTTCTTCGCGGGGGGCGGCGTCGGGCAGCTCCGCGCCTTGCTCGCGGCGGAGTCCGCGCGCCTGCCCCGCGTAGCGCCCGACGCACGCGTCGGAGCGCCCATCGCCCGCCCGAGCAAGATCGTGTGCATCGGCCTCAACTATCGCGGCCACGCGAAGGAGACCGGAGCGTCCATTCCGAAAGAGCCGGTCGTGTTCATGAAGGCGACGTCGGCGCAATGCGGCCCCTTCGACGGGCTCGAGCTGCCGCGTGGGTCGGAGCACACGGACTTCGAGGTCGAGCTCGCGCTCGTCATCGGCAAGCGCGCTCGGTACGTGCCGCGCGAGCGCGCCCTCGAGCACGTGGCCGGCTACCTCTTGCACAACGATTACTCGGAGCGCCGTGACCAGAAGGAGCGCGGCGGACAGTGGGTGAAAGGCAAGAGCGCCGATACGTTCGCGCCAATGGGGCCGTTCCTCGCGACGCCGGACGAAATCGACCCGTTCGACACGGCGCTGTGGCTGCGCGTGAACGGCGAGCCGATGCAGAGCGGGAGCACGTCGGATCTGATCTTCGACGTCCCCACGCTGATCGCCTCCGTGAGCGAGTTCATGACCCTCTTGCCCGGTGACGTTATCAGCACGGGAACGCCCGCGGGGGTCGGCATGGCCCGAACGCCACCGCGCTATCTGCGCCCCGGCGACGTCGTCGAGTACGGCGCGACCGGCCTCGGCAGCGCGCGGCAGCTCGTTCGCGCTCACCACGGTCGCTGACGCGACGATCGCGATCGCGCGCTCGTCGCGGTCGCCCTCGCGGACGGCGCGACCGCGCGCATCGTCCCGTAGGACGTCGCGTTCGGTCCCAGTGTGGCGTCGAGGCCGCACGGATCGGCGACGATTCGCCCCCCTCCCGCGCGGTAAACGTCGCGCCCAGGCGCGGACGCTCGACTACGCGGGAGGTGGTCCCGTCGAGAGCCCTCGATCCTCCCAACGCTCGTAGTGGACGATCTGCTCCTTCCGGAATCGGCGCAAATTCGGCCGCCCTTCGGCGCAGTAGCCGATGGGAATGAGACCGATGGGGCGAACCACACTCGGCAGTCCGAGCACGGCCCGCACCGCGTCGTCGTCGAACGCCCCCACGAAGGCGGCGCCCAGGCCCTCGTTCACGGCGGCGAGCAGGATCAGCATCGAGGCGAACGCCCCGTCGACGATGCTGTAGAACTGCTCGCCGCGCTCGCGATACCGCGCCTTCGACCGCCGCGTGTCGGACACGACCACGATCATGAGCGGCGCTTCGGCAGCATAGAGCTGATTCACCGCAGCGCGCGCCAGACGCATTCGCACCTCGACGTCTCTGACGACGATGAACTCTTGCGGCTGGGTGTGGCCGGCAGAAGGAAAGCGAAGCGCGAGATCGAGGATGCGGTCGACCGTTTCGCTCGGAACATCCCGCGCTTCGTAGCGTCGGCACATGAAGCGCCGTTCGACGACTCGTTCGAAATCCATGCGAGCGCTCGCGCTGCGGTCGTTGCAAAGCCCATTCCGCGGCCACGCGGTGACTCGCGGCTCGCCCTGCCGAGGTCGCGCGCGCACCGTTCGCCAGGTCTCGTTGGCGGGATCGCCGAGAGGACGAGCGGGGCACGCGGGTTGCTTGTTCGCGCTGCATGGAGAAGGTGCAGATTCCTCAGAGTCACGCCGACTTGATGACCCAAAAGAAGGCATTCGCGCATCTCGCGACGGTGATGCCGGACGGAACACCGCACGTCACGCCGGTCTGGTTCGACATGGCGAACGGCAACATTCGGGTCAATACCGCGCGCGGACGCGTCAAAGATCGCAACATGCGGCAGAACGCGGCCGTCGCCCTGTCGATCCTCGACCCCGAGAACCCCTATCGGCACGTCGCGATTCGCGGACGCGTCGTCAACATGATCGAAGAGGGCGAAGCCGACCCGCATATCGACTCTCTGGCAAAGAAATACCTCGGTGAGGAGAAGTACTCGATGCGCCGCCCGGGCGAGGCGCGCGTGATTTTCGAGATCGAGCCGACCTTCGTCGCCGTCATGGGATGACGATGTCCGCGCTCGAGGGGGCGCTCGCGCGGGCCGGCTCGGGGACGCCCTTGTCCGACGAGGAAGCGCTCGCGCTGGCAGACAGCGACGTGCCGCACGCCGCGCTGCTCGCCGCTGCTCGTTCGGTGCGGGAGCGCGCGTTCGGACGCGTCGTGACCTTCTCACCGAAGGTTTTTTTGCCGCTCACCAACCTGTGCCGCAACCGCTGCGACTACTGCTCCTTCCGGCGTTCCCCGGGCGAAGCGGGCGAATGGACCCTGCGCCCGGGCGAGGTCGAGCTCTGGCTCGATCGCGCCCGCGCCCTCGGCTGCAGTGAGGCCTTGTTTTGCCTGGGCGATACGCCGGAAACGGCCTTCCCGTCGTATCGGCAGGCGCTCTCCAGCTTCGGTCAGGCGAGCACCGTCGACTACTTGCACTGGAGCGCAAGGCAGGCACTCGCTCGCGGTCTCTTGCCGCACACCAACGCGGGCGTCCTCGGCGAGCGCGACATGGCGCAGCTGCGCGCCGTGAACGTGAGCCTCGGCCTAATGCTCGAGAGCGCGAGCCCGCGTCTATGCCGCCCCGGATTGCCGCACTATCGCGCGCCCGACAAGCGCCCCGACAAGCGCTTGCGCATGATGGAGGCGGCCGGCGCACTGCGCATCCCGTTCACCACGGGCATTCTCGTCGGCATCGGTGAAACGCGCCGCGAACGCGTCGAGAGCTTGCTCGCGATTCGACGGCTGCACCGAGCGCACGGACACATCCAGGAGGTGATCGTGCAAAACTTCCGCGCCGCTCCCAACACGCCCATGGCGACGGCTCCCGAGCCGAGCGAGGCCGTCGTGACGGGCACCGTAGCGCTCGCCCGGGTCGTCCTGGATCCGGACATTTCGCTGCAGGTGCCCCCCAACCTCAACCCCGCGTCGTTGGCCGCGCTGCTCGATGCGGGCATCGACGATTTCGGCGGCATCTCGCCGCTGACGCCCGACTACGTCAACGCGAGGTATCCGTGGCCGCACCTCGCCGCGCTGGAACGGAGCTGCGCCGAGCTCGGCTTCCGTTTGCGGCCACGCGCTCCGATCCACGATCGCTACGTGCGGAGCGAATGGCTCGACGCCGCCTTGTTCGCGCCGACGCGCGCCGTGCAAGCGCGCCTCCGCTCGGTCGATCGCGTCGCCGACCTCCTCCCGCGTCAGGAGGTCTCGTCGTGATCTTCGAGCGGATCTTCGACGAAGTCTCCGGAGAGCTGCGAGATGTCCTCGAGGGCTGCTTGGAAGGTCGGGAGCTCTCGGTCCTCGACGGGCTGCGCCTCGCACGGGTCAATGGTCGCGAGCTCCACGCGCTCCTCGCCGTCGCAGACGCCGTGCGCCGGCAGCAAGCGGGAGACGACGTCGGCTACGTGATCAACCGAAACGTCAATTTCACGAACGTGTGCGTCAAGGCCTGCCGATTCTGCGCCTTTTCCCGGACGAAACGCAGCGACGAAGCGTACTTCCTCGATACGGAGGAGATCGTCCGCCGAGCGCAGGAGGCGCATGCTCTCGGCGCCACCGAGGTGTGCGTCCAGGCGGGGCTCTCGCCGGGCCTCGACGCGTCCTTCTACGTCGAGCTCGTGCGATCGCTCAAACGGGCGGTTCCCGAGCTGCACGTGCACGCCTTCTCACCCGAGGAAATCAAGTACGGGGCAGAGCGCAGCGGGATGTCTCCGCGGGACTTCCTCGCTGAGCTCCGCGACGCCGGCCTCGGCTCGTTGCCAGGCACCTCGGCAGAGATCCTCGACGATGGGCCGCGCCACCGCCTGGCGCCCGGCCGCATCACCACGGCCGAGTGGGTGCACGTGATCACGAGCGCCCACGAGCTCGGTCTGCCCACCACGTCGACGATGATGTACGGGCATCTCGAGTCGGACGAGCAGCGCATCCGCCACCTCGACCTGCTGCGCTCGATTCAGAAGCAGACCGGGGGGTTCACGGAGTTCGTGCCCCTTTCTTTCGTGCATCACGAGGCGCCAGCCCACGTGAAGCACCACCTGCCCGGGCTGCGCCCCGGCCCCACCGGAAACGAAGTCGCGCGGTTGTACGCGATCGCGCGGCTGATGCTCGGCGCGACGGTGCGCAACATCCAGGTCTCGTGGGTGAAGGAGGGCGTGCGCATGGCGCAGTGGTTGCTCTCGGCGGGCGCCAACGATCTCGGCGGCACGCTGCTCAACGAGAGCATCTCCACGGCCGCGGGCGCTGGCCACGGACAGTTCCAGTCGCCGGCCGAGCTGCGTCGCCTCGTTCGCGAGGCCGGGCGTGTCCCGGTGCAACGCGACACCTGCTACCGGCGCGTGCGGGTGTTCGCGTCGGAACCGGAAACCGACGAGGACTCCCCGCTCGATCATGTCGCCGACGCGGAAGACGCGTTCGGCAGCTACGCGGCGCTCACGCGCGATCCACGCTTTCGCTTCAGGCTCCCGGTCGCGAGCGGCTGAAGGCGGGCGCGACCCGCCGACGCCCTCACGAGCGCACCCGCGACCCCGGAGCCCTCTGCTCGAGCCTCGAGACCAGCGAGGCATGATCCTCGGGAACGTCGACGTCGAACGCAAGCCGCTCGTTTTCGAGGACGGCGAAACGGAGGCCGGCGGCCCGAGCGGCCGAGACGTGCGCCGAGAAGCTCCCTGTCTGACCGAACGCGGTCCGCAAGCGGCCGGGCGGAGCGAGCGCCAACGCGTTCGTTTGGCGTCCGTCGCGCGCACGGGCGACCACGACGGCGTGCTCCTCGAGCAGCGAGACGACCCTGTGCACGTCGCCGACGTCGAGCAGCGGCAAGTCCGCCATGACCACGAGCGCTCCGCCAACGCCGCGCGCCGCGAGCTCGGAAAGTCCCGAGTCCACGACGCTCGCGAGTGTCTTCGGGCCAGGCGGGTCGAGCAGCGCGTCCGCACCCCGCGTCCGTGCCGCGGCGGCGACGTCGAGCGAGTCGGTCGCGACGAGCACCCCCTCGACGGTTCGTGCTCGCGTCAGGACATCGAGCACGTGGTCGAAGAGGGCGCGCGCGAACGCCGCGCGCGCCTCGTCGGAGAGCACCGGCGACAACCGCGATTTGCCGCGCTCGAAGGCCTTCACCGGCACGAGGGCCCAGGGATTGCGCAGGCTCATCCGAGGAGCTCCGCCGCAAACGCGAGCGTCTCCCGCGCGAGCCTTCGGCGATCGGCCTGCGAGCGCATCACGGTATCCGTGGCGTACACCGCGGCGCCCTCGATCCCCCCCTCGTCGCCGCGCTCGACCACGAGGCCCTGAAGGAGCTCCCCGTAGTGGCAAGCGATGGCTGCCGCGCTCGGGGCCACGCCAGCGAGCGCCGGGATCATCGCCGCAAGTGGACCCTTGACGGCGCGACCATGGACGATTGGGCTCACCGCGACGACCGGCTTTCGCGAAAGCGCGGCACGCACCCCATCGAGCGCCAGGATGGGGTCGATGGAGACGTAGGGATTCGAGGGCCCGATGAGCACGAGGTCGGCGGCCTCGAGCGCCTCGATCACTCCCGGAGCGGGGGGAGGACGAGCATCCCATCGGATCCCGCGCAGAGCGGGCTGAGCGCCGCGTCGGACGAGCCAGTCCTGGAACGGAAGGGGGCCTTCCTCGACCGTTTCCATCAGCGTGCGGCACGGGGCATCGGTCATGGGCAGCACACGGACCGCGATCCCGAACGCCCCGCACAGCCGGGTGGTGACCGCGCTCAGCGACTCGCCCCGCCGCAGCTCGGCTGTACGCAGCACGTGTGTCGCCAAATCCCGATCGCCCAGGTGGAACCACTCGGGCCCGCCATACCGGCGCAACATCGTCATCGCGGCGAACGTCTCTCCCGCGAGTCCCCAGCCACGCAGCTCGTCGCCCACCGCCGCCAGCGTGTACATCACCGTGTCGAGGTCGGGGCACACGTACAGACCCAGATGCTCGAAGTCGTCGCCCGTGTTGACGATCGCGGTGAGCGCCCCGCCCGGCAGCTCACGGGCGAGGCCGTCGAGGAAACGACTGCCGCCGACACCCCCAGAGAGCGCAACCACCCGCTCGAGCTTCATGCGTCCCTCCCGCCGTTCGCTACACTGATCTCGGGTCGCGCGGCGTACGAGCGCGGACGCGCCGGAAGGACGGGAGCCATGCGGATCGGAATCGTGGGCGGAACGGGAAAAGAGGGAGGGAGTCTCGCCGTGCGCTGGGCGCGCGCCGGACACGAGGTGATCCTCGGGTCGCGTGACGTCGAAAAGGCACGCGCTCGCGCCGCCGCGCTCGCGGCCGGAGGATTCGGCCCGTTCGAGGCCGCCCACAACCGGGACGCGGCACGGAGTGGCGAGGTCGTCGTGCTGAGCGTTCCGTATGGCGCCCACGCCGCGACGCTGCGTGCGATCCGACCGGAGCTCGCTGGAAAGATCCTGCTCGACGTCACCGTACCGCTCTCGCCGCCGGAGCTCGGCCGTGTTCGGCTGCCGAGCGGCCGCGCCGCGGCGCTCGAAGCGCAGGCGCTGCTCGGTCCCGAAACGAAGGTGGTCGCGGCGTTGCACCACGTCAGCCATACGCGCCTCGCGGATCCCGACGCCGAGGTGCGTTGCGACGTGCTCGTCGCGACCGACGACGAGGCGGCGCGTTCTCGCGTTCTCGACCTCGTTCGCGATCTCGGATTGCGCGGGCTCGACGCGGGGCCGCTCGACAACGCCATCGCGCTCGAGTCGCTCACGGCCGTGCTCCTGCACCTCAACGCGAGGTACGGAGCCAAGGGCGCCGGCGTCCTCTTTTCGGGGTTGCCCGAGTCCGTCTGATCCACGAGCGAGCTCGCCATGCGGGCGCGCGCGCTCACCGTCGGACGTCCACTGCGGCGTCGAGCCGCCCTCCTTCGCCTCGGCCACGTCGACGAAGTCTGTCAGGAGATCGACCGCGCACCAGCCTCGAAACCCGGCGAAGCCCTCGTGTTTTCGCTCGCTGATCGAGCGGGATTCCGAAGACTCCGCCGGGCCGCGCGAACGCGTGGCACCGGCCGCATCCGGAGCGCGCGCTCACGCGCTATGCGCGCGATCCCTTCGACTGCGGAATGCAGGCGACGCTCATCGCCGCGCAGTGCAGGACGCCTCGCGAAACGGAGCCTTGCCAGAGTCGGGCAATCCCCGCGCGCTGGTGGGTGCCGACGACCAGCAGATCGGCGCCCGTTTCCGAGGCGACTTGGGTGAGGTGCCCGTCCACGCGCCCCCAGCCTGCGCGAACGACGAACGTCGTGGACCCGGGAGCGCCGCGGCCCTCTTCGCCCGCCCAGGCCTCGAGCTCCCGCACGAGCGGAGCTTCGAGCTCCGGACGCAGATGATCGAGCGGTACGGGGGTCGAGACCCCGAAGCGATCGTGCTCCTCCGCGGGCCAGGCGATGCGAGCCACGATGAGGTCAGCGGGACCGATCCGGCGAAGAGCATTCGCCCACGCGAGGGCCGTGCGCGAGAGGGCCGTGCACTCGACGCCCACGAGGACCCGCAGCGTCTTCTCGCCGCGCAGCCAGGCCTCGAGCCCGGCGGCTTCGCGCACCACGAGCACCGGGACCGAAGCGGCTTGTACGACGCGCTCGGCGACGCTGCCGAGCAGCCAGAGCTCTTGCCGCGTCTTCCCGAGCGAGCCCACCACGATCAGACGCGCGTCGGCGCGCTGACCCCGGCGCGCGAGGACCTCGTGGGGCGCGCCCTGCTCGAGGCTCGGCGTGACCTCTGCCCCGAAGACGCTCTGCAACGCCAGCGCCTGCTCGCTCAAACGCCGTTCCACCTGAGACCGTTCGGGCCAGAGGCCTCCGGGAGACTCGGGGAGCTCCGTCTCGTGCACGTGCACGAGCTCCAGAGGAAGGCCGAGCCGCGCGGCGATCCCTGCCGCCACGCGCGCCGCGACGTCCGCGCTTTCGGAAAAATCAGTCCCGCAAAAGACGCTCATGATTCACCCTCGGAGTTGTTTCGGCACAGCGGCTCGCCCGACTCGGGCGTCGTGCTCCGCGCCCCGTCACGACTTCACCTCGCGGCCTCCGGGCGCACCGAGCGGGGGCGAGCTGCCCGGCGCGCGCAAGAGCGATAGAGCCATGGAGCCGCCCAGCAAGGCCACGATGACCAGCAGCGACGCCAGGATCGGGACCTTGTACACGCCCGAGACGAGCATCTTGAGCCCGACGAAGACGAGAACGCCCGACAGGCCCACCTTCAAGTAGTGAAACTTCCCCATGATTCCGGACAGGGCGAAGTAGAGCGCGCGCAGGCCGAGGATCGCGAAAATGTTCGAGGTGTAGACGAGAAATGGGTCGTCGGTGACGGCGAAGATCGCGGGGATGGAGTCCACCGCGAACACGACGTCCGTGGCCTCGATCGCGACGAGGACGAGCAAGAGCGGCGTCGCGTACCGCCGCCCGCCCTCTTTCACCGTGAAATGTTGACCGCGGTACTCACCGACGGACCGCACGAACCGCCGGAACAGCTTGAACAGTGGGTTTCGTTCCGGGTGCACCTCGTCGCCGCGCTGGACGAAGAGCTTGACCCCGGTGAACACCAGAAACGCACCGAAGACGTAAATCACCCAGTGGAAGCGCTGGAGGAGCGCCGCGCCGAGCACGATGAAAATCGCGCGCATGACGAGCGCACCCAAGATCCCCCAGAACAGGACCCGGTGCTGGTACTGACTCGGAACCGCGAATGCCGAGAAGACGACGATGAAGACGAAGATATTGTCGATCGACAGCGCCTTCTCGATCAGATAACCCGTGAGGAACTCGAACGCGCGTTCCGCGCCGAACCAGACGTAGACGCCGAGATTGAAGAGGAGCGCGAGCGTGATCCAGACGCCCGTCCAGATCAGCGCCTCGCGAACGTGCACGACGTGCGCCTTGCGGTGGAACACCCCGAGGTCCAAGGCGAGCATGCCCAGGACGAACAGGGTGAACCCGATCCACAACGCCGGTGAGCCCACGCTTTCGATGTTCATGGTTGGTTCCTCGCCGCACGCGAGCTCCTTCGCGCCGGCGATGCCCGGGCGTGTCGTTTCATGGGCTGCTCCGAACGGCGCTGGCCTGCCGTGATTCGGCCCAGCCGCGCCGTTCGAGCTTCATAAGGCCCGGCTCAAATGTAGACCATGACGAAAAATCGACGACACACGTCGAGAATAGCGACATATTCCCGAGTCCATGGAATGGGTGAACTACCACCACCTGCTCTACTTCTGGGTCGTCGCTCGCGAGGGAGGGCTCACCCAGGCCGGCAAGGTGCTCCGCCTCTCCCATCCGACCTTGAGCACGCAGATTCACGCGCTCGAGGACCAGCTCGGCGAGAAGCTGTTCACGAAGGTCGGTCGCAAGCTCGCGCTCACCGAGGTGGGTCGGGTGGTTTTCCGCTATGCCGACGAGATCTTCACGCTCGGGCGCGAGATGGTGGACACGGTCCGGGGGCAATCGACGGGCAGACCGCTGCGGCTCGACGTCGGCATCGCCGACGCGGTGCCGAAGGTGATCGTGCGCCGGCTCCTGCAGCCGGCCTTGACCTTGCCCGAGCCGGTACGGCTCGTGTGCCACGAGGGCGCGTACGAAAAGCTCTTGGGAGACCTCGCCGTGCACACCCTCGACATCGTGATCTCGGATGCGCCCGTCCCTCCGGGCAGCACCGTTCGCGCGTTCAATCACGTGCTCGGCGAGACAGGCGTCACCTTCTTCGGCACGAAGGCGCTCGTGAAGGCGTACCGGCGCGGGTTCCCCGCGTCGCTGAACGACGCTCCGATGCTGCTTCCGCTCGAGACACTGAACCTCCGACGCTCGCTGAACGAGTGGTTCGAGCGGCGGCGCGTCCGGCCGCGCGTCGTCGCGGAGTTCGCCGACAGCGCCCTGCTCCAAGTGTTCGGCGGCGACGGCATCGGGCTCTTCGTGGCGCCGACCGTCGTCGAGCGGGAGATCGTGGCGCAGTACGGCGTGCAGGTGCTCGGTCGCACCCGCGATGTGCGCGAGCGCTTCTTCGCCATCTCCGTCGAGCGGCGACTGAATCATCCCGCCGTCGTCGCCATCTCCGACTCGGCTCGCCAAGCGCTGTTCGCCGCATCGTGATGCTCCCTCTTCGCCACTACCGCGAGAGGCAGCGGGAACGCTCGAGCATGCGGAACGGATGCGCCGTCACGCCTTGCTTGCGGTGAGTGCCAAGGTCGGGTAGCGAAGATCCCATGCGTGCACCCAGAGCCGCCCTCTCCTGCTTGCTCGTTTCTCTCGCGGGGCTCGCCTGCAGCAAGAAAGAAACCCCGGCGCCTGCCGCCTCGGCGAGCGCCCCTCTCGTCGCGTCGGCGGCCGCGCCCGCGGGGCCGAAGACGGACTCCATGACGTTCCCGGTGCTCGGCTCGGTGCCCATTCCGGAGAACAACGCGCAAACTCCAGAGAAGATCGCCCTCGGCCATCAGCTCTTCTTCGACAAGCGCCTCAGCGCCGACGGCACGCGCGCCTGCTACTCCTGCCATCTGAACGAGGACGGCACGGGCGGGCACGACCCGACTGCGGTCGGCGCCAAAGGAGTGAAGCTGACGCGGCATAGTCCGGTGCTCTGGAACGTGGGCTATTTGCCGCGCCTCTATTGGGACGGACGCGCGGACTCGCTCGAATCACAAGCGCTCGCGGCCTGGGCCGGCGGCAACATGGGCGTCGGCAAGGACAAGCTCGAGGCGAAGGCCAAGGAAATCGGCAAGATCCCGGAGTACAAGCAGGCGTTCGCGAAGGTGTTCCCCGATCGCGGCGCGACTCCAGAGACGATCGTCCAGGCGATCTCGGCCTACGAGCGCACGCTCGTTTGCGATGACACGCGGTACGACCGCTACGCCAAGGGCGACAAGAGCGCCCTCGGGGATCGGGAAAAGCAAGGCCTCGAGCTCTTCATGGGCAAGGCGGGTTGCGTCGCCTGTCACGCGCCGCCTCACTTCTCGACCGCCTTCATGGCCAAAGACGGCACCTACTTCAACACGGGCATCGGCACCCGCGGGAAGAAGGAGGACGAGGTCGATGTCGGCCGGATGGCAGTGACGAAGAACGCCGCGGATTGGGCTGCATTCAAGCCGCCGTCGCTCCGGAACGTCGCGAAGACCCCGCCCTATTTCCACGACGGCTCCGTCGCCGACCTGGAAGAGGCCGTGCGCTTCATGGCGACCGGGGGCCACGCCAACAAGAACCTGAGCCCGCTCCTCACGGACCGAAAGCTCACCGACGCCGAGATCTCGGCGGTGGTCGCGTTCTTGCGCTCGCTCGATTGTCCGGGCTCGTTGGTCGAGCCGAAGCTACCCTGACGCGACTCGGCGCCCGGACAGGCGCGGGACCAACGTGAGGTGGCGGTTCGCCCGCGCGATGACGTGAAAGAGCGTGGCGCGGAGGCGAACGTCGGTGCGGTCGAGGCCGTGCCCGGCGAGCAGCGACGTCACCGCCGCCCGCAGCCCCATCCAGTCGCTCGGGTGGAGGAGGACCTCGACGAACTCGGGGCGGTAGAAGCCGCGCACGAACTTCCGATACACCTCGACGCCCTCCTTCACCCAGCGCTCGTACGGCAAGAGCGCCGTGCGCGAGCAGTGGCCGCGCGCGAGGGCGCGCTCGACGGTCTCGGCCGCACGGAAAGCGCCCGCCATGCCGAGGTAGACCCCTGTCGAGAAGACCGGGTCGATGAACGTCGCGGCGTCTCCCACGAGCAGCCAGCGCTCGCCCACCATACGCTCGCTCGAGTAGGACCAGTCGGAGAGCGTCCGAATCGGCGCCACGCGTCGGGCGTCGGCAAGGCGCTCGCGGAGGTAGGACGAGGCCCCAATCCGCTCGAAGAAGTAGCTCTCGTCGAGCTTGCGATCCCCGCGCGCCTTCGCGGGCGCCACGAGGCCGACGCTGGTGCGGTCGTTCTTCAGCGGGATGACCCACCACCAGCCGTCGGGAACGAGCACGATGCTGATGTCGCCCTCGCGCGCTCCAGAGTGACGCCGAGCGCCCTCGAAGTGCGAGAAAATGGAGAAGTTCCGGAGCGACGGATCCATGCGCCGGAGACCGAGCCTGCCGGCGACGAGCGACTGCTGCCCCGTGGCGTCGATCAAGATGTTCGCTTCGACCTCGCAGCGCTGGCGCGTGCTGGTGCGCCCGTAGACACGGGCGCGCCGGAGATCGGTGTCGAAGGCGGTGATCTGCACGCCCTGGCGGACGTCCACGCCGGCGCGCGCGGCGTTCTCGAGCAACACCGTATCGAACTCGGCGCGATCGACCTCGAAGGCCGAGCTCGGTCCGCCGACGAGGCCCTGATCGAACGCGTAGCGCCGCGAGAACGAGCCATCCTCGCTCACGAACTCGGCCGCGTGCTTCGGCAGGAACCGGCGCTGCAGCTCCGGCATCACCCCGAGCTCCTCGAGCAGCGGCATCGCGCAGGGCAGCAAGGACTCGCCGATGTGGAAGCGTGGGAACGTCTCGCGCTCGCACAGGACGACGCGTCGCCCACGGCGCGCGAGCAACGTGGCAACCGTCGAACCGGCGGGGCCGCCTCCCACCACGATCACGTCGCAGCGCTCACGTGTCATCGACGATGTCGCCTCCTAGCAGGCCCGACGAGTCTTGGGAAGCGCGCCGTACGGCCGAGCGGAGACCGAGGGCTAGAAGCTGGATTTTAGCTGACCCGAGGACATGGAGAGGCCCAAGCGCGTTTCGGAGACGAAGTCGCGTCGGCGCGCGGGGCTGCCTCCGCGGCCGCTCGATGCGCTCATCCGGAAAGCGCTGTGGAATCCTCGCGAGTGAGCTCGCGGATGAGCACGGTCGCGTAGCTCCCCGCAGGCAGAGAGAACTCGAGCGCGAGCCGCGCGGGGTCGAGCGGCGTTAGCACGAGGTCCCGGATCGGAACCACGAGATCGCGACGTGCGCCCGGCGCGCTTCGACCGAGCGCCTCGAGCATGGCCTCCGTCACGCCGAGCTCGGCGAGCACCTGCTGCTCGAGCTCGAGCGCACGCCCTGCGGCCTTGCGCATCTTCGGGCCCGGGATGGGCCCGGTGAGGTGGATGTCGCGAGCGAGGAGGCGCGTCGTCTCGCGCTCCGCGTCCTCGACGACGAAGGTGGCGTGCGAGCCTTCGAGCCGAACGACGTCCCCGCGAAGTGTTCTGTCGAGCCCCTCGGCGCCGCGAAGCACGAGGTAGCGATTGAAGACCTCCGCCTGAACCACGCTCGGGTAGAGCTTGTACAGGAACGCCGACAAGCGCGTGCGGCCGCCCCCCTCGAGCCAAGCGAGCGCGCGGCCCAGGTTGTCGCCATCCCTTCCGAAGCGCTGGTTGCCGAACGCGTTCGGGAGACCGCGCTCGGACAAGCGCTCCACGACGGCCTTGGCGCGGTGCTCACCGCCCTCGGGAACCTCGACGAGCACGATCCGGAAACGGTTACCGAGGAGGTGCCCGGTCCGAAGCTTGTTCCCGTGGCGCGAGACATCGAGCACCCGCGCTTCTTTCGGGAGCTCCCACGACTCGGGGGCCGGAGCGCGCGCGGGGAGCGACAGCCACTGGGTGGTCACGCCATGGCGATCCTTGAGCCCGGCGTAGCCGATGTCGCGCTCGGTGACGCCCGCCGCGCGAGCGATGGCGCGCACGAGATCGGGCGTCGTCATGCCTCGCTTCTCGACGTGCACGTACCAGTGCTCCCCCGAACCGCTGGGGCGATAGGCCGGGATCTCGTCGACCCGAAAATCCTCGAGGGCATCCCCGATGCGGCCACCAACCCGAGGCAGCTCGGCGGTGGCAAAAGGCGGCGCGAGCGGGGTCCGCTTCACACCGCTCGAATCCGCTTCGCGTGCGGAGACCGGAGCACATGCTCCGACCTCCGCGTCACGGAGACCCTGATTCATGGTTCGCTCGCCTTCATGGGTGGCGGACAGTAGCGTCGGGCAAGGAGCGGAGCCAGCCGGCTGGGTGGCAGAGCGTCTCCGCGTCGTTTTCGAGCTTTGCGCTTGACCTGAGAAATTTTCGCGGGAAATCTGAGTCAGCTCACTCGGAATGCGCGCCCCTTTCCATTCGCCACCCAAGACGGGCCTCGTGCTGTCGGGCGGCGGGATGCGCGGCGCCTACGAGGTCGGCGTGATCCTCGGCATCGTGGACGCGCTGCGCCCCGCACCCGGAAGCCCGCCGCTCTTCCGCATTTTCTCGGGCGCGTCCGTGGGCGCGATCAACACGGCGTTCCTGGCAGCGAACGCCGATCAGCCCGATCACGGCGTGAGCCGTCTGGCCGAGGTGTGGAAGACGCTGAAGCTCGAGGACCACACCCGGGTGCGACCGTTCGGGCTCACAGGCCTGCGGATCCCGGGCTCCAAGAATTCACACATCGGCAACTCGCTGCTCGACACGCGCCCGCTCGAGGTGCTCGTGCGGCGCAGCATCGATTGGGATCGCCTCCATCGCGCGGTCGACAGCGGTCGCGTGCTCGCGGTGTTGATCGCGGCGCTCCACGTCGCGTCCGGGCGCACGACGATGTTCACGGAGCACGCGCCGGGCGTTTCCGTGATCCCGACGCGCGACGAGCGACGCGCCACCGTGTTCGAGCGCATCACCGCGGATCACGTTCTCGCCTCGGCGGCGATTCCCCTCCTCTTCCCGACGCGGCGCATCGGCGAGCACTACTATTGCGACGGCGGTCTGCGCTTCAACACGCCGATCGCTCCGGCGATCCGCGCCGGCGCCGATCGCGTCGTGATCGTCACGGTTCGGCACCCGCGCTCACCGGGTGACCTGGCCGCCGTCGAGGCCGCCGACACCGGCATGCGCCGCGATCTGAGCCCGGTGTTCCTGATCGGCAAGCTCTTGAACGCATTGCTGCTCGATCCGGTCGCCTACGATCTGCAGGTGCTCGACCGGCTGAATCAGGTGATGGAGGTGCTCGAGCAGACGCTGTCACCGGCCGACTACGATCGCGTGCAACGCGTGTGGGTTCAGCATCGCGGGATGCCGTATCGACGGCTCCGCACGCTGGTCTTCATGCCCTCTCGAGATCTCGGCGAGCTGGCAGGCGAGTACATCCGCGAACGCCTGAAGGCGGACACGCTCAAGCCGCTCGCTCGATATCTCATCGAACGCGCGGTCCGCGGAGCCCCGGAGTCGGAGGCCGACTGGGCGTCGTACCTCTTGTTCGACGGCGACTTCGCCGCCGAGATCATCGCGGGCGGCTACGCCGACGCGATCGCGCGCAAGGACGAAATTCAGGAATTTTTTCAGGGCTGAGGAACCAAACTCGGGTCCTGGCCAGCAACGGCTCGATTCGAGACACCCGCTCTGGCCGTGGAGTGCGCTTCCGTGCGGCCGCCGTTGGACTCGACCAATCGCGTCGGTAGACTCTCGAGGCGGGTGCGCTCGGCACCCCCACCTCGAAGGAGAGCCCGATTCGATGCGGTCCAGGCAGTGCTTCGTCGCGTTCGGCATCGTTCTCACGGCGGCGTGCGGCGGCGCCGAGAGCACCGATCTTTTCTCGGACGTGGGCGCGGGCGGCGCTTCCGCGTTCACGGGGGGAGCCCCCGGCAGCGCGAGCGGTGGGAGCCCAGTGGGAACGAGCGCTGGCGCGACCGGCACGAGCAGCGGGGCGGCGAGCAACGGTGGCACGG
>CAYYWA010000040.1:0-18170 GCA_964475255.1 uncultured Sorangium sp.
AATGCTGCAGGAGGGGGCCAAGGCGGCCGGGGCGGTGCGTCCGGAGCGGGCGCTGGGGGCGCCTCGTCCGAGGCGCCGGGCGTGCGCTTCGTCGGGCGCGTGGACACGACGGACGCGGCCGGGCCGCGATTTGCGTGGTCGGGGACGGGGATCGTGGCGCGGTTCTCGGGGACGTCGGTGGGCGTGCGGCTCGAGGGAGGACAACAGTACTCGGTCGTGATCGACGGCATGGTGCGACCGAAGCTCGTTCCCACGAGCGGCGTGACGCCGGTGGCGTCGGGGCTCGCAGCGGGAGAGCACACGATCGAGCTCTATCGGCGCACGGAAGCCCACCTCGGTGAGTCGCAGTTCCTCGGGTTCGACTTCGGAGACGGCGAGCTCTTGGCGCCGCCTCCAGCGCCCGCGCGGCGGCTCGAGGTGGTCGGCGACTCGATCACGTGCGGCTACGGCAACGAGGGCGCCGACATGAGCTGCCCGTTCTCGCCCGACACGGAGAACCACTACCTCACGTACGCGGCGATCAGCGCCCGCACGCTCGAAGCCGAGCTTTCGACGGTGTGTTGGTCCGGCAAGGGCGTCGTGTGCAACTACGGGGACGATGCGTCGAGCTGCATGGATCCGATGCCGGACTACTACGATCGCACGCTCCCGCAGCAGGCCTCGAGTCTCTGGGACTTCTCCCGATTTCAACCGCACGCCGTGGTGATCAACCTCGGAACGAACGACTTCAGCACGGCTCAGGATCCGACGCCGGCACAGTTCGAGGACGCTTACGTGGCGTTCCTCGAGCGAGTGCGGGAGAAGTACCCGGAGGCGTGGATCCTCTGCACCGTGGGCCCGCTGTTGAGCGGAGCCGATCTCACGACGGCTCGGAGCTCGATCGACAACGCCGTCTCCCGCAGGGCCCAGGCGGGAGACTCGAAGGTGAAGACCTTCGCGCTCACGCCGACGGATCCGGCGGACGGATACGGCTGCGACTATCACCCGAACCTCACGACGCACCAGAAGATGGCCGCGGAGCTCACGACCGAGCTCGAGCAAACGCTCGGGTGGTGACGCTCTGTAGGCGCTGCCTCGTCGCGGACGCTCGTCTCGTCGACGGAGCGCCCGCGAGACGGATGATGCTACTTCCAGGTCGCGAAGTAGACGGCCTTGCCCGCGTCGCGATCGAACGAGCGCATGCTGACCGTCCCTTGCTTCTTGACGACGTCGAGCACCCCTTGGAACGTCGCGCGGAAGCCGCGGACGAACAGATCGATCTCCCGTTCTTTCGTGGGGAGCTCGGTCACGTGCAGGGTGGTGCCGGAGGGCGACGCTTGACCTTCGATCGAGATGACCCCGCACCCCGAAGCGATGACCGTCCACGTCTTTCCGAACATCTTGTACAGCGCTCCCGGCGAGATGCCGAACACCCGGAGCGTTCCCTCGAACACGCCCCGGACGAGCGGCTGCTCGACCGTTGACCCGAAGTGCGCGGCGCAGAACGCGTCGTAGCCTTCGGGCCCGATCTCGGCGTAAAGCGCGGACAGGATCTCGAGCTGGGTGGAGAGAGGGATCCAGTCGACGCGCGACGCGAGCTCGACACGCTCGATGGCGCTCTCGGCCTTCGCTCGCACGGCCGCCTGCACAGACGGTGGTTGCGTCTTCAAGAGATCGACGATCGCCTTGGTCAACGGCGCGCGCACCCTCGCTTCTGATTCCGACATCGGCTCCCGACCGCTATCGTACCGATTTGCCGAAGCAATGGACGCTCTTTTATCGTGAGCAGGATGTATGGACGTGGAGGAGCTGCTGAGCGGGAGCAGGCGCTTCGGGGCGTTCCTCGGTGTCGTTCGGTGGGCTACTCCGCGGCCGTCGCGCGGTACGCGGCCCGCCTTCGGGCGACGGTGTCGCGAGCGAAGCTGCGTAGATCATCGACCAGGTCGGGATAGCGGTCGGCCAGGTTCACGCGCTCGAGCCGATCGGCGGCGAGGTCGTACAGCGACGCGGCACCCCGGTACTCGATGAGCTTCTTTCGACCGACGATGGCCGCCTTCCAGCGCGACTCGTAGGCCAACACGAGCGCCCGCTCCACGGGCTTGTAGTCGCCCTGCATCAGGGGCACGAGCGAGATCCCGTCCCAGCGCGTTGGCGGCTCGAGCCCGGCGAGGTCGAGGACCGTCGCGGGGACGTCGAGCGCAGAGTCGACGGCGAAGTCGTACGTGCCCGGTTTGATGCCGGGTCCCGCGATGACCAGAGGCACGTGCACCTGGTCCTCGAACAGCGTCTTGCCGACGTGCTCCTGCTGGCGACTGACGCCGGCGCCGTGGTCGGAGCCCACGATCCAGACGGTGTTGTCCGGATCGTGCAGCTTGTTGCGAATCATCTCCCGGAGGACTGGAATCCACGCGTCGGATGCGGCGATGGCGCTGTCGTATCGATCCACCAGCCCGTCGCCGAACGGGAAGCGGGGACTGCCGACGAACTCGTCCCCGCTCCAGTGGGGGTGGAGCAAATGGATCCAGATCAGCGCGGGCTTCTCGGCGACTCCCGGCCGCGCGAGGTGGCGCTCGAGCTTCTTCAGGATGCCTTCGACCGGGATCCTCGGCCAGGCCGTGACCTTTCTGAGCTCCTTGCGGCTCGGCGGTCTGACGAACGTGTCGATCGCGTATCGCTGCGGGTCGAAGGCTTTCTGGAAGGTGACGTCGAAGAAGGCGTGAACGAAGCTCGTGTAGCCTCGTTCCTTCAGCAGGCGCGTGAGGGACTCCTCGATGAACACCGCCGGCGGATTGTGTCTGTTGAACCTCGTCGGGATGCTGCGCCCGGTGATGGTCTGGGAAGCGAAGTTCCGGGTCTGCGGATAGTTGCTGTACGCTCGTCGAAAGAGCGCCCCGCGCTTCGCGAGGGCGTCGATGTTCGGCGTCGTGGGGTGCTTGTCGTAGCCGTACGCGCCGACGTGGTCCGCCTGAACGTTGTCGATGAAGAACAGGACGATGTGGGGTGGCTTCTTGCGCGCGCGCTCCGCTCGCCGCGCGCGGATGCGCGGTGAATCGACCACGGGCTTGAGGACGAACCGATTCTCGTTGTCGGGATCGTCGCCGAGGTCTGGCCGAACGGGGATGTAGCGCGTGACCGCGGCCTCTCCCCAGAGCACCCAGCCGACGGTCTCCCGGGTCGCTCCGAGCCAAACGGACGTGGCGGCGGCGAGGACCGCGACCGACCACGGCGCCGCCGCGGAGAGCCATCCGGCTCGGCCGAGCTGCCGTCGCCGACGTTGCAGGCGAAGGCCATGATCCGCCGCGGAGACGAGGAGCAGAATGATGGCGCCGCTCACGAAACGGTGGATGGGCTCGTACTCGTTGGGCAGCACGACCGCGTTCACCACGACGAGCGCGATGCCGC
The DNA here is from genome assembly GCA_964475255.1 of uncultured Sorangium sp. GTDB lineage: Bacteria > Myxococcota_A > Polyangia > Polyangiales > Polyangiaceae > PMG-095. The sequence continues at coordinate 3,382 of CAYYWA010000040.1, forward strand.
ACAGGAGGCAGCCCACGGCGAACAGGAGGCGCGTTCGACGCCGCCGCGGCGTCCATGCCGCCGAGACGGCCCACGCGCCGAAACAGGCAGCGAGGATCAGCGTCGTCGCGACGACGAGGCTCGGGCGGTACCAGAGCTCTCGAACCCGTGGTCCCGAGTACGTGAACGTCGAAAGCCCGATCGCATAGGGCAGCGCCAGGGCGCTCGCGCCGAGGAAGAGGAGCCCGCGGGGGCGCGCTGTTTTCCGTCGAAGGAGTCGAGCTATCCCGTCGGCGCCAAAAGCTCCGAGCGCGGCGAGCGCGGCCCAGACGAGCGCAGCACCGGAGAGGAGCAGCGGCAGGGCCGCGTACCGCACTCCGGGCGGCACCGTCTCGAGGACGAATGGCGGGAGCAAAACCCACTGAATGGCTCCGCCCACCAGGGCTCCGGCGAGCGCCGCCCACCCGAGCGCCACGAGGCGCCGCGTGTAGCGCGTGTAGGGAAGGGACTCGCGCGCGAGGGGCTCCGCTCGAGGTACGAGCGACAGGGCATCGTCGGCAGAAGCGGAAGGACTCGAAGGACTGGATACAGGGGGCGTCCGACTCAATGCGTCTTTCGACTGCTACGAGCGGATGCTTGGCACTGCAACCTGTTTGTCACGCAAGCGACACGAGTGTAGGGCGAGGTGAGTCTTCCGAAGGCGAGGAGACGTTGCTCGCGCCGCGGGCCGACCGGCGCTTGCATTTCCAGCCGTCCACGCAGCGCGGCGGCGCCCCCCATGGCCCGGAAGAGGGGCCTCCGCGCCCGGCGGGGCCCCCTCTTCGACGAGTCGGCTCGCCCCCTCCTCGAGGGTTGCTCGGGTCCTCAGCTCACGTCGTCGCCGTCCGTGCTGGCGGCGCTGGCCGAAGCTCGTGAACGGTGAACCGCGAATCAGGAGCCGCGGCTGGCGACGACGAGCGGGGTGTCGACGAGGAGCTCCGAGAGAAACCAAACCTGGAGCTCGTTCGTGCGCACGACTTCGCTGACGAGGATGTCGTTGGTTCCGTCGTCGCCCATGTCCTGGATGCGGTGGGCGAGCGTGCGGGACTGAACGAGAATGCGCTCGTGCGCGTCGAGCAGGCGCGAGATTTGGACCGGGACTTCCTCGCGGCCGCGAGGTGGCCGTTCGATGCTGGTCGTTTCGGCGACGTCGGCAGCCATCGCGAGCGCGACGCCGCCGAGGGTCTGGATGCGCTCGGCGACGAGATCGATGAGCTTGGTTTGCGCGTCCGCGTGCTTCTCGTAGAGGCGGTGGAGCGAGTAGAAGGTCGGGCCCGACACCTGCCAGTGGTGCTTCTTGTACATGTCGCGCAGCGTGATCGAGTCGGCGAGGATCTGATTCAGGCCCTCGCACGCGGCGAGGCGGACGTCGTCGCCGAGCCCGAGGGGATAGCGCGTGAGGGTGCCATACTGCTGGATCTCGCGGCCACGCTGACCCAGGACGGGCTGTGCAGTCGAACGGGCGCCGGTCGGAGTGCCCGCGGTGCCCATGGGAGTGTTGGTGGTTGCCATGGGAGCGAGCCGAGCAAAGTGCGGGCCACATCCGCGGGTCGCGGCTCGATGACGCGAACGAGGTGGAACACGCCCCGATCTCGGCTCTGCACGGCGTGTCGCTCCCCCGAGTCAGAGCAACACACCCGCGCGCGTTCGCCACACGCACCAAGCACGCGGTTGCGTGGTCCGTGCGGCGCAGGGCCGAGCATCGCGCATCGCATGCTTCGCGACGACGGCGAACGCGAGGCGTTCTGCGCCGATGCCGTCACTGGGTGTCGGGAGTGTCGTCCGGATCCGGGTTGGGGTCGAAGGGGCTCACCGGAGTTTCATCGAGGAGCCGCACGACGTTCGGGGGCACGCTCGAGGCGATCCGAAGGCGTGCGGAGGGGCGGAGCTCACCCGAGAGCTGCTTGATCTGACGCGCGAACTCCGCGAGGTCTTCCCGGTGGACGCCGAGCTGGTTGACGAGCTCGGTGAGGTCGGCGGCCATCTCGTCCGCCGTTTGGTAGCGCTGCTCGGGCTCGCGCTCGAGCGCACGGAGCACGATGCGATCGAGCTCGGGGGGGACGTCGGACCGCGGCACCGACGGCGGAACGATCTGGTGCATCATGATGCGGTAGATGGTCGCGAGCTCGTTTTCGGCGAGGAACAGCGGCTTCAGGGTCAGCATCTCGTGCAGGACGATCCCCGCCGTGAAGAGGTCGGTGCGGCCGTCGATTTCGTTCCCGGCGAGCTGCTCCGGCGACAGATACGCGGGCTTGCCGCGAACGCGCCCGCCGAGCGTGGCCGTGGTGGCGGGGCCGACGCGGACGATGCCGAAATCGACGAGCTTGACCTCGCCCACGGTGGTCGTCATCACGTTCGACGGCGTGACGTCGCGGTGCACGACGTTGAGCGGGCGATCGTCGGGCCCACAGAGCCCGTGCGCCGCGGCGAGGCCGAGGCAGATCTCGCGCGCGATGTAGACGGCGAGACCGAGCGGCATGTTTTGGCCGGAGTGAGCGAGCACCGCGATCATGTCCGCGACGGAAGGCCCATCGAGGTACTCGAGCGCGAGGAAATGGCGTCCGCCCTCTTCGCCGAAGTCGTACACTTGCACGACGTTCGGGTGCTTGATGAGTCCGAGGATCTTCGCCTCGGCGACGAACAAGCGGATGAACTCGGCATCTTCCGCGAGCTCGGGAAGAATGCTCTTGATGATGAGCTCGCGTTCGTACCCGGCGGGGCCGCGCGCCTTGGCGCGGAATGCCTCGGCCATGCCGCCCGCGCCGATGCGCTCGATGATCTCGTAGCGGCCGATGCGCGCAGGCAGAGTCGCCTGCCGACCGGACCGAAATCGACCGGAGCTGTCCGGGTCGAGCCCCGTTTGGTGGAGGACCTCCTGTTCGCCGGGCTTTGCCAACGCAGCGCCTCTTCAGCGAGAGGGGAGAGTGCTCGGAACGAACCGCCGCACGACGGAAAGCAACTCGTCCATCATGACCGGTTTGACGACGATGTCCTGCACGTCGAGAAAGTACGGGGACGTCGGGTCTTTCTTCGCAGCGGCGGAGAGGGCGACCACGGGAATTCGAGCGAGCCGCGGGTCGGCATTTTTCGCTTCGCAGAACTGCCATCCGTTCATGATCGGCATGATGAGGTCGACCAAAATGACGTGCGGAGGGATCGCCTCCTGCAGGTAGTCGAGCCCCTCGCGCCCGTTGCCGACCGTAGCCACGCGGAAGCCCTCCATGGAAAGCCCCTCCGCGAGCGCCTCACGGAGCTCGATATCGTCATCGATGATCAGCACGTCGGCCACGCAGAACCTCCAAACAAAAAAGCCCCGGCCAACACGTTCGGTGGCGCGCGCTCGCCGAGCCGACATTTCGGAACGACGAGCACGGGGGCGGGCGCCACCGTTGCCACAGCGACGGCGAACGACGTCGTTCTAGCAGCTTCGCGTGGCCGCGGTCGTGCGAGGGACCAGGCTATCGCCTGGGGCGAAATGCGCATCGTCGCATTTTCGTCATGGGGCTTTCCGCTACGCGCGCGACAACACTGGAAATCGCTACTTCGACGCGGGGGCGTGCGGCTCGATGCGAAGCGCCGAGCGCGGGGTGGAGACCTCGGGGCGGCTCGACGGAAGCGGACCGAGCTCGCGCGCGAAGTCGCGAGCAAAGTCGGTGACCGCATCCCAGTTCGTGTATTCGTAGTCGCGGCTCGTGTCGGTATCCCCACCCTGGCTCGCGACGATGCGACGCATGATGAAGCGGATCAAGGGATTGTACCGCGTATAGAGCAGCGAGCCGGCGAAGAGCTCGGTGCGGGTCGGGCGCGCGCTCGCGGACTTGAGGAATCGATCCAGCGCGCGCTGAGTGTCGATGCGTCCCCGCTCGGCGATCACGGCGAGCCCCACCGAGAAGAAGGCCCAGTGTTTCGCGGCGAGCTCCTCGCGATGCGCGTGGAGGAAGCGCTTCACGGCACGCCCGTAGGTGCCGCCGTGGATCGGCGCGCCGACGAGGACCGCATCGAACGGATCGAGCGAGCGCGCGGGTGGGAAGCTCGCCGCCGGTGTTACTTCGACGGAGTGCCCCTCCATGCGCAGCGTTGCCGCGATGTGTTCGGCGATCCTCGCGGTGTGACCGTACTTCGTGCCGTAGACGACGAGCAGGCGAGCCATGGCGGGTTCACGAGCAGATGCCGTGCCAAGAGCGAGCGAGCGCTCTTCGCCGAGTGGCCGCCCCGGGCCGCGCGACGGCTGCGTCGGAGCGGGGGACGCGCGCAACGGCTGCGCCGGAGCGGCCACTCGGGTCAGCGACACACGCCGGGGTCGACGCGACTCACGAGCTTTGGCGTGCGCTCGTCGGCCATGCGGACCTGAACGGTCGTGTACCGTCCTCGCTCGACGACGACGGGAACGGGAGGCGCCGTCAGCAGACGCGCAACGCCGGCAGGCGGGGAGTCGTCGGTGCACGTCGCGTCCTCGGCGCTTCCCTGGGGAGGGCGACCGAGCCCCGGAACGGGCGTGAACGTCACGCTGAACGCGCCGGGGGGCACGGGCACGCGCTGGCCCGTTCGGCCATCGGCGGGGACAGCGGGCACTTCCTTCACGAACGGAGTGTCCAATCCGCGAATCGTGAAGGTGCCCTCCGGGCGCGGCGGAGGCGAGCCCGGGTGGGCCGGGGAGAGCACGATCTCGAGGCCCTCCCGGTGACCCGCGTGGCGCGACCCGTTGCAGCCAGCGAACAACGCGGCAATGGCGACGGCAGAGAAGATCGAGGGGCGAGACATCATGGCGGTTCTCCGTGAACGCTGCGCGGCGCCGGGGATGGGGGCGCCTCGTGTCGCAGCCGGGATCACCTTGGGGGCGGAGCCGCCAAAAAGTCCTTTCTTCGCCGCCTAATTGGGATGAAAAGTTGCTAAAGCGCCGCGGGCCGCGGGGGACCGCAGCCTTCGACTTAGGCGACGGTGCTCGCGAACACGGCTCGCACCGGCGGCGAGCCGATGAAGGTCGCGCGCAGATCCGGGGAGTCGAGCTCGGCGGCGATCGTGTCCACGATCGAGCGCGCGGCGCGGTAGGCCGAGAGCGCACGCCCGGCGTTGCCGGACGCCGCTTCGAGCGCCCCGAGATCCGCCTGAACTCTCCAGGTGAGGATCGGCACTGGATGCGCGCCGAGGATCCCGAGCGCTCGGTGGAGGGCCTGGCGGGCGCCTTCGAGGTCGCCTCGCCGGCGATAGAGCGAAGCGAGCCTCTGCTCGGCGACCGCGACGTACTTGGGCGAACCGAGCCGCTTGGCCGAGTCGCGGAGCTCTTCCGCAATGCGTTGCGAGCCCTGCGCATCGTCCTGCGCCCCGGCCAGCGCCGACTCGATGGAGAGCAGCCGAAGACCGGTCCAGAGCACGTCGCAGGGGCAAGCGGCGATGCCCGGCTCCTGGAGCACGGCGCGGGCGCGCTCGAGCTCCGACCGGCACTCCGCGAAGGCGCCGAGCTCGAGGTGCGTGCGCGCGAGATCGGCGCGGTGGCTCGCTTCGCTCAAGGCGGCCCCGTGCTCGGCGGACCGCCGCACCGCCTCCTCGTCGGCGCGAACGGCAGCGTCGAAGTCGCCGATCTCCGAGAGGAGCCAGCCGATGCCGGAGGGAAGCTGCTCCCAGCGGAAACCCTGACCGTTGCGTCGGGCGAGCTCCTCGGCGAATCGAAACGCGCGGAGGCCCGCGGAGAGGCGCCCGAGGTTGCCGTAGACGCGGCCGAGGGTTTGATGACACTCGACCGACACGACGCCCGAGATGCCAGCCCAGAGCTCAATGCTCGATTCGAAGTGTCGAAGGGCTTCGGCGTAGTTCGAGCCGAAGAGCTGGCAGGTGCCCAAGTTGGTGTGCAGGCTCGCGCGCACGCGCGGCGAGAAATCGGGGCGGACGAGCCGCTCGGCCTTTCGGTTCCAGCGCAGGGCCGCTTCGAACTCACCGCAGTTGGCGCACCCCGAGGCGAGGCCGAGGTACGCTTGGGCGATCCACTCGACGTTGCCGTTCGCTTCGGCGACGCGGAGGAGCTCGCGATCGAAGTTCGCCGACGTTTCGAAGCGATAGCTGAAGGAGTGAATGACGGAGGTGGCGAACAGCGCCTCGCACTCGATCTCGGGCGACGCCGCTTCGCGGGCGCGTTCGCGGCAGCGCGCGAAGTCGGCTTCACCGAGGTCATGGGCGCCCGCGTCGAAGTCGACCCAGCCGCGGGCGAGGTGGAGGCGCGCCGCGGCCACGGCGATCTCCGGCGTGGTGGCGGCGCCGAGGAGCGCGAGTGCGCGGCCGAAGTGCTCCTTCGCCTCGCTGTACGCGAGGAGCCGGTGTGCGTTGTGCCCTGCCATCGTCGCGAACTCGAGCGCGCGCTGCGCGTCGCCGCCGCGCTCGAAGTGGACGGAGAGCGGCACCGCGACCTCCGCGGCGTGCGCCCCGAAATGCGCGAGGAGGGACTCGGCGGCTCGTTGGTGCAAGAGTGCGCGGCGCCGGCTCACCAGGCTGTCGTAGAGCACGTTTTGATAGAGCGCGTGCGCAAAGCGGTAGCGGACCGACGCTTGCCCATTGGGCCAGCGCTCTTCGCCGACGAGATCGATGAGACGATGGACGCGGCAGAGCGGCTCCAAGCGCTCTTCGACCTCGAGGGCGTCCTGATCGAGGAGCGCCGCGAGCACCAGCGACGAAAACTCCTCTCCCTCGATGCTCGCATAGGCGAGCAGGCGTCGAGCATGGGGCTCGAGCAGATCGAGCTGGCGCTCGATCGTGCCGTGCAGGTCCGCCGGCAAGGAGAGCTCGACGTCGCGCAGCGGCCGCGTCAGCTTCCACCCTTCGGGCGTCTCGGAGATCTCTCCGCGCTCGACGAACAACGAGACGAGCCGCGTGAGAAAGAGCGGATGCCCCTCCGTTCTCGTGAGGAGCACGTGCGAGAGCTCCTCCGGGAGGTCGCGCGAGCGAAAGCGGGCGTCGATGTAGCTCTGGATCTCCGCCCCGCCGAGCGGCGACAGCGAGAGCTCGTCGATTTCACGAACGACGAGCTCCTGCCGGAACCGCTCGAGCGGCGCGTTGCGGAGCGCCGCCTCCACGGGGCGGAACGTGCCGAGAATCAGCCACGCCTGTGTGCAACTGCGCTGCGAGAGCAGCCGCAAAAGGTCGATGCTCGACGGATCGGCCCAGTGCAGATCTTCGAGCAACAGCACGAGCGGGCGCTCGCGCGAGAGGACACCGAGCGCGTCCACGAACTCGCGGAGCATGCGCTCGCGGGTGGCGCCCGCCGTTTCGCGCTGGAGCTCGCGCAGCACGTCTCCTTCGCCGAACACACCGGGGAACTGGAGGCACCACGTCGGCGCGAACCCGCGCACGACCCGGCGTGCGTCCTCGCCGTCCGTCCCGGCGAGCAGGGCGTCGAGCGCCTCGAGAAACGGCCAATAGGCTTCACCGGAGCCGAACGTCTCGAGACAGCGACCCCGCGCGATCCGCGGGCGATGGTCGCTTTCCGCCGCGCGCGCGAGGAACCGCTCCGAGAGGCCGGTTTTGCCGATCCCGGCCTCGCCCGTGATGCACACGACACGCCCGCGGCCGCGCGCTGCTGCGGTGAGGCGTTCCTCCAGAAACTCGAGCTCCGCCTGCCTCCCGACGAACGGACCCGCGTGAGGCGTGCGCTCGGTGCTGGGACCGGAGTCGTCTCGGCGAGGGCGCGGACGCCCGACGGAGACCGGGGGGTGCTCGGGCGCCGATGCCGGAGCCGCGTCGAGCGCCGTGGGGACGAAGCGGTATCCACGTCGAGGCAGCGTCTGGATGTATCGAGGCGCGGCCGCGGTCTCTCCGAGGGCTTTGCGCAGGGCGCTCATCGTCACGGTGAGGTTGTTCTCGAGCACGACCGTGTCCGGCCAGAGCCGCTCGAGCAGCTCCGCCTTGGTGATGCCCGCTTCACCGCGTTCGACCAGCACCAGCAAGAGCTCGGACGCCTTCGGGGTGAGCGGGACCTGAGCGCCGTCCTTCCACAGCACACCCGTGCGGAGGTCCACTCGGAAGGGGCCGAATGCGTAGAAGTCCTTGCTGACCGAAGCCATGATCGCGGCGCGATCGCCGATGCCCTGCTGCTCCGCCCTCGCGAGCGGGCGAGAAGCATTGTTCCGCCTTCGGCCCGCGGCAACCCCGTCGCCGAGCGCGCGCCGCCGTGCTCGGTGACGACGCCGCTCTCGCCCGAACTGCCGGGTGCGCGCCGTGTTCGTTTCGGTGACAATGCCGAGCAAGGAGAGACCCGCATGACCGCGAACGACGACTTCGTCCCCTCGATCCCCTCGGACGTCATCGACGCGCTCGAACGGGCGAAGCGTGTCGTCGCCTTCACCGGCGCGGGGATTTCGCAGGAGAGCGGGGTTCCAACGTTTCGCGACGCTCAATCGGGGCTTTGGGCTCGCTTCTCGCCGGAAGAGCTCGCGACCCCGGAGGCGTTTCGCAAAAATCCGGCACAGGTCTGGGAGTGGTACGCGTATCGGCGCGGCCTCGTGGCGCGCGCCGAGCCGAATCCCGGACATCGCGCCCTCGTCGAGCTGGCACGCCGCGTCCCCGAGCTCACGCTGATCACGCAGAACGTCGATGGGCTGCACCAGCGAGCGGGCAGTCATGACGTCGTCGAGCTCCACGGAAACATCGCGACGACCAAGTGCTTCGACGAAGACTCCATCGTCTCGGAGTACGCGGAGACCGGCGCGGTTCCCCCACGGTGTCCGCGTTGCGGTGGCTTGCTGCGCCCCGGGGTCGTCTGGTTTCACGAGAGCTTGCCCGCAGCGGCGCTCGAACGAGCCATGGAGAGCACGCGCCGTGCCGAGGTCTTCTTTTCGATCGGCACGTCCACCGTCGTCTATCCCGCGGCAGAGCTTCCGTTCATCGCGCGCGACCACGGTGCGTTCGTGGTCGAGATCAATCCCGAGGCAACACCGCTCTCGGTGCACGCCCACCATTCGTTGCGAGGCGCGTCCGGCGCGATCCTCCCGGCTATCGTGCGGGCCCTCGCCGCGCGCGCGCCCTCGTGAGCGCGCTGGACTGAGGCGGATTTCCTGACGAATTCGCGCTCGGCGCGTAGCGCGAAGGCGGGGCGGAGCGCGAGCACGATGAGGAGGGTTTCCCAAACACCTTACTATTTCAATTTCGAAATATGGGGGCTACGGTTTTCGAGATTTAGCCGAGTTCAAATCACCCCAATACAGGGACACGACAAACAGGGGTGATTGCGGTGCGCCGGAAGGAGCGTTCCGGCACGCCGGAAACCCCGTGTTGGAGGAGGGACCGTCGGATGCCCATGCGAGTGCTCGAGAAGCATCGATTCCCCGTCGCGGCCGCGGCCGGTCTTGCGGCGTTCCTGAGTGTTCCCCCCGCGAGCGCGGGCCTCGGCGACTTTCTCGCGGACGTGGGGCGGACGCTCGGGGCGCCGTTCGGTGGATTCGTGGAGTCGCTGACGAGCCCGACGCTGCGCTCCGCGGAGCGCAGCGGAAAAGAGGTCGTGGACGCCGTCGATCGCAGCCTCGAGCAGCGCATCGATCAGATTGGCGGCTCGGTTCAGGGCGCGCTCAAGACCGCGGACGCTCTCGCCGCGCGGCGGATTCGCCAGGTCGATCAGGCGGCCTCGCGCCTGCTCGACGAGGCAAATCTCGGCCTCTCCGAGCGCATCGATCAGACCGACGTGGCGCTCGCCGCGCGCATCACCCAGGCCGACGCGGTGCTCGCCGCGCGCATCACCCAGATCGACGCCAGCGCCAATCGCACGATCGACCGCGCCATGGGCTCGCTCGACGCGACGTTGCGTCGACAGATCGCCGACGCAGGCAAGGAAGCACGCCTCACGGTTCGAGAGCTCGACGCGGTCGGCAAGCGCCGCCTCGAACAGGCGGACAGCATCCTCGACGCGCGGCTCGGACAGCTCCACGCTGCCGTTCAGGACGCGGTGGTTCGGGCCGACGACGCCGTGAAGGAGCGCCTGGATCAGCTGGACGCGCTCAGCGAGCGCCGGGTTGGAAACCTCGACGTCATCGGGAGCCGCCAGGTCCTCAACGCGGAGAACAGCCTGGTCCGCTTCGCGGTCGTCGCGGCCGTGTTGGCGTTCGTGGTGTTCCTGTTGCGCAACCTCGCTCGGGAGCTCTGGGAAAAGTGGGAACCCGTGCTCGACGGGCTCGACGGTCAACCGTGGTGGAAACGCGTGCGCGCGGTGTTCGCGTTCCGGCTGTGGCGCGGGGCGCTGCGCGTGTTGCTCGCGCACCTGGTCATCGCGGGCGTGGGACTGGCCGCGATGCTCGTCGCGTGGCGAAAGCTGCCGCGCGACAGTGAGCGAAGGGCCGAGGCGCTCCTTGCCCAGTACCGTCAGGCGTTCGAGCGCAGTGAGCAGGCGCTCGACTTCACGCGCGCGACGTACAACGCCTCTCAGCTCGCCATCCTCGATCCCGAGCACCAGGTGCTGTATCAGGCGCGCGCCGACAAACTGGAGCTGATTCGCGACGTGCTCAGCCGTCCGGGACTCGCTCAGCGCCCGGACGCGGTGCGGGAGGTCGCCCATCGGCTCGAGAGCATCGCGCACCGGCTCCAGCAAGGCCTCCAGGCGTCGTGTTCCGGCGCGGACACGACCGAGGATCCGGATCTGTTGACGCTCGAGTGCTTCGTTCGCTGGCGCCTCGCCGGGGACAAAAAGGACGAGGCGGCTGCGGCCCTCGTGTGTGGGCAGGCGCTCGAGCACGCGGCGAAGCTGGCCCGGGTTTCCGACGACACGAGCGCGGCCTGTAGACGCCCACAGTTGCTCACCGCGCTCGCGGCCAACTACGTGCGCGCGGCGCTCCACGCGCCGTCCGTGGAGGGCCCGGAGGCGGAGCGGCTGGAGCGCGCGCTCGCCACGAGGAAGGCCGACGAGCCGCTGCGCGGTCTGGAGCACGTCTTCGGCTACAATCGGCTCGTTCGCGAGCTCGACGAGCAGGCGACCCCCGCGTATCTCGCCATGCTCGAGGCGCACGTCGAGGTGTTGCGGGCGCGGGCGCGGCTGAACGAGCGCTCCAAACCAGGAGCACGCACCGCGGCTCCCGAGTCCGGCGAAGCCCGAGCGGAGCTGTCCGCGGCACAGCAGAAGCGCCACGCGGCAGCGCGGCAGGTGATCGAGGCGTTCCGTCGCTTCGACGACGGACTGCGGAGCGATCCGTGGATCACCGCGGCCGGGGTGGAGCTCGCGGCGTTCCTCTTGAACGACGCGGTGCTGACGCGCGCGCTGTTCATCGACGCGCGACCCGACGCCGACGCACTGCCCGGGCGAATCACGGAGATCGAGGACCCCCTGCTCCGCGCGCAGATGGCGCCGCTCCGCATCGCCTGGGCGCGCCGCTACGCGAACCCGTTGGGTCCGGATGCGCAGCGCCTGATCCAGTACGAAGAGGCGAATCGCTTCTCGAAAGCCGAGGCAGCCGTCCTCGAGTTCGAGCAAGCGTTCGTGGAGCACCATCTGGCGAGCGAGCCGACCCCGGAGCAACGGTTTCGACTCGGGCTCGCGGCCGCGCGGCTCGGCTTCTTCGTCACGCGAAACGAGCGCCGTGTGCCCTACGCGCGGGTCCTCCTCCCCGAGCTCGACGCGCTGCAGGCCGATCGACGCGCGGAGCTCACCAGCGCGATGAACGAGCGGAGCCTCAGGTTCTTGTGAACCACCAAAGGAGCGAAGCGGAAATGGTGACGGCGAAGCACCCCTCCCTCGACGATCGGCAAACGGAGCCTGCCTCCCACGAGCGCCCGCCGAAGGGCTCGTCGCGCTCCGCCTCCTCGAAAGGCGAAGGCGCGGAGGCGAGTCGGTTGGGCGCCGAGCACCCGGCGCTGACCCCGCAGGAGCGACGGCTCGCGCTCGGGTTGCGCGGGCTCGCGGCGTTCTTCCTCGTCGGGATTCTCTTTTATTTGCTGCCGCCGTTCTTCGAGCCGCTGCGGGCCCTGTTCGCGCACCTGCCCTTCGTCACGAACTCCGCCGTCAAGATGGGGACTTTGGGCTTGTTGGCCCTCTTCGCGGCGGGCGACGTGCGCCGCTATCGCGTGCTGGTGCTCGTGATCGTGGCGGGCCACGTGCTCTCGGAGGTCGCGGTGCTCCTGACGCTCGCGCTCGCCGATACCAGCGCGGTCGTCGAGGTGTTCGGCAGGGAGCTCGCGGTGCGGAGCCTGCTCTGGGCTTCGGTCGTGCTCGACGGCGCGCTCATCGCCCTCGTCTACGGCCTGTATCGCACCGCCGATCGATCGCGGTACACCCTCGACTATCTCTCTCCGAACGAATATCGGACCGCCTCCGCGCTGGCCGAGGTGCTCGTGGAAGGCGACGACGAGGTGTTGACGGGTGCCGAGGTCGCCCAGAACGTCGACAAGTACCTCCGGCAGTTCCGCGCAGAGGGCAAATGGCTCGCCAAGGCGGCGCTGCTCGGGATCGAGTACTACCCGCTGCTCACGCTCCGGCCGCCGTTCTCGCACCTCGGGCGCGCCGAGCGGCTCGCCTTCATCAAGAAGCGATTTTATCGCGATGTCTCGCTGCGCCTCGTGCCGGAGCTCTGGCGGCGCTGGGTGCAGGCGATGATCCGCTTCGGGAAGCAGCTCAGCTACATCGGCTACTACAACGACAGCCGGACGTACGAGTCCGTCGGCTATACGCCGTATCCCGAGCGGGTGCCCGAAGGCTCGACCCGCGAGGCGTGGCAGAAGGAGCTCGCCGAGGCGCGGCAGCGCGACCGCATCCCGCTCGTCACGGAACGACCGGAGCAGATCCACGGCGACACGGTGCAGGCCGACATCGTGATCATCGGCTCGGGTGCGGGTGCATCCGTGCTCGCTCACGAGCTCACGCGGCAGGGCAAGGACGTGGTGATGCTCGAGCGCGGCCTCCACGTCGACCGAACCGAGATGAACCACGACGAGGCCCAGATGCTGGGCAAGCTCTACGCCGACGGCGCGTTGCAGCTGTCGCGCGACTTCCGGTTCCAGATCATTCAGGGGAGCTGCGTCGGCGGGAGCACGGTCGTGAACAACGGCGTGTGTTTCGATCTGCCGGACGAGGTCCTCACGCGCTGGAACGACGAGAAGGGCTCGAGCGCGGGCCTCGACGGCGCCGCGCTCGCAGCGTCGTTCGCGGCGGTCCGCGAGCTGCTCTGCGTGGGCGTGCAACCTGCGCAGGCGCTGAACCCTGGCTCGCATCAGGTTCGTCTGGGCGTGGAGAAGCTCGGTCTCGACAAGCCCCCGAATCGATTCGGAGCCGTCGAGGCGAACATTCGCGGCTGCCGCGGATGCGGCTACTGCAACATCGGCTGTCAGTTCGGCGCGAAGCTGTCGATGCTGGATCACGTGCTGCCGGCGATCCAGGCGCGGCAGGGCACGAACGGCTACGGCTCGCTGCGCATCCTGTCCGAGTGCGAGGCGGTGAAGCTCGATGGGCGCGGCCGCGTCGTGGACACCGTCGTCTGTCGTTTGCGGGGTCAGCGACGGCTCGACGTCAAGGCGCGCACCGTCGTGGTCGCCGGTGGCGCCATCGCGTCGAGCGTCCTCTTGCTGCGCTCCGGGATTCGCACGGACAAGGTGGGGCGGCGGCTTGCGTTCAATCTGGGCTCTCCGCTCGTGGCGGTCTTCGACCGGGTGCTCAAGTCGCACGAGGGCCTGCAGATCGCGCACTACCTCGAGCACCGCCCGAGTCGCGGCTACATCTTCGAGACGTGGTGGAATCCGCCCGCCTCCCAAGCGTTGGCGATGCCCGGTTGGTTCGAGGACCACTATCGGAACATGCGCCGGTATTCACGAATGACGGGTCTCGGGATCCTGGTGGGCACCGAGTCGAACGGCCGCGTCACGTACGGCAGGCTGACCGGCACGGGAATTCACTACACCCCGACGGAAGCCGACCTCGGAACGCTGACCGAAGCGCTGATCGAGGGCGGGCGTCTCCTGCTGGGTGCGGGCGCCGTCGCGGTCCTTCCTGGGACCTTCGACTATCACGAGCTCGAGACGGAGCGGGATCTCGAGCGGCTCCGTTCGCTCGTCAAGGACTCGAGCAGCATCACCCTCGGAACGGGTCACCCCCAGGGAGGCAACCCGATGAGCAACAAAGAGGCCTTGGGCGTCGTGGACCCGGAGTTCAGGGTTTTCGGCTACGACAACCTCTACGTCTGTGACGCGAGCGTTTTCCCGTCGAGTGTCGGCGTGAATCCGCAGCTCACGGTGATGGCGCTCGCCCACTACGCGGGGCGGCAGCTGGGAGCGCACTTGCGATGAGCGAGGTGTATCGAGCGCTGATCGGTGCCGGAAATGCACCGGTCGAGTATGGGCTCGTGCTCGCCGTCTACGCGGCGCTCTTCCTGCTGATGCTGCATGGAATGCCCGAGGTCGAGCTGAACTTCCGCCGGAGCTTTTGGGTGCTGTACATCGGCTGGGTGGGCCTGGTCTTCCCGGGGAACTACCTTTGCTATCGCCTCGGCGTCATGAGCTTTCTGCCCTGGCTCAACAACGCCCTGCACTGCTTCGTGTGGATCGGGCTCTGCCTCGGATTCCTCTATTCCACGGTTCGTCGGGAGTCGCTCGCCCTGCAGTGCGGGAAGTTCGCGATCTACAGCTTCATCGTGAAGCTCGCCGAAAATCGGCTGCTCGGCACGTGGGAGCTCGACCACTTCTTTTTCATTCCGGGCAACTGGGCGTATCTGATCGGTTGGAGCCTGATCGACGGCGCGTATCCGCTCATTTCCGCGGTCGGGCTCCGCTGGCTCTCCGCCGTCATTCCGGGCCTCGTGGTCTCCGAGTCGCGCTGAGCC
>CAYYWA010000040.1:18270-25394 GCA_964475255.1 uncultured Sorangium sp.
CGCGTCCGCCGGCTGCGGAGAGTGGGAGAGGGGAGCCTGAGCCGCCGGAACGATTCGGAATCGGTCGGCGCTGGCGGACCGGCCTCGTCCTCCCCGAGGGATGAAGCGCGGAAGAGAGCGCTCGTGGTGGGGTTGGCCCGCGGAACCGGAGGGACCCGATTGCGTGTTTTTCCCCGGAGAGGGAAGAGGGGATTGCCGAGGCCTCGGACGGCGTGAGCCCGTTCGGCGGGCAGCTCGGCAGGGCACGGGACCGCGCCGGGACCGGACGGAGTGCCGAACTCCGGTGCTGAGGAGACGGAAACAGGCACTCCACGCTTTCGCAAACATGATAGCTTCCCGCGCCTCATGGACAATCAAACCGTTCGTTCCGTTGTCGATCGTTTCGTCGAAGACTTGACTGCCGCGATCACCGAAGAGGTGCGGGGTGCCGTCGAAGCCGCGTTGTTGGGGAGCGGCCCTGCCCCGGCGCGGGGTGCCGCGCGTGCTCCCGCGCGTGCGGTGAGCCGTGCGGGGCGCGGTGCCCGCGCCAAAGGGGAGAAGCGCTCCCCCGAGGAGCTCGAGGCGCTGACAGCGAAGCTGAGGAGCTACATCGCCAAGAACCCTGGACAGCGCATCGAGCAGATCGCGCAAGGGCTCAACACCGCGACCAAGGAGCTGACGCTGCCCGCAAAGAAGCTGCTCGCGGCCAAACAGATCAGCACCAAGGGCGAAAAGCGCGCGACGACGTATTTCCCTCGAGGGTGACGGCGCTCGGTCCGGCTGGTCCAGCATGAACGCGGGGGCACACGGCTCGCCCGCGCTCCTTCCGACGAGGCAAGGTCCCTCGCTCGGAGGCGCGCGGGAGGGCTCGTTCCGCTCGGCGAGCTTTCATCCGCAACCGGCGCGCCGCCCGAGCCGAGCAAACGGCATCGAGGCACGCGCGACCCATGGACCCGCTGTTCATCATCTTGTTCTCGCTCGCGATCCCGTTGCTCCTTTGCGGAGTGTTTTGGCTGGTGAGCCACGTCCTTGCGTGGGCCGCTGGCTGGCCCTGGCTCGCCGCACACTACGCGGCGGAGGGCCCCGTCGTGGGGCTTGCGTTTTCGCACCGCTCCGGAGGTATCGGGCTCGTGCGTTTCAAATGGTGCCTCGAGTTCACGGTCAACGCGTCGGGGTTGGGCGTTGCCGTAAAGTCCCCCTTTTCCTTCGGTCATCGGCCCCTGTTCGTTCCGTGGAGCGACATTTCGGCGAGGCCGCAGCGTTCGCTCTTCGTGCGGTCCGTCGAAATTCGCTTTGCGAAGGCGCGGTTCGTCCGTCTGCACCTCAGGCGGCGCCTCGCGGAAGAGCTCCTCGCGCACGCGGGGTGCCTCCCGCCCCTCGACGACGCTACATAGGGAGGCGGCCAGGGCCGCACCGAGCGAGCGGTGGCCGCGAGTCACGCGCGATATCCAGCTCGCTTGCCCGCCGCGTTCCGAAAGCGCGCCGACGTATCCGGTGACCGTTCACGCGGGCGCTCCCTTCACGGACTTCATCCTCACCAGCGATCCGGACGGTGGCGTCTTGAGCCTCACCGCGCCCACGCTCCCCGACTGGCTCGCGTTGAGCGCGCGCCCGGACGGGACCGGTACGCTCAGCGGGACGCCGCCGGCCTCGGCGGTGGGAGCCCACCCCGTCACCCTGCGCGTGACGGATCTCACCGGTCGTTCGTCGTTCAGGTCTTGGATGCTCCGGCGCCGCCGCCCGCGCCCGCGAGCGGCAGCCGCGGTTGTGGTGTCGGTGCAGGATTGCGCGCGTCCGATTCGAGCCTTCCGCTTCTCGCGCTGCTGGTGGCCGCGGTGCGGGTGCGGCGTTCCCGCGCGCGCGCCAAGCCCTGAGCTCCGGCGCGCTCGCCATCCGGTCTTCGAGCTCGACCTTCGTCTCGGCTGAGCTCCGTTGCTCAACGGCTCTGCTTCTGTCTCGTTCATCCCTCCGGCGTCAGCCCCGCGAAACCTGAGCCGAGGGGCGACGCATGTCAGGACTCCGAAATCGGCCTTCCCCGACAGGAAATCCCGAAACCCGACGCGTCGCCGACGGGAGGCGGCCGCGAAGGTCGCTGATCGAGCGCTCGCGCGCCTCATTCAACTGCGTTGAGGAGACTCGAGGATCGGGTGAAAACACGGAGTGTGCGGATGGTGGCGTGTGGAGAACGGAAATGAGACCCGCTGCATTCGCGAATGAGAAGACGGATGTCTGTTCGCGCCGTCAATATCGCGCGCCGTTCGGGAATCGAAGGGAGCAGCCGAGTCGCGCGCCAAGTTTGCTCTTTCGCGCGAACGTCGGTGACGCATAGCGAGTTTCTGTCGAGGCGAATTGCCACTCGGGAGTGTCGACGCGGAGCGCGGCACTTCTTTGTCGAAAATTTGGTCGAAGAAGGGAGGACGGATGGTCCAAAGGCGTTTGCTGAGTGGGGCTGTCCTGTTTTTGGCGACGTTCGTACCGGTTGGCCTCGCGGCACAACCCGCTCAGGCCCCGTCGGAGCCGGCGGCTGACGAAATGCAGTCCTCTCAGCCGGCGGAGGCTCCCGGTGCGACCGCGCCGCCTCCCGGCGACCCAGCGCCGCGGCTCGACGTGGAGTCTGTCCCACCTGCCGAGACACCGCCGGTTGCTGCTGCCGCGCCAGTCAAGTTTTCGCCATTCAAGGTGGAGTCGCCGACTGCGACCCTCAAGCTGGGACTCCTCGCGCAACCTCAGTACGAGGCAGTGGGCAGCTCGAACCCGGCGATCCAGCGCGTGTCGCAGAACCTCTTCATGCGACGGATCCGTTTTTTAGTCGGGGGCACCCTGTTCGAAGATTTCGAGTACTTCTTCGAGACGGACTTCGCAGATTTGCTGAAAGCCGGACCGGACGGGGTCAAAAGTACACCAGGCATGAACGTGCAAGACGCGTTCGTGACGTGGAAGGCCGCGGGCGATCTCCTCAAAGTCGACGTTGGCTACCTGTTGCCCCCGCTCGCGCACAACGCGCTGCAGGGCGCGACCACGCTGCTGTCCTGGGACTACTTCGCGAACAGCTTTCGCCACAGCAACGCGTTCTTCACCAGCGCGAACCCGATAGGGAGAGACACCGGCGTGCAGCTCCGCGGGCTCTTGCTCGACGGGCGCCTCGAGTACCGCGTCGGCGCCTTCCAGGGGCGGCGCAGTCCGCCGTCTCCCACGGATATGCCGACGCTCGCCCCGTCGCGGAACACCTTTCGAGTCGCGGCGCGCCTCCAGCTGAATCTCCTGGAGCCGGAGTCCGGCTTCTTCTACGCGGGCACGTATCTCGGTGCGAAGTCCATCCTGTCGGTGGGCGCCTCGTACGACTTCCAGGAAACCTACGAATATTGGGCCGCGGACGCCTTTCTCGACTTGCCGCTCGGTCCCGGAACGCTGACCGCCCAAATCAACGTCGCCACCTGGGATGGTGCCGACTGGCTCCCCGCGCTGCCCGACCAGCGGGCGGTGATGGCCGAGGCCGGGTTCACGTTCAAGGCACCCGCGTTTGGCCCGGTCGTGCGCTTCGAGCACCGGGACATCGCGGAGCAGAGCGCCACCGCGCCCGACGAACGCCGCCTCGGCGGAGGCATCGCGCTTTGGCCCTACGGGCACAACATCAACCTCAAAGCCTTCTACACGCGCGTCGAGCCGACGCCGGACCTCGCGAGTTACGACCAGTTCAACGTGCAGTGGCAGTTCTTCTTCTTCTGAGCCCGATTTCGGGACCGAGTCGGGCGTGACCGGGCCACCGGTTCGCGACCCGAGTTGCCGATCGCTTCGCCAAACGAGCGCGCCGGAGTCGGGCGAAGCGGGTCAGAGCGAATCCGGCAGGCGGAGTCGTCGTTCGAGACACCGGGGATCGCAACCGTTTCATCACTCAACAGGAAACACACATGCAGCAAGTCGGAGCCATTGCAACGACCGCAACACCGCAGGCCGACGCAGCCGGCCTGCGTCGGGTGATTCTGGCTGCTTCGGTCGGCACCCTCTTCGAGTGGTACGACTTCTACCTTTACGGCAGTTTGGCCGTCTTTTTCGGCAGCCTCTTCTTCCCATCGGGAAACGAGACCGCGCAGCTCCTCGCCAGTCTCGCCACGTTCGGCGCGGGCTTCGGGGTTCGACCGCTCGGCGCCCTCGTGTTCGGTCACCTCGGCGACCTCATCGGTCGAAAGTACACCTTTTTGGTGACGATGGTGACGATGGGCCTCAGCACGGCGCTGATCGGCGTGCTGCCCACGTATGCGAGCTGGGGGCTCGGCGCGACGGTGCTGCTCGTGCTCTTGCGTCTCCTCCAAGGGCTCGCGCTCGGCGGGGAGTACGGCGGCGCCGCCACCTACGTCGCCGAGCACGTGCCCGACGCCCAGCGCGGTTACTACACGAGCTTCATCCAGACCACGGCCACGCTGGGCTTCTTCGTCAGCATGATCGTGATCGGGACGACGCGCGGCCTCTTCGGCGCCGACGAGTTCAAGGAGTTCGGGTGGCGCATTCCGTTCCTCCTGTCGTTCGTGTTGCTCGGCGTTTCCATCTACATCCGCGTGAAGATGAGCGAGTCCCCGTTGTTCGCGAGGGCGAAGAGCGACGGCAAAACCAGCAAGAATCCGCTGAAAGAGAGCTTCGCGAACCCGCTGAACCGACGGTACGTGCTGCTCGCGCTGTTCGGGGCCACGGCCGGGCAGGGCGTGGTCTGGTACACGGGGCAATTCTACGCCCTCACGTTCATGCAGAGCACGCTCAAGATGGGCTGGCAGACCTCGTACTTGCTCATCTCGATCGCGCTCGCCATCTCCACGCCGCTGTTCGTGTTCTTCGGCTGGCTCTCCGATCGGATCGGCAGAAAGAAGATCATGTTCACCGGGTGCGTGCTGGCCGCGGTCACGTACGTGCCGATCTACATGGGCATGGTCGCCTTTGCGAACCCGGAGCTGAAGCCGGTGGCCGATCCGGCGGAAATCAACTCGGTCGTGCTGGTGATGCTGCTCGCGCTGCAGATGGTCTACGTTTGCATGGTGTATGGCCCCATCGCGGCGTTCCTCGTCGAGATGTTCCCGACGAAGATCCGGTACACGTCGATGTCCGTGCCTTACCACCTCGGGAACGGCTGGTTCGGCGGCTTTCTGCCGCTCATCGCGACCGCCGTCACGACCTCGGCCTGGGCGAAGGAGACGTTCGGGCAGGGCGCCGTGTATACCGGGCTCATCTATCCGATCGCCGTTTGTGTGCTCACCGTGGTGATTGGCGGCCTTTTCATTCGCGAGACGAAGGACCACGAAATCGACGCCGAGGGGCACCCCATGGCGCGTCGCACGTAGCGGCTCGAAGGGCCGGGATCTCGGAAGCCGCGGCACGGCTTCCGAGATCCGCCGGCGCGTCTTTCGCGTTGGGCGAGGCTGCGCGCCCGAGACATCCGTCGTGCGCGGACGGTGAATGATTGACTATTGCGCCGCTCGGGCGACCCGCGCACCCTTCTTGCGAAGGGTCGTCGAATGAGCGAGTGGAAGGCCGGAGCTCGGGACGCGCGAGCAGCGTCGCTCGTTGCGCTGTGCTCGGCGTTGCTCGTGGCCCACTCGGCCGTTGCCGCGTCGCCACGGGAGGGCTCCGCCATCCGAGTTGCGGACGCGGCGACCTCGCCACCGGAGAGCCTCGTCGTCCAGGTTGCGCAGGGGGCCACGTCACCATCACGGGCACCGGAGAGCCTCATCATCCAAGCTCCGGACAGCGAGAGTGAGAGCCCGCCTGCGCCGCGGGCGGCCGGCGAGGTTCCAGAAGAGACGTCCGTGCCAAAAGAGCAGGGCGAACCGAGAGCGGGGGAGCAGAAAGCGGTGACGCTTCAGCAAGCGCCGGCCAGCGCCGTCGTGCTGCGTTCGGACCGCCGGGCCATGAACGTCGACCTGACGGGCCGCGGTGTCGCGCTTCGCAAAGGGGACCTCCTGGTAACGCGCACGAAGAGTGAGCCCCGCGTGCTCTCCCAACCGCAGGGCGCCGCGACGCCGACCCGCATCGAGCTCCCCTATCAGATGCGCTTCATGGACGAAGACGGAGAGGCGCGGACCTCGAAGCTCGTGGCCGAAGTGGGGGGAGGCGGGTTTCGCATCTCCTCAGAAGGCAGCACGTTCGCGGCGCAGCTCTTCGTCGCGCTCGTGGACGCGGAGGAGCCGGCTGCTCGGTACGACCTGCCGCAGCCCGTGCAGGTTCTCGTGACTGGCGCCGTCGATCGGGTTTCTCCGGACTTGTTCGATATCCAACGCACCAATGCCTGGTCTACGATCGGCCTCGAGGCGCGCGCCGTCCCCGAACGCGTTCCGGTGAAGATCCGGGCCTCGATCGATCCCGTGGGGCTCGAGCTCTCGCTCCAGGTGACCCGCCCCGATCTCGTCGTCGCCGCCCATCCGTCGGTGATTCAGGGCTTCGGCCTCGAGAGCACCGAGGTGCTCGTCAAGGCGGAGGGACTGCCGAAGGCGAAGGGGCAGGTCGTTTTATTGAGCGCCGAGCGGGGCCGGCTCTCCGAGACGGAGCTCGTTTTGGACGAGCAGGGGGTCGCAAAGACGGAGCTCCGCTCCACCGGCACGGGCCCCGTCGTCGTGGCGGCGCGCGGTCCGGCTGCCACCAGCGCGACGAGCACGGTCCGCTTTCAGTGGCCAGTTCGGTTCTTGCTGGTGGCGACCCTCGGCGGCGCGATCGGCGCGTTTGCCGGCGAGCTCAGGGGCGGCGGCCTGCGTTCGAAGCGCCCCATCCGTGTGGCGTTGGACGTGCTCGGAGGCGTGCTCTTGGGGCTCGTCGTGGCGGTCGCTTACGCGGCAGGCATCAGCCTGTTGGCGCTCGAGCTGCCACCCACGGGCGGTGAGGCGCTCGTGTTCACGGTCGCGGCGCTCGGCGCGCTCGGCATCGCGCTGAAGCTGCCGAAGCTCACGAAGACCGCGACGCAGCCGTCGCCTTAGCCTCGACTTCGGGCTGACGCCGGAGGGGAGGGTCGAGACCGAAGCGGATTTGGAAGCCGAGTTCGCGTTCGGCGCGCGCAGGGATAGCAGCGCTATCGCGAGCACGACGGGCGCGAAGGCGGCGGAGAGACGCGAGGGATCGGAAGCCCGAAATCTAGGCTCAGGGCTGGCAGAGCAGGCAGGTCAGGCAGA
>CAYYWA010000041.1:0-25317 GCA_964475255.1 uncultured Sorangium sp.
CTCGCTCGGCTGCGGAGCGACTGCATCGTTCGGATCTTCGAGTCCGGCGTCGGTCCGGAAGGCTCGCCCTATCTGGTGATGGAGCGACTCCAGGGGAAGCCGCTCAGCCAACTGCTCGAAAACGGGCCCCTCCCGTTGGCGCGGGCGCTGCCGCTGATCCGGGACATTTGCCGGGGAGTGGGCGCCACGCACGCGGCCGGCCTCGTGCATCGCGACCTCAAACCGTCCAACCTGTTCGTGGTGCGGCAAGCAGGTCGGGAACGCTGCAAGGTGCTGGACTTCGGCCTGGCGATGCGGCCCGGTTCCCTCCAACACGGGCTCTCGGGCACGATGCGCTACATGGCGCCGGAGCAGCTCAGCGGTCGGGAGCCCGCCGATGTCCGTTCGGACATCTTCGCGCTGGGTCTCGTGGTTCTCGAGATGCTGCTCGGTCCTGCGGTCCAGGCGGTGGTCGGGACGCGAGACGTGCCGAGTGCGACCGCGCACGGGGTCCCGTCGGATTGGGCCGAGGCGACGCTCGGTTTGCCCGCGCCGCTGCGCGCGGTCGTGGAAGCGGCGCTCGATCCCGAGCGGTGCCGTCGCCCGCCGAACGCGATGGCGCTGCTCGAGGCGCTCGAGCGCGCGGCCGGGGGTGACGGAAGACCGTTGCCGCGAGCCCTCTCGATCCGGCGACGCGCTGCGAGCCCGGGATACTCGCCGTCAGCCTTGGAAACGGCGCCGAGCGGCCACTGGCCCTGGCGTTCTTCCGACGCCAACTAGAGCGACAAACGGTCGGGAACGCGCCGACCACGCGGAAGACAGCAATGAGCCGGGTGCCCGCGCGGGGAGGGGCACCGCCGAGACCGCTCAGCCTAGATTTCGGGCTGACGCCGGAGGGGATGGCTGAGACCGAAGCGGATTTGGAAGCCGAATTCGCGTTCGACGCGCGCAGCGAGAGCAGCGCTATCGCGAGCACGACGGGCGCGAAGGTGGCGGAAAGACGCGAGGGATCGGCCTTCCCCGACTAGGAAGGCCGAAATCTAGGCTCAGCGCTGGCGCTTGAGGCGGCCGTCGGGGCCGAACTCGCTGTCGATGTCCGGGTCGATGCTCGGCGTGGTGCCGACGGTGCCCGCGACGCGTTCGCTCGCCTCGTCGGCTTCGTCGTCGTCGTCGTCCGTCTCGTCGTCGGACTCGGACTCGTCCTCGTCGCTCTCGTCGTCGTCCTCGTCGACCTCCCCGTTGGGCCAGCCCGCGGGGAGCCGGTTCTTGAGGGACCAGCGCAGGCCGTAGAAGCCGAGGAGGATGCCGGGGATGCTCAGGATCTGACCCATGCGCAGCGGCGAGTCCGGAGAGATCCCCTCGTACTCCTTGAAGAACTCGACCAGGAAGCGGCCGCAGAAGTAGATCGTGAAGAACGAGGAAATCAAAAGGCCGCGTGGGCGGCGCTCCTCCCCCGCCTTCTTGTCGATGAGGTACAGGCTGCCGAGCACGGTCAGGCCGAGGACGACCTCGTAGATCTGGCTCGGATGGCGGAGCGGCGCGTCCGCGCCGTCGAAGCGGGGAAAGCGAAAGCCCCAGGTGCCGTCGGTCAGCTTGCCCACGACCTCGGAGTTCATGAGGTTTCCGAGGCGGACGAGCGTCGCGCCGAGCGCGGCGGAGAAGGCGAAGCGGTCGGCACCCTCGAGGAACGGGATGCCGCGTCGCTTGCAGAACAGATACATCGCGAGGATGAGCCCGATCACGGCTCCGTGGCTCGCGAGCCCGCCGGTCCAAATCTGGAAGACCCACGCCGGATCGCGCAGGGCCTTGTCGAGATCGTAGAAGATGACGTGGCCGAGGCGCGCACCGACGAGCACGCCGAGCACGCCGTACACGATGAAGTCGTTCGCGTCGTCGGCGGGACCGCGCGCACGCGTGATCTGCCACTTCAGGAGCGCATGGCCCCCGAGGAACACGAAGACGAAGAGCAGGCTGTAGTAGCGAAGCCCGTAGCTCTCCGGCATGAACTTCGCGACGATTCCGGCGAGCACGGCGAAGAACACGCCGGACCAGAGCTGATCGCTCGCCTTCTTGTACAGCCCGTACCCGAACGAGAACGCCGCGAACGCTCCGAGCAGCGCGACGACGACGTCGCGCGGCACGCTGAGAAAGACGGGGTCGACGTCCCAGTTTACGGTAGGCAGCATTGAAATCCTCGAGGCTCCGCTCCCCGTGCATGCGGAAAACGGAGTGTCGCTCCCAGTAACCCAAAGCCGGACACGAGGCCAGGGGGCTCAGGAAATCGGGACGCCGAGGGCCGCGAGCTCCGCCTCCGCGATTTCGGCCCAGCGGGCGTTCGCTCGCGGATTCGCCGGGCTCGGATGCAAGATGCATCCCGTCCGAACGCCGAGCGGGCCGAGCGCGCGGCGCGCCGCCGCCTCGGCGAAGTTGCCGATACCGATCACGAGCGGCGGCTCGAGCGCGTCCACCATCTCGACGAGGGCGCGATCGCAGACGGCGAGCAACGCGCTCTGCTCGGCGCGCGGCAGCTTGTCCGGCGTGCGGTTTCGGCCGGATTCCTCGACGAACGCGAGGGGGCAGTAGTTGATGACGAAGAACCGCTCGAAGAAGCGGTCGGCCGTCCCGAAGCGCGCGCGGGCCCAGCCCCAGAGGCGCGCGCCGCTGACCTCCGAGCGCGGGCAGGCGAAGCCGAGCACGGGCCGGGCGGAGTGCTCGCAGCGCGGCCGCTCCACCCGGCCCTCGATGCCCAGGAAGTCCCGGACGCTCGCCACGTCACCGAACGGAACGCCCGTCTGCACCATGCCGAACGGGCCCGGGTTCATGCCGAGCAGCAGCACTCTGCCGCGACGCGCTCCGTACCGCTCGAGATAGCGTTCGTGCGGTTCCCGCGCGTAGAGCAGCGGGTTGTACACGCATGCGGTCGGTGGGCCGAACTCGAGCGCCGACGTGGCGCGCGCGAGCTTACGGCTCGTTTGCACGAGCGGAGTGCGGGCCGAAGGGGTTGCGGGAGGCATCGAGCGGCAAACCCGCGCGGTCGTAGCACGAAATCCCGGCCTGGCGTCGCGCGCCCATCATGGGAAGCTCGACTCATGCACGAGCGCGACATGACTCGCTCGCAGGCGGAACGCCGTGCGTGGGACGCTCTCGTCGTGGGCGCCGGCCACAACGGCCTCGTCGCGGGCATCCTGCTGGCACGCGCGGGGCTCTCGGTCCTCGTCGTCGAGGCGCGCGCCGAAATCGGCGGCGCCGTGCGCACCGAGCGGCCCTTCTCGCGCGCCCCGAACCTGCCCACGTCCACGGGCGCCTACCTGCTCGGGCTGATGCCGCCCGAGCTCATCCGGGAACTCGGCATCGAGCTGCCGCTCATCCGGCGCGATCCGCACTACTTTCTGCCGACCACCGGCAACGGCTATTTGCTCTTCGGCTCGAACCGGGCCGAGCTCGAGCGCCAGTTCCGAGAGTTCTTCTCCGAGCGCGACCTAAGAGCGAGCGCCGCGCTGGAGCGCGAGATCGGGCAGCTCCGCGACGATATCGCGCCCACGTGGCTGCAAGAGCCGCTCACCATCGAAGAGACGGCCGAGCGCTACGTGCGCCCCGAGCTCCGCTCGATTTTCGTCCAGCTCTGCCGCGGCTCGGTGGGCGAGTACCTCGATCGCTTCGGCTTCGAGAGCGAGCTCGTGAAGGCGATGTACGCGGTGACGGACGGGTTCTCCGGCCTCTACGGCTCGTGGAACACGCCCGGGACCGGCATGAATTTCCTGATCCACAACATGTGCCGCCTCCCTGGCAGCGACGGCACGTGGATGCTCGTGCGCGGCGGGATGGGCACCGTCACCGAGCAGCTCGCGGGGGCGCTCGAGCGCGCGGGCGGCCGGGTGCTGCGCAACGAGCCGGTGGCGCGCATTCTGGTCGAGGACGGCACGGCGCGCGGCGTCGTGCTCGAGAGCGGCTCGGAGCTCCGCGCCCGCACCGTGCTCGCGGGCTGTGATCCGTTCACGCTGCGCGAGCTCGTCGGGCGCGATCGATTTCCCGAAGCGCTCGGAAAAAAGCTCGATGGGCTCTATCGCCCCGGGTCGACGTTCAAGCTGAACCTCGCGCTCGAGCGGATGCCGACCTTCACGTGTCTGCCGAATCCGCCGCCTGCGTTCGCTCCGACGATTCATCTCCTTCCGCAAGAGCCGAACCTGCTCGACGCGCTCGAGGGCGCCTTCCGCGAGGTCCAGGCGGGGCGGTTGCCCGATTTTCCGACCATCGAGTGGTACATCCACACGCCGCTCGATCCGACGCTCACCGACGAGCGCGGCCGGTTGAGCTCCGCGCTCTTCGTGCAGTGGGTCCCGTACGATCTCACGGAGACGACCTGGGACGAGGCAGCGGACGCCTACGCCGACCATCTGCTCTCCATTTGTGACCGCTTCGCGCCTGGCACGTCGAGCCTCGTCGTCGATCGCATGCCGCTCCACCCGCTCGCCATCGAGCAGCGTTTCGGCATCCGGCACGGGCACATTCACCACGTCGACAACGGGTTCGGGTTCGCCGATCGCTTCCCGCACGCGCTCCCCATCGCGGGCCTCTATTCGTGCAGCGCGGGGACGCATCCCGCCGGCTCCGTCATCGGGTGCGCCGGCTACATCGCGGCCCGCCGCACGCTCGCGGATCTCGGGCGCTCCGGGTGATCCTCGCGGCGGGGCGCTCGGAAGGGGTGCCGTGAGCCCCGGCCCTTCCGGGCCGAGGGCGCGCTGGCACGCCGCATCGAGAACGGGCCGAGGCGGGAGATTCCCGGAGGGGTGGGCGGGCAGGACGATGGAATGGTATAGCCGCCCTGAGTCATGTCCGCGGAAGCCACTCAGGATATCGAAGCGTACGCGACGCGCGCGCTCGCGGAGCTCGAGGCCGTGCTCGATCAGAAGGCGCTCGAGGCCTGGTATCGGGCGCATCTCTCGCCGTCGGGGACCGTCACGGCGCTCCGAAAGCAGATCGGCTCCCTGCCGCCCGAGCAACGCAAGCCGTTCGGAGCGCGGGTCAACACCGCGGCGAACGGGCTCAAGGAGGCGTTCGAACGCCAGAAGGGCGTCGTCGAGAAGCTCGAGCTCGAGCGCGCCATTCGCCGTGAGGCGGTGGACGTCACGCTGCCGAGCAGGCCGCTGCCCGTGGGCGGGTTGCATCCGATCACGACGGCCATTCGCGAGATCGAGCGCGTCTTCAACGGCATGGGGTTCGAGACGTTCGAGTCGCCCCATGCGGAGCTCGACGAGCTCAACTTCGAGCTGCTCAACATGCCGCCGGCGCACCCCGCGCGCGACATGCAGGACACGTTCTACATCTCCGAATGCGCGGTGTTGCGGACGCACACGTCGCCCGGACAGATCCGAGCGATGCGCAAGTACGCGCCCGGGCCGCTCCGCGTGATCCTCCCCGGGCGCTGCTATCGACACGAACAGGTGACGCCCCGCTCCGAAATGCAGTTCCATCAGGTCGAGGGCCTGATGGTGGGGCCGCGGGTCCGCCTGAGCGACCT
This sequence comes from uncultured Sorangium sp., assembly GCA_964475255.1. Taxonomy (GTDB): domain Bacteria; phylum Myxococcota_A; class Polyangia; order Polyangiales; family Polyangiaceae; genus PMG-095. The sequence goes on from CAYYWA010000041.1 coordinate 5,498, forward strand.
GAAGGGCGTGCTGCTCGCGTTCGCGCGCCAGGTCTTCGGCAAAGATCAGCAGATTCGCCTGCGCGGCAGCTACTTCCCCTTCACCGAGCCGAGCGTCGAGGCCGACATTCGCTGCACGCTCTGCGGCGGCGAGGGGTGCCGCGTGTGCAAGCACACTGGCTGGCTCGAGATCGCCGGCGCCGGTCTCGTGCACCCCACGGTGCTGCGGAACGGGGGGTACGATCCTTCCGTCGTCCGCGGCATCGCGTTCGGGATGGGCGTCGAGCGCTCGTTCATGCTGCTCCACGGCATCACCGACATCCGTCACTTCTTCCAGAACGATCTCCGGTTTTTGCGCCAGTTCCGCTGAGCCGCCGGCCGCTTTCGGGAGTCCTCTGATGAAAGTTCCGCTCTCCTGGCTGAAGGAGTATTTCGTCGAACCGCTCGATCCCTACGAGCTCGCCGAGCGGCTCACGCTCGCCGGTATCGAGGTCGAGACGGTGCAGCCGCTCGGCGCGTTCGATCCGCGCGTTCGCGTGGGGCGCATCTCGGCGATGGAGCCCGTCGGGCGCTCGTCGGACACGACGCTGCTCACCGTGGAGGTCGACCGCGTTCGACACGTGATCACGAACGCGCCCGGCCTCGCCGTGGGTGAACGCGTGGCGGTGGCGCTGCCCGGTGCCCTGCTCTTCACCGGAGCCGAGCTCGACCTCCGCGAGGTCGAAACGGCGGAGCGCTACGGGCACGTGTCCGAGGGCGTGCTCGCGAGCGCGGCCGACCTCGGGATCGGCACCGACACGACGCGCGCCGTCGCGTTCGGGCCGGGGGTGCCCGTGGGCGCGAGCGTGCGCGAGCACGTGACGCTCGGGGACGCGCCGCGCGCGGATTTCGTCCTGCACCTCGCCATCTTGCCGAACATCGCGCGCTGCCAGGCGATGCGCGGCGTGGCTCGCGAGGTGGCCGCGCTGCTCGGCAAGACCGAGAAACCCGTCGCCGAGCCGCCGCCGCTCCCCGCGGTTCCTCCGCTCTCGCCGAGCATCACGGCGCGGGACGCGTGCACGTCGCTCTCCGTGCTGTTGCTCGAGAACGTGCGGGTCACCGAGTCGCCGGAGTGGGTGCAGCGCCGCCTGACGCTCGCCGGGATGGCGCCCATCAACAACGTCGTCGACGCCTCGAACTACGTCATGCTCGAGCTCGGTCAGCCGACGCACCCGTACGACGCCGATCGCCTGCCGTCGCTCGACCTCGGGGTCCGCCGCTCACGGGCGGGGGAGCGGCTGCACACGCTGCACGACTCGGCGGAAGAGGCCGCGCGCGAGCTGCCCGAGGGCGTTCCGTTGATCGTGTCCGAAGACATTCCCGTCGCGGTCGCCGGCGTGGTCGGCGGTCGCCCCACGGCGATTCACGAGGAGACACGGCGCGTGCTGCTCGAGTCGGCGTCGTTCGACTCCATTTCGATCCGTCGCAGCCAGCAGGCGATGAAGATCATCACGGAAGCGAGCGGGCGGTTCAGCCGCGGCGTGAACCCGGAGCTCCCCGTGCTCGCGGCGCGCCGGTTCCTCGAAGTCCTGCGGCTCACGAGCCCGGACGCGACGGTCGTCTCGTTCGGTGAAGTCTCGCAAGGCGTGCCGCCGCCCCGGCGCATCGAGCTTCGGGAGCAGGAGCTCGACGATTCGTTGGGCGTCCACCTCGGTCTCGGCGTGGCCGCGGACGCCCTCCGGCGCGTGGGGCTCGAGGTCGAGCTCGATCCGGAAGGAGCGCGTCTCGTGGCGACCGCCTCGAACGCGCGCAACGACATCGCGCTCACCGCGGACCTGATCGAGGAGGTCGCGCGGGTGGTCGGCTACGATCGCATCCCCGAGACGCTGCCCGAAGATCCGATCCCGGAGCGCGTGCCCGACCGCACGCTCGAGCGGCGCGAGCGACTGCGCGACCACCTGGTGAGCGTGGGCCTCCAGGAGGTCATCACGTACACCCTCTCGAGCGCGGAGGTCGAGAGCCGCCTCTACGTCGGACACGCCGTCGAAGCGCCGAAGGCCGTGCCCATCGTGAATCCGATCAGCGTCGAGCGCTCGGTGCTCCGCACCACGTTGCTCTCGGGGTTGCTCGAGGCGGCCGCGTTGAACCTCCGGCACGCCGAGAGCTGCCGATTTTTCCAAATCGGGCCCGCGTTCTGGCCGGATTCTTCCGATGGCCCGCTGCCCGTCGAGCGGGAGCGCGTCGCGTTTCTCCTCGCGGGGCTCACGGAGCCGCCGAGCTTGTTCCAGCGCGATCCGCGCCGGGTCGACTTCTTCGATCTCAAGGCGGTGGCCGAGGCGTTGCTCGCCGCCCTGCGCATCGAGGGTGTCGCGTTCGAGCCCGCGGACGAGCCGCCCTATCGCCCGGGTGCAACGGCGCGCCTCGTGCGCGCGGGCAAGAGCTACGGCTGCATCGGCGCGGTGCATCCCGCGGTGGCCAAGGCGTTCGAGCTCGAGCACCGACCCGTGTTCGCGGGCGAGCTCGCGCTCGACGCGCTGCTCGCCGATGCCGGCGGGCGCCCGCGTTACGTGGAGTACGATCGACTGCCGTCGATCGACATCGACATCGCCATGGTGCTGCCCCTCGCGGTGAGCGCGGGCGCCGTGCGCGAGACGGTGCGCACCGCGGCGGGCCCGCTGCTCCGCGAGGTGGAGGTCTTCGACGAGTTCCGCGGCGCGCAGTTCGGTGAGGACAAGAAAGGCCTCGCCGTGCGCCTGCGCCTGAACGGCGGTGAGCGCACGCTCGAGATGTCCGAGGCGCTCGAGGCGCGCGCGCGCGCGGCCGAAGCCTTGCGAGCACGGCTCGACGCGCAGATTCGCGAGTAAGCTTCGCGAGACATCGCGACGGGCACGCGCCGCGAGGCGTCCTGCCACGGGTTCCGGGCTCGGAGCGCCGTGTGAGCGCGAGGCGCGTGTTCGGCACGGGCGTTGCTCCTCTTCGTGGGAGGAGAAAGGCCATGACCCGTCGAATCGTCAACATCGGGACTCTCGCGGGGGCGCTTGCCGCCGTGGTTTTGATCGGATGCGAGCGGCAGCAGCCGCCGCCGGAGCAGCAGGAGGGCGCGCCCACCGGTCAGGCGCCTGAGGGCGAGACCGGCATTCGGCAGCAAGCCGAGGAGGGCGCCAAGGAGGCGAAGGAGAAGGTCAAAGGCGCGACGGAAGACGTCCAGCGCGAAGCCGAAGAGGCAAAGGAGAAGGTCAAGGGAGCGACGGAGGACGTGAAGCGCGAAGCCGACGAGGCCAAGGAAAAGGTCAAAGGAGCCGGCGAGGACGCCGAGCGCAAGGGCTCCGAGGCGGAGCAGAAGGTCCAAGGCGCCGGCGAGGAGCCCTCCCCGCAAGAGCCGCCTCAGCAGGCTCCGCCGCAAGACCAGCCAAGGCAGCCGCCGACGCAATGAGCGGGTGATGCGCCGCCCGAGCGCCGTGGGATTGCACGCGGCGGCGCATTCGACCGAGGCTGACGCCGGAGTCGCCGAGGACTCCGGTGCGCGGCCTGTTGCGGCTCGACGACTCCGGGTACGATGAGCGACGACATGATGCCCCGCCGGAGTGTCCTCGGTCTCGCCGCGGGCGCCGCATTTTCGGTCGTCCTCGGCGCCGAGGACGCGCGCGCCCCCACCGTTCTTCCCATCCCGCTTCCCGAGCTCGTGGCCGAGAGCTCCCGGATCTGGGTCGCCACGCCGCTCGAGAGTCCCGCCGAATGGGTCGAAGGAAGCGCGGGCCGCTTCATCGTCACGCGGACGCGCGTTCGTTGCGATCGACCGATCGTCGAGCGCGAGCCGCACGAGAGTGAGCTGCTCGTCCAGACGCTGGGCGGCACTATCGGCACTGTCGGCCACCTCGTGCCCGGCGAGGCGCGCCTGGCTCTCGGCGCGCCTTGCCTCGTTTTTCTCCGCAGGACCCGTGCGGGGCACGTCGTCGCGGGGATGGCGCAGGGCCACTTCGCCCTTCTCCGGGACGATGCGGGCGCGCTGCGCCTTCGAGCCAGCGCGAGCGTCGCGCGCATGAAGTCCGTCCGCGGCTCGGTCGTGGCGGAGCTCGCGGATCGGGAGCTCTTGGCGGCCGTGCAGCGCCTGCAGAGGGCCGCACGATGAAGCGCGGCGTCCAGGGGGCGGCGCTCGCCGTGCTCCTCGGAACCAGCGTCGCGGCGCCGGCACGGGGCTACTGCCGGGCTCGCGCCTGTGACGACCTCAATCCGGCGTACTCCTGTGAGTACGACCTGTTCGGCTGCCCGATCACGGAGTCGCGGCCCCTTTTGTTCTGGCCGAGCGCGTGCGTGACCGTCGCCGTACACGGGCTCGGCTCTCCGCGGCTCGGCATCTCTTTCGAGACCGTCGACTCGGCCACGAACCTCGCCTTCGGGACCTGGCTCTCGGCCGAGTGCGAGGGCGGCGAGCACCCGGGGTTTCGCGTCGAGAACCTGGGAGACGTTGCGTGTGGGGAGCCCGAGTACAACGTCACCGGGAACGCGAACGTCGTCCTCTTCAAGGACAAAGAGTGGTTTCCGGAGCCCGAGCGCACCATCGCGATCACCCTGCTCCAGTTCGACACGATCACGGGCGAGATTTTCGACGCCGACATCATCATCAACGAAGACAACCTGCCGCCCGCCAGGCCGGGGAGCGACCACGCCTTTGCGCTCACGGACGTGCTCACCCATGAAGTCGGCCATTTCTTGGGGTTGGCGCACTCGCGCGAGGCCGACTCGATCCTATGGCCGGCCTACGCCGAGCGCCGCGTGGGGGAACCGATGCTGAACCCCGACGACGTGGCGGGCATCTGCTCCGTGTTTCCTCCGGAGACCGACACGCAGGAGGCGGTGTGCTCCCCGCGTCACGGCTTCGCGGGCGAGTGTGGAGGGCGCCCGGTGCGGCTCTCCGGGGGCTGCTCGATGGCGCCGCGCTCCGAGAGCCGGTTCGGCGTCGCGGCTCTGCTCGTTCTCGCGGCCGCGGGGTGCTTGCGTCGGCGCGGGCGGTGAGCGCCGTCTCCCCTCCGCACCGGCGCGGCTGAATCGAATCGAGGGCTCGGACGTTGACCCGAGGCCGCCGGAGCCGGCTCTGGCCTCGTGTGTCCGCCCACGGGCCAAACGCGCGAGCGGCGCGACGGATCTTCGACGCTCGCGCGTATGCTCTCGGACGGCACCGAGGTTTTCATCGTGATACCGAACGAAGCGGCACCCCCAGAAGTTCGGGGGGATCCCGAAGTGCTCCGGACCCTGGGCGCCCACCGCCCCCGGTCGCGGCGGTGGCTGACACGCGGCGCGATCCTGCTCGTCGTTCTCGCGGCGGCGACGGCGCTCGCCGTCTGGCTGCGTGACCGAGCCGGGGCCAAACCTCTCGAACAGTTCGTCACGGCGCGGGTCGAGCGGAAGGACCTCCGAGAGACGGTCACCGCGACCGGCACCTTGAGCCCGCTCGATTCGGTCGAGGTCGGCGCGGAGGTGACGGGACGGGTCATCCGCGTGAACGTGGACATCAACGACCAGGTCCAGGCGGGTCAGGTGCTGGTCGAGATCGATCCGGAGCAGCTCGAAGCGCGCGTGGAGGAAGCGGCCGCGCAGCTCGCCAGCGCGGAAGCGTCCCTGAAGAACGCGAAGGCGACGGCCAAGGAAGCGGAGCTCAAGGCGGCTCGCATGCGCGAGCTCCATCAGCGCGGGCACGTCTCGAGCCAGGAGCTCGAGACGGCGGAGGCGGGCCGCGATCGCGCCAACGCGCAGGTGGCAACGGCCACGGCGCAGATCACCGTCGCGCGCGCGGGGCTCAAGGCAGCGAAGACGAGCCGAGGCAAGGCGCTCATCCGCTCGCCGATCGACGGCATCGTCCTCGCACGCACCGTCGAGCCCGGGCAGACGGTGACCGCCGGCTTCCAAACTCCGGTCCTCTTCACGCTCGCCCGCGATCTCACGCAGATGCGCCTCTTGGTCGACGTGGACGAGGCGGACGTCGGCAAGGTGCGCGAGGGCCAAAAGGCGAGCTTCGTGGTGGACGCCTATCCGCGCCGCGAGTTCCCCTCCGAGGTGCTGCGCCTGAACAATCTGCCGAAGCCCGACTCCACCGTGATCACGTACGAGGCGCTGCTCCGGGTCGACAACGCAGAGCGGTTGCTCCGGCCCGGCATGACCGCGACGGCGACGATCGTCACCTCTCAGAAGCCCCAGGTGCTCACGGTTCCGAACGCCGCGCTCCGCTTCGAGCCGACGGCGAAGTCCGCGTCCGCCGAACGGCCGCGGCCTGGGCTGCCGCTCCCCGGCATTCGCATCGGCGGCGGGCCGCGGCGTCCCCCCGAGGGCGCGCGCCCCGACGCGGGAGCTCGACGGCAGGAAACCGTGTACGTCGTCGAAGGCGGGCAGCCGAAGGCGATCGCCGTTCGCGTCGGCGGGAGCGACGGGCAAATCACGGAGATTTCTTCCGACGCGCTCCGCGAGGGCATGGAGGTCATCGTCGATGCCGTGGAGGTGCGCGAGTGACCGGAAAATCGGCGCGCGCCGCGGGGCGAGGGCCGGTCGTGCAGTTCACCGAGGTTTCGAAGATCTACGGACACGGCGAAACCGAGGTCCGCGCGCTCGATCGGGTCAGCCTGGACATTCATCCGGGCGAGTTCGTCGCCATCATGGGCGCGAGCGGCTCGGGCAAGTCGACGGCGATGAACATCATCGGGTGCCTCGACCTGCCCACGCTCGGCCGGTACTCGTTTCGCGGCGTTGACGTCGGCGCGCTCGACGCGGACCAACGCGCGCTGCTTCGGCGTCACTACATCGGCTTCGTCTTTCAGGGCTTCAACCTGCTCGCGCGCACGACGGCGCTCGAGAACGTCGAGCTCCCGCTCGTCTATCGTCGGGCTTCGAGCCGCGAACGGCGGGCTCGCGCGCTCGCGGCGCTCGAGGCCGTGGGGCTCTCCGATCGGGCGAACCACGCGCCGTCCGAGCTGTCCGGTGGCCAGCAGCAGCGCGTCGCGATCGCGCGTGCCCTGGTCACCGATCCGACGCTGCTCCTCGCCGACGAGCCCACGGGTAACCTCGACTCGGCGCGCAAGGTCGAGATCATGGAGCTGCTCGTCCGGCTCAACGTCGAGCAGGGCATCACGATCGCGATGGTGACGCACGAGCCGGACATGGAGGTCTACGTCACGCGCGTGGTGGTGTTCCGAGACGGGCGCATCGTCGACGAGCACCCGGGCGGACGCTCGCGCATCGGAGGCGTCGCGTGATCCGCGCCACGCTGCTCATGGCGCTCCGCGAGATCCGACGCAACACGTTGCGCTCGTTCCTCACGATGCTCGGCATCGTGATCGGCGTGGGCGCCGTGATCGCGCTCGTCACCATCGGCGAGGGCGCCACGGCGCGCGTGACTGCCGACATCGGCAAGCTCGGGGACAACCTGCTCATCGTGACGCCCGGCGGGGACCGTCGTTCGGGGGCGTTCACCGCCGCGCAGGCGTTCAAGCGCGAGGACGCGACGGCCCTCGCGCGCGAGATCAGCGGCATCGAACGCGTGGCACCGACGGCGACCCGGCAAGCGCTCGCCGTCTCCGGCAACCGCAACCTGCGGACCCAGGTGGTGGGCACGACGAGCGACTACCTCGACGTGCGGGCGTACACCTTGGCCAAGGGACGGCGCTTCACCGACGTCGAGTCCGCGTCGGGAGGGCTCGTCTGCATCGTCGGCGCGACGGTGGCGCGGGAGCTCTTCGGCTCGGGAGACCCCTTGGGCGTCTCCATCCGTCTCGACAAGCTGAGCTGCGAAATCATCGGGGTGCTCGGGGCCAAGGGCCAGTCGGGGATGGGTCAGGATCAGGACGACCTGGTGCTCCTTCCGCTCCGGACGGCGCAGCGCCGGCTCGCCGGCAACGACGACGTCAACGCGATCTACGTCACGGCCAAGAGCTCGCACAGCACCGCCCGCGTGAAGAGCCAGATCGAGAGCCTGATGCGCGAGCGCCGACGCGTCGGTCCGGCCGCCCCCGACGACTTCCGCGTTCGTGACATGCAGGAGATCGCCGAGACGATGAGCGCCGCGACGGGGACGCTGACGGCGCTCCTCGGCGCGATCGCCGCCGTGAGCCTGGTCGTCGGCGGCATCGGCATCATGAACATCATGCTCGTCAACGTGACCGAGCGGACCCGCGAGATCGGCATCCGGCTCGCCATCGGCGCGCGGGCTCGCGAGGTCTTGCTCCAGTTTTTGATCGAGGCCGTCGTGCTCTCGACGATCGGCGGACTGCTCGGCATCTCGGCCGGGCTCGGCGGGTCGGTGCTCGCGACCCGCGCGCTGTCGTTGCCCTTCGTCTTCTTGCCGGACGTCCTGCTCCTCGCCTTCGCGTTCTCCGCGCTCGTCGGTGTCGCCTTCGGCTACCTCCCGGCGCACAAGGCGGCGCGCCTCAATCCCATCGAAGCTCTTCGCCATGAATGACGTTCGCCTCCCTTGGATCTCGCTCGTCGCCGTTCTCACCGCCGTGCCGGTCGTGGCGCGCGCCGAAAACGCGCCCGCCCCGGCAGGAGTGACGGTCGGAGAGCCTGTCGCGCCCGCACCGGCGAGCGGGGCGGCTTCACCAACCGCGCCGGCGCGGGCCGGCGCCCTCGACGCGGCCACGCCGCGCTCCGGGCGCGGGCTCGCGGTCGAGGAAGCGGTGTCGCTCGCGCTCCGAAACAACCCGACCCGCGAGGCCGCCCGGCTCGCCGTGGTGCGTGCCGAGCACGACGTGCAAGCGGAGGAGGGGAGATACCCGTACGTGCTCGGCGCGGACGCCGGGCACACGCGCGCCACCTCGGCGCGCCTCGGGCCGGGCAACAGCATCACTTCCGGCACGTCGCACTCGACGGTCGTCGGCGCGTCGTTGCGCCGCCTGTTCCCGAACGGCACCAACGCCGAGCTCCGCGTCTCGGGCGAGCGCTTCGAGGACGACCTGGCGGGCGCCTCCGTTCCGGGCTTCAACGCGAGCACCGGCTATGCCGCCTCGGCGCGCGCGTCGATCGTGCATCCCCTCGCGCGTGGCGCCGGACGCCGCGTGGGGGAGGCCGAGCTTCGCGCGGCGCGCGTGAGTCGACAAGCCACGGATCGCGAGGCCGTGCGCACCTCGAGCGAGGTCGTGCGGGACGTGCTGCTCGCCTACTGGGAGCTCTGGTACGCGGACGAGAGCGTGCGCATCGAATCCGCGGCGCTCGAGCTCGCGCGGCAGCGAGAGCGCGAAGCGCGCGCGCGCGTCGAACAGGGCGCGCTCGCCCTCGCCGACGTGTTCAGCTACGCCACCAACGTCGCGGCCCTCGAGGAATCGCTCGTCAGCGCACGGACCGTGCGGGAACAGCGCGCCCTCGACCTCGCGCTCTTGCTCGGCGCTCCCGAAGACGACGCGGGCTCGATGGTGGCGAGCTCCGAGCTCCCCGCTCCGGAGCCGCTCTCGAGCCGCGCCGCCGTGACGGCCGCCGTGCGCGAGGGCTCGATCGAGCTCGCCGAGCTCGAAGCGAGCGCCCGGCTCGCTGCCGTGCGCGCCGAGGTCGCGGGTGAGTCCGCGCGACCGCGCGTGGACCTCGAGGCCTTCGTCGAAGCGCAGGGCATCGGAGAGACCCCGGGCAGTGCTCTCGAGCGCGTCGGCGGCATGCGCTACCTCACCGCCCACGTCGGCATCGTGGCCGAGCTTCCGCTCGATCGCTCGCGCGAGCGAGCCGAGCGGGCGAGCGCCGCCCTGGCGGTGAAGATCGCCGAGCAGCAGCTCAAGGCGGCGCGCGATCGCATCGCCGTCACGGCCGGGGCCGCCGTCGCCAACGAGGCGGCCGCTCTCGAGCGCGTTCGGCTCGCCGAGCGCACCCTCGAGCTCGCGCAGAAGACCTACGAGGCGGAGGAGGCTCGCTTCCAGCTCGGCCAGTCGATCCCCCTGCAGGTCCAGGAGGCGCAGGACGAGCTCCGCAGAGCCAAGCTCCGCCTCGCCCGCGCGCGGGTCGACCTCGTCCAGCAACAGATCGCGATTCAGCACCTCACGGGTGCGCTCGCCGCGCGCTACGCCCTCGGCAAAGAGGCGGAGGCCGGCGCGCTCAGGGCCGTGGGCCCTCGCGGGTAAGGCTCATTCGGGCTCGGGATCCCGGGGGATTCCGTAGCTCTCGAGCCAACGATAGATTTGGCGTCGCTCTCTGCCGAAATGCTTGGCGGTGGCGCGGACGCTTCGCCCGAGTGCCTCGTAAACGGCCACGAGCTCGTCGCGCGACGGTCGCGTGCGGCTCGCGAGGGAGCTTCCCGGCTCTCTCGGGGCGGTCTCCGTACTGCTCACGGGGTGTTCCGGCGGGGCGCTCTGGTCCATCGACGGAGGAACGAGGTTGGGCGGAGCGAGGAGCTCGGGCATCGCCCGCGTGAGGGTGTCGAGACCGACCTCGGTGCTTCCCTCGACGCCTGCCATCCGATGCACGAGCCGCGAGAGGCCGCGCAAATTGTCGGGCCACGCGTGAAGGAGGATCGCCTCGGCGGCATCGGGCAGAAGCTCGAGTCGGGCTCGCGTGCCGCGGTCCCGATTCCAGACTCCGAGCAAGAAGTCGAGCCACGCGAGGAGGTCGCGGCGGCGCTCGCGCAAGGGCGGGAGGCGCACCTCCCAGAAGGCGAGCCGCGCGTAGAGATCGCGGCGAAACCGGCCTTGCTCGACCATGTCCCGGAGGTCCCGATTGGTCGCCCCGACCACCCGCACGTCCACGCGGTGCGTCCGCACGCTGCCAACGGGTCGCACTTCGCCCTCTTCGAGGACGCGCAGCAACTTCGGCTGCAAGTCGAGCGGGAGCTCCCCGATCTCGTCCAGGAACAGCGTCCCCCGATCGGCGGCGACGAAGAGTCCCGACTTGGCCGCCTGCGCGCCGGTGAATGCGCCGCGTTCGTGACCAAAGAGCTGGCTTTCGACGAGCTCGGCGGTGAGCTCCGCGCAGTTGAGCGTGACGTACTGACCCGCGCGGCCGCTCACGCGATGCACCTCGCGCGCCACGCGCTCCTTGCCGGCTCCCGTTTCTCCGAGGATCAGCACCGGTGCCGGATCCCCGGCGCTCCGCTCGAGCTGATCGCGCGCCCGTGCCATGGCCGCCGAGCTCCCGCGCAGCACGGGATCGTCGTCGAAGCGGCGCGCCGAGGGCTCGTCCACGATGCCAAGCACGTCCCCCAGACGGACGACCGCGTTGGGGGTGAGCGCGACCGGCGCGGTGATCCGAGCGCCATGCACACGCGTCCCGTTCCGACTCCCGACGTCGCGGAGAAACAGAGCTCCGCCCAGGCCCCGTTGCACGACGGCGTGGCGCCTCGAGATGGTCTCGTGGAGCACGGTGGCGACGGTGGCGTCTGGCGAGCGGCCGAACGTGAGCTCGGGACGGAGCTCGAAGCGTTGGCCCGCGAGACTCGCCGGGTAGACGAGCACCAGCTCGTGCGCTTGCCCCGGACTCGCGGCGCCGGACGGCGTGTTCGGATGGGTCGTCTGAAACCCGGCGTTTCCAAGCGACATCGGCTCTGCCTCCTGGGATCAGTAGCGGAACGACAAGCCGACGCGATCCGCTCCGAAAGTGAACGAGACGTTGGCGAAGATGTCACTCTCCGAGCCCGGCTCGTAGCGGTCGGGATCCGGCCCGAGGGCGAAGAGCAGCACGCCGGTCGCGATTCCGGCCGCTCCGACGCCCACGCCCACCCAGCCGAGCGCCTGGCGCTTGCGCTTGGCATCGAGATCTTCGACGAGGATCTTGGCGATCTCCTCACAGGTGTCGGCCTTGCAAGCACCGGACGGACTCGCGCGCACCTCGGCTTCGTGACGAGCGAAGGCGCGCTCGGCCTCGTCGATTTCCCGTTGGTTCCAGCTCAAGAAGACGCCGCTGCCCGCCGCGAGGATGCCGCCGGCGGCGAGCGAGACGTATCCCCAGGTTCGGAAGGCGCGCGCGCGGCTCGTGTAGTCGGCGAGATAGTCGGCGGTTGGCACGAGTCGAACGTCGATGGGGTTCAGACCGGTGCGGATCGAGATGGAGCGCTCCACATCGAAGAACCCGGCGCGCTGAACGCGCACGGTGTGGCGACCTGCGGGCAGGAAGATGCCGCGCGCGAGATGGGCCTGCGGGCGCCCGTCCACCACAACCACGGCGTCTGGCTCGCTCACGGTGAGCGAAAGCCTCCCACCGCGGGACCGGTCGGGCCCGAGGGGCTCCATCACGAGGGCGACCCGCTGCGCCTGACCGGGTTGCAGCGAGACGCGCCGTTGCCAGGGCGCGTACCCGTCCCGCACGAGCTCGAGCGCGTACTCACCGGGTTTCAGCGAGAACGGGGTTTCGAGCGGCGTCTGGCCGAGCAGCTCGCCATTGGCGCGCACCTGGACGTCGGGGACGTTCGTGATCACCTCGAGACGCGAGAGCGGCTGCTGAAGGGGAACCAGGGCGAGCTCGATCACCTCGGTCGCCTTTCCGGCGACGAGCGTCCGGAAGCGGCGCGGCTCGTAGCCCTGCGCCGAGACGGAGACCAGGTGAACACCCGCGGCGACACGAATGGGCGGCGACGGCGTCCGTCCCACGTCGACGCCGTCGACTTGAATGAGCGCATTCTCGACATCCGTCTCGATCCGGATGCTCCCGACTCGCTCCGAGAGGGTGGCGCGGAGCTCCCGGGCGCGCTGCTGGCGCTCGGGCGCGAGGCTCGCGAGCCCCGAGCGCTCGAGGTGCTCGAGAGCCTCGAGGGACTCCACGACGTGTCCGAGGCGCGCCTGGACCAGGGCGATGTTGTAGAGGACCAAAGGATGCGCGACGATCGCGTGTGCACGCTGGAGCTCGGCCAGCGCACCCATGAAGTCTCCCGCGTTGTACGCGGCGAGCCCGCGGTCGAAGCGCTGACGGGCCTCGTAGCGGGAGCCGGACGCCGCCGCGGGCAGCGGCTCGCTCGCGCGAATGCCGCTCGCCGGCCCGATACCGTGAAGCTCGGCAAAGGCGGCTTCGGGCGTGCCGAGCGCGCTGGCGACGACCAGGGCCTTCGCACACGAAGCAGGGTTCATTCTGCGAACGGGTTCTCTTCTCCCAAACCATCCTGCGCGGCTCGCGTGGGCGGTGCTGGCGCTTCTTTGCGGGAGCGGGTCGGGGAAGGCGTGGAGCGTTCCGCTGTCTTTCTGGGAGCGACCGCGCGCGGCTCGCTCGGGCTGGCGGCACCGCGCGCGACTTCGGCTTCGATCGCGGCGGGCGCGCGCGCGGATTCGGAGCCATGGGCGCGAGCCGCGGGAACCGATGAATCGGGAGGCGCTGCCGGGTCGGGGACCAGCTCGCTCGCCCGCGGATACTTCCCCTCCACGATTTGGACGCTCAGACTCGCCAGCGTCTCCGCCAGGAAGGGAACGCGTCCGGTGGCGCATTCATAGAGGACCACGCCGAGGGAGTAGATGTCCGTCCGAGCATCGATGTCTCGCGAACCCAGGACCTGCTCCGGAGACATGTAGTAGGAGGAGTCCCGGCGGGCGGGGCCGAAGGCGGTGCATCCGGGGGAGCCGGCGAAGGCACGGAAAGCTACGGGGAGAATGAGCCCAACGACTCCCGGGACGAACCCAACGAGCTTTCGCTCGACACCGACGTTCGCGCGTCGATTTCGAACCCCGAAGACGCCGACTATTTCTTTACCGAGGTTCCCGCGTCGCCCGCTGCGGGCGGCTACTACCGCATTCTGGTGACCGACATTGGGCCCGGCGCGGTCCTGGTCGAGGCGTACTCGGCCATCAACAACGACCGCGTGTACTACGACGACCCCATCAGCGTCGGACGATCGGTGTTCGGGTACTTCACGGCGGCTCCCGGCGCTGCCTTCTACATCGCCGTCGCTCTTCGCAAGGGAACGCAGAGCGAGGACGCGTTCGACTATACGCTGCGCGTCGAATACACGGCCATCGACGATCCCTACGAGCCGAACGATACTCAGCTCGAGCCCGCCGCCATCGAGCTCGGCGAGCCGGTGAAGGCTCATCTGTTCGCCGGGCTCGAGTCCGCGACCGCCAGCGCCGCTGACTTCGAGGACTGGTACTCGGTGGAAGCAGAGGCCGGTCCGCTCACGGTCGAAATCCGGGACGTGCCCCTCGACGTTCGGATGCTGGCGCGCGTCTATGACTCGACGCTCGCTCCGGTGGGCGCGGAAGAGACCGGGGCCATGAACGGGGCTCCCTTGAGTTTCGAGCGCGAGCTCCCGGGTTCTGGGACCTACTTGGTGCGGCTCAACTACGTCGGGACGCAGCCGGCAACGGCCGGGCGCATGGACGTTCCGGACGAATTGCCGGACCACTTCACCCGGCCGTACACGCTCACCCTCACGCAATAGGCGGCTCGCTCGGAAGTCAGCCCGAAATCCAGGTCAAAGCGCGCGGAGCCGGGCGCGCGTTCCCGAGGCTAGAGATCTCTCGACGCGGGGCGTGCCGCTCGGAGCTCGTTGCTCGAAGGCCCGTGTTCTCGAGGGAAACGCGGCGTCGCGGCGGGCGTTTGGGCACCCCTCGTAGGTCCGTCCACCCTCGGTGAGGCGCCGTGCGGGCCGTTTTGCGTTGCCGGCCCAAGCGACGGGCGCGATGGCGTTCCGACCTGTCGAAGCGGAATGGATGTCCCATGGGACGTCCCCTGGGACACGACCTCGTGTCCCTCGTGATTTTTCGACGGTTCCGTCCCTCTCGACGGCAAAAGCGCCTGATTGGGGCGACCTTCTATATCGGCACGCGTCTTGAAAAAGGAGGGTGTGCGGCGCGCGCTGCTGACGAACGCCAGCAGGCACGAACCGAGTTTCGGATTCGGCGCGCCAGGAATCGAAGCGAAGAAGACGAGAACACCCGAATTCAACGACGGAATCAAACCGAGAGGAATGACGATGAGCCTCGTAGTCATCAAGGACAACCACATCAAGTTCATGGGCACCAACTACTTCGTGGCCAATGCCCAGAAGGTGACGATCGGCGCCTACGGAGAGAAGGCGACCCCGATCTTCGGGCAGAATAAGCTGGAGGTCGCGGCGCACGTCCCGGCGCCGAAGCTCGACGGCAAGGTCAAGATCGCCGGTCCGTTCGACATCGACGTCACGCGCTCGTCGAAGAGCGACTTCACCACGGCGGTCGGCGCGTCCATCAAGGTGGTCGGGTTCAACGGATCCCAAAACGAGGTCTACGAGGAGTTGACCCGGAAACGCCTCAAGCTGGTTCAGCTCTTCGTCGACGAGATCCCCATGATGAACGCGGTGAACGCTTCACCGAAGGTGCTGGCCAACCTCGACCGGTTCGGTAAGGACGCCCGCGTCGCGCACGAGCTGTTCGTGGTCATGGAGGCGAGCTTCGCGACGTCGTTCACGAGCGGGACCAAGAGCGAGATCACCGCGGACGCGGCTGGCATCGTCACGGTCGCGGTCAGCGGCGGCAAGACGGTGAAGGGGAAAGATCGTCTCACTCTGTACCCCGGTATGGGGCTCGCCTACCTGCTGCTCAAGCTCGACTGGAAGCAAGGCAAGATCAAGGACGTGGACGTCGACGAGTGGAGCCTGAACTGAACGCGCGGACCGGCGCAGCACGCGTTGATCGCTCGTTCCCTGAAGGAGAGCGCCGCTCGGTTCGCCGAGCGGCGCTTGTCCGCTTCGTCGCGGCCCCACCCTCGGCCACGCTTCTTTCGCGGAGGGGGTCCGAGCGGGTCACCAGACGAGCGCCTGGGGCGCAAAGAGCAGGAGCAGCCCGAGGGCGGCAATCACGACGCCGCTCAGGAGCTTGAGCCAGCGGCCGCCTCTTTCTTGAAGCTTGCGCCGGCCGAGCGTCACGACGGCGATGCCCACCAGGATCGAGTCGTCGAGGATGTAGGCGAGGTTGTAGAGCACCAAGTAGCCGTAGCGGGCACCCGTCGAGAGGCCCTGCTGGGCGAGCACCTGCGTATAAAGCGCAGGTAAGCCGGCCGTGCACACGAGCTCGATGACGTTGACGAGCAGGGCGAGCGTGGTGGCGCCGGCCAGCGCGGCCCACAGCGTCTCGGCGCGCACGACGGCGCGCACCCGCGCATAGATACCGGGTTTGGCCTTGTCCGGAATGCTGAACGAGAGCCCTTTTCCGAACGCGAAGAAGTCCTTGATGTTCACGGCGCCGATGAGCAGCGCGACGCTCCCGAGCGTGATCTGAACGGCCCTCGACAGGCCGAGCAGATGAAAGACGTTCAACCAGGCGGCCATGAACGCGAAGTAGACGACTCCGCTGACCAGCACGAACGTGCCGGCGATGGCGAGCATGCGAGCGCGACTTTCGATGTTCACGAGCAAGGCGAGCAGGAACATCAGCACCCACATCGCACACGGATTGAACCCGTCTACCAGGCCTACCGCGATGGTGAACGCTGGCAGCCCGAGCCGTCCCGCGCTCACGCGGCCGAACCACGGGAGCTCTATCTCGTCCTTGCCCGTGACTTTCGGACGGCTCGCGTGCGGAATGCGGGTCGCCTCGGAGCCCGGTTCATGGGCGGGACCGTGTTGGGGCGGACTCGATTCGGGGAGTCTCGGGTCGGGTTTACGCGGTGGGAGCAGCGCCTCGATGCTCGCGCCCGTGGTTTCGGCCGAGTCGAAGCCCACGAGGAAGGTTCCCCGCACGAGGAAGCTCGGCAGGCCCACCATGTCGAGCCCTGCGCGCTGGCTGTGAGCTCGAAGCGCTTCGAACGCGGCTGCATCTTCGGAGACGTCGTGCTCGACGATGACGAGATCCGGCCGACGGTCGCGGAGCTCCTCCAAATAGGCGTGCGCGGCGCGGCAGTGCGGGCAGCCGGGGTGACCCCACATGACGACATCCGGTGGCGCCGCGTTCGCCGTTCCGAGCATCGAGAGCAGCACCGCAAGGAACGCGAGGAGAGCGGGCCAGCCGGGCACTCGTCGCTTGACGACTTCTTCTGTCACGGCCCACGAGCATACGTCGGAGGCGCGCCCCGTACGCCTTCGACCCAAGCGCAAACGAGCGAGAGCCCGCGCGACGGCGGCGGTTCCACTCAAGCACGTCGCCTTCTCTTCAACCCCTGCTGTCCGGGTCGATGTTCCTGGTGGGCGCCTCGTCGCGTACGTCGCATCGCTCCGCATCGACGTGCGCTGGTTGGTCCCGCTCGCAGCAGGCAACTTCCTCTACATCGGCGCCTCGGAGCTCGTGACCGAAGTCAACAAGGGAGACGCTTTCGGGACGAGCCTGCTGCACCTAGCGCTGTTCGCGGCCGGGCTCGGGCTCTTCTTCGCGCTCGCGCGGTTCGGCGACACTGATCGGCGCTCGGGAAAATCCCGGCGCGTGCTGGCGATGGAGGGCCGGGCAGTGGGCGGATGCGGGCCAACCGGTGAAAGCCCCGCTTGCGGCCATCGCGGGCTACGGCTAGCGTTCGCCGGTCGCTCGGGGCGCGGTCCCTGGACCGCTGAGAAGCACCCGCGGAACCTGATCCGGTTCGCACCGGCGTAGGGAAGCGACGCACGAGCCTGGCTCGGCGTTCGATCCGCACCCCAGCGACGGTGAGGAGATACGCGATGACCCGAGCCCTTCCCCTGCATGGAGCGCAAAACCCGTCGAGCCGCGGCGCCGGCACGAATCCTGGCTCCTTCGCGCGCGCTGCCGACATCGGCGGCCCGTACACGTTTTCGTCGCCGGACACACCGGGGATGCCGTTGCCGAGCGAGAAGACGGCGTGGGACTTCCTCCCGGAGGGCTGGCGTCGCGAGGGGGACCGCGCCGTGGCGCCGCCGGGATTTCGGCCGGTCACGCAGCTCGAGCATGCGCGCCTCGGAATCGTGACGGACGCGATGCGACGGGTCGCGGAGCGCGAGCCGCATCTGACCCCCGAGCAAGTTCGACTCGAGGTCGCCGCGGGGCGGATGATCATCCCGGCCAACGTGAAGCACCTCGGAATGCGCCTCGACCCGATGTGCATCGGGCGCGCGAGCCGCACGAAGGTGAACGCGAACATGGGCGCATCGCCGGTCTCGTCGAGCACCGACGAGGAGGTCGAGAAGCTCCGTTGGGCCGAGCGGTGGGGGGCCGACACGGTGATGGACCTCTCGACCGGCGGGAACCTCGACGAGTGTCGGGCCGCGATCGTCGCGAACGCGCGCGTGCCGATCGGTACCGTGCCCATCTACTCCATGATCGTCGGGCGCACGATCGAGGAGCTCGACGAGCGCGCGATCCTCGACGGCCTCCGCCATCAAGCGAGCCAGGGCGTGGACTACTTCACCATCCACGCGGGCGTGCTCCGCGCGCACCTACCGTTCGTCGAGAAGCGGGTCATCGGCATCGTGAGCCGCGGCGGCTCGCTGCTCGCCAAGTGGATGATCGTCCACGGGCGCGAGAACCCGATGTACACGCTGTTCGACGAGATCTGCGACATCATGCGCGAGTACGACGTCTCGTTCTCGCTCGGCGACGGCCTCCGTCCGGGCGGGCTCGCCGATGCATCGGACGAGGCGCAGCTCCGGGAGCTCGAAACGCTCGGCGAGCTCACCGAGCGCGCCTGGCGCAAGGGCTGCCAGGTCATGGTCGAGGGACCCGGGCACGTCCCCTTCGACCAGATCGAATACAACATGAAGCTGCAGCGCAGGGTGTGTCATGGCGCGCCCTTCTACGTGCTCGGTCCGCTCGTGACCGACGTGTTCCCCGGATACGATCACATCACGAGCTGCATCGGGGCGACGGCTGCCGCGTATCACGGCGCGGCCATGCTCTGCTACGTGACGCCGAAGGAGCACGTCGGCTTGCCGAAGAAGGACGACGTCAAGCAGGGCTGCATCGCCTACCGCATCGCGGCCCACGCCGCGGACGTGGCGCTCGGCATCCCGGGCACGCGCGACTGGGACGACGAGCTCACCAAGGCGCGTGCCGCGTTGAACTGGGAGCGGCACTTCGAGCTCGCGTTCGACCCGGACACCGCGCGCGCGTTCCACGACGAGGACCTGGACGTGGACACGGATTTTTGCGCGATGTGCGGGCACGACTGGTGCTCCGTCCGCATCTCGAAGGAAATCGCCGCGTTCGCGAGCGGCAAGGACCCCGAGTACGCGCGCGGACCGGCGGTGAACACCCAGCCGCTCACCCCCGAACAGCGAGAAATCCTCGAGCGCCGGGGGGTTCTCCCGGCCGAGGAGATCCAGCGCCTCGCCAGCAAGACCGCCAAGGCGGTGGGCGCGGGGCGGGGCAGCAAGGCCGCGTGCCACAGTGACCGCGCCGACGCGGCGACGGCCCAGAGTCTTCAGCACGAACGATTGGTGCAGCTCAAGGTGGGGCCGACGCCCGCGAGCTCCGGGCCGTAGCGCCTCGCCGAGGAAGCAACCCGCGCTCATGCGCGCCCGAAGGGGTGCGCATGAGCAATCTCGAAGTTTCCGTTGCGAGGCCCGACGCGGCTCCGGCGAGCGGGTCGCCATCCAAGAAAACCGGCCGAGCGTGGTGGGCCCGCCTCTTGTGGGGAGTGGCCCTCGCGCCCAGCTTCGCGCTCTCGGGCGTCGTGTTCTTCTTCGTCACGATGGCGTTCGGGTTGTGCTGCTGGCTGAGGTTCGGCTTCGAGGGCGTGTACGACGCGTCGTTCGCGTTCCTCGAGAACCATCCCGTCGTCGTCGCGGAGCTTGGGCCTCCCGTCCGAGGGGACTGGCTCCCGACGGGCAAGGCCCGGACCCAGGGCGACTCCGGCGAAGCGCGCCTCTCGATCGAGCTGTCTGGGAGACGCGGGGACGGGTTGGCGACGGTGCATTCGCGGCGCCAGCAAGGCACGTGGGTCGTCGAAGGGGCCACGCTCTGGGTCGACGGGGTCGAGCACACCCTGTCTGCGAAGGCAGCGCCGATCGCGGCGCGTGACGCAGGAGGGGCGCGATGAGCGATCCCATTCGACCCACGGTAGAGAGC
>CAYYWA010000042.1:0-24018 GCA_964475255.1 uncultured Sorangium sp.
GATGACCGCGTCGTCCCGATGGTTGCGAAGGCACCAGACGATCGGGCGCGGCCGAGCTATCCCTCTTTGTCGAGCTGGTGGAGCAGGATGGAGTTGCCCTCGGGGTCGAGGCAGACGGCCATGCGGCACCGCGGGCCGCGGACCACGTCCGTCTTGAAGGGGACGCCTTTGCTCTTGAGGTGCTGGATCAGGGCGTCGAGATCGTTGACTTCGAACGCGACGGTCCCACCGGCGGTGTCGCTCGGTGCGTCGCCGGTCGCGTTGGTGAGCGCGAAGCAGCCCCCGCGCGGCAGGTCGTACTCGACCCAGTGCTTGTCGCCGTGGTTTCCGTGCATGCCCACCGCGAGACCGAGGAGGCCTTCGTAGAACGCGCGGGCGCGCGCGATGTCCGCGACCGGATACATGGTGAACGCGACCTTTCGTACGCGAAGCGCCTCGGGCCGGCGCCCCGCGGCGGTGACACCCTTTGCGAGCAGTGCGTCCAGCGCGGCGTGGCTTTGGTTCATCCCTTGCTCCATGCCGGACTGGAGCATGCCGTCCCGCTCCTCTCGAGTGCTGAAGAGAGAGAGGACGACGAGCCGCGTGCGGCCGTCCCCGAGGTCCTCGAGCGTCGAGGTCTCGATGATGACGTGTCCCGGCATCCCGTCCCACTCGAACGTCTGCACGACGCGCTCCGGAGGGACGACCTCGCGATAGCGGCCCTCGAAGCCGTGCACGCCATCCGGCCCATGCTCGACGAAGCGCCAATGCCCGCCGCGCTCGACCTCCATGCGCTCGATCACGACCTTGTTGCCCCGGCCCCACCATTGCGTGACCAGCTCCGGATCCGTCATCGCTTGCCAGACGCGCTCTCGAGGAGCGTTGAAGATGCGCTCGACCCGAATTTCGCGCTCGGACGGGGTGGTGATCGTCGCGCTGCCGTTCATGAAGCCATCCTTTCTCGTTCTCTCCGATTCAACCGTGGAGCCGAGCACGCACTCCGCCCGGAATCACGATCGCTATACTGAACCAGTTGGTTCACTATAAAGAGCGGGTCAGCGTCACGCAAGCGGGTTTTCGCGGCGCCGTGACTTTGATGGGGGCGCATCGCTCGCACACCAGGGCCTTCGAGCCGAAGGGAGAAGGGCTCGGGGGCGACGAGACGCGTGCCGGGTGCGATCGCTCGCTGGGCTCGCGGAGCACGGGCTGGCACGAAGGCACGAGGGAATTCGCTCGTTGCCCCTCGGGGCGCGCGTCGTATACGCACGGGGCCGGAGGGAAGCATGGCCAAGCGAGTCGCGATCATCGGGAGCGGCAACGTCGGCTCGGCGCTGAAGCGCGGGTTGAGTCGCGCGGGGCACGACGCGCGCACCAGCACGAAAGCGGATTCGAAACAGACCGCCGAGTGGGGGGAGCTCGTCATCCTCGCCGTTCCGTTCGGCGCTCTGGACGCGGTGATTCGCGAGACGGGAAGAGCGCTCGACGGAAAGACCGTCGTCGACGTCACCAATGCCCTCACGCCCGACATGCAGCTCGCGCTCGGTTACTCGACGAGCGGCGCCGAAGAGCTCCAGAAGAAGCAGAGCGGTGCGCGCATCGTCAAGTGCTTCAACACCGTCTTCGCTCAGCACATGGACACGGGACACCTCGGCGATCAACGGCTGACCGTGTTCGCCGCGAGCGACGACGCGGACGCGCGCCGCACGGTTCGAGGCCTGGCCGAGGACATCGGCTTCGACGCCGTCGACGGCGGCCCGCTCCGCAACGCGCGCTGGCTCGAGGCGCTCGGCTACTTCAACATCCAGCTCGGCTACGCCCTCGGCATGGGCACGCGGATCGGCTTTCGCTTGTACCACGAGTGATCCGAGCACGGGGGGCGAGCTGAGGCGCGAAGGCGCCTCGCACCGCGCTACACCGGACGCTCCGCGGAGGACCCGGGAAGGGGATCGACGCGGTCTGCGCCGGCGTGAGGCGGCTCGCCGAGGAACTCGACCCATGCCCGCCGAATGCACGGATAGTGCTTCGCCGCCTCCACGAGCGACAAGAAGGCTTCGATCGTCTTCTCGAAGCGCGCCCTGAGCGTCGCGTCGGCGATGTCGTCGTCGGCGAACGCCCTGTGCGCCATCGCGAGGGAGAACATGTCCGGAAAGATCCGGGCGCCGAGATGCTCGAACGGCACGCGGAGCGCCCAGAGCCCGCGGTTGCCGCCCGCCAGCGAGGGAGACGCGGAGAGCAAGAGCCCGTGGCGGCCGTCGAAGGGCTGAGGGCGGAAGCGCGACGTCCAGTCGATCAGGTTCTTGAGCGTGCCCGGCATGGAGGCGTTGTACTCGGGGGACGCGATCACGAACGCGTCGTTCGCGAGCAGCCTTCGCCGGAGCTCGTGGGCCCCGGAAGGGATCCCCTCCTCCGATTCGAGATCCCCGTCGTACGGGGGGACATGGAAATCCTGCATCGTCGCGAGGTCGACGACGACGTCGCTGCGCGCTGCGCGGCGAGCCGCCAGCCTGGCGAGCTTCTGATTGAGCGACTCCGCGCGCAATGACGCCGCGAAGACGAGCACCCTGAGCTTCGGAGCGTCGGTCGGACCCTGCATGGCTTCCTCCATTGGGGGGCAGAGTGCCTCGGGTGCAAGGACGGCGCCACGCCGGACGCCCGCGTCGCGTCGCGACCGCGCCCGGAGCACTCCGCATCGGGGCATGCGCTCTCGAAATGCGGAGCACCTCGCCCTCGGTCCGGTGGACGGAGTCACACTGTAACGATCGCGTGGCACTGCGCTTGCGCCCGAAACGAGACGGGCGAACGGGGGCACGCGGGAGCACGCGGAAATGCAGAGCGGTCGGGAGTCGCGAGTCAGCATGCGCTCGCTCGGTTCGTGGGCGGTGATCCTGCTTTCCGTCCTCGTCATCGGGCACTCGCTCGCGCTGCTCTGGACGTCCCGAGTCGCGTGGGAGTCGGCTCGCGACGTGGAGCGTGACAGCGAGCACGTGAACACCACCAACGAGCTCGAGCGCATGCTCCGTGAGTACAATCGCCTCGTGGCCCTGTCGCTCGCGACCGGCGAGGAGGAGATCCGGCCCATTCTGTCCGACCTCGAGGCGTCTCTCCGCGGGGCGGTTGCGCAGGCCCAGTCCGACGCGCATGAAAGGGTGGAGGCGCGGCGTTGGCGGCGGCTGGCGGTGGAGGTCGACGCATACTTCAGAACGGCGGACTCGATCGCCGCTCGGAACGCACCCTTGCAGGACATGGCGCGCACGCTCCGCCCTCCGCACGAGCGGGCGCTCTCGACCATCGCGCTGCTCCGGCAGCAGAACGAGGCGAACCGTCGACGAAGTCTGGAGCACGCCCGGCAGGCGCTCAGGATTCAGAGCATCGTCGTGGTCACCTCCGGCGTGGCGCTGCTCGTGGCGTTCGCGCTGGTCGCGTTCGGCATGCATCATTTCGTCCTGAAGCCGCTCTGGACCCTGAAGTCGGCCCTCGAGCGCTTTCGTCGCGGTGAGGCGGACCACAAGATTTCCGGCGGTCCGCTCGCCGAAACGCGGGAGCTCGCCGAGCGCTTCAACGAGATGGTCGACGTGGTCGTTCAGCAGCGCCGCGACCAGCTCACGTTCCTCGCCGGAGTCGCCCACGATCTCCGAAACCCGCTCTCCGCCCTCAAGCTCACGGTCTCGTCGTTGGAGCGCGATCCTTGTCCCCCGAAGCCGGAGCGGTTCCAGCGCTTGGATCGGCAGCTCGATCGGCTGACACGGATGGTCGGCGACCTGCTCGACGCGACTCGGATCGAATCCGGGCGCCTCGAGCTCCGGCTTCAGGACGTCGATATCCGAGAGGCCGTCCGGGCGATGGTGGATCTGTATTCACCGACGACCACGACGCATAGGGTCGTCGTCAAGGTTCCCGACGAGCCGGTGATCGTCCGCGCCGATGCGCTTCGGCTCGAGCAGGTGGTGAGCAACCTCCTCAGCAACGCGATCAAGTACTCCCCGAAGGGCGGCCTCGTGTCCGTCTCCGTCTGCGCTGCCGGAGCCGAGGCCGTGGTGTCGATCTCCGATCAGGGCGTCGGGATCGCGCCCGAGGAGGTCCCCCGCGTGTTCGAGCCGTTCCGCAGGGGCTCGGGCACGGCCGAGTCGACCCCGGGAGCGGGGCTCGGCCTCTCGATCGCGCGGCGCATCATCGACGCCCACGGGGGCCACATCGACGTCGAGAGCACGGTGGACGTCGGCTCGACGTTTCGCGTGCGTTTGCCCCGTCGGCAGTCGAGCAAGCCCGCTCCGTGTTGACTGCGTGACCTGGACGTCTTGGCGGATCGGTACCAGGGTTGAAGCGTCACGCACGGAATTGCCGAGAATGAAGATCGAGATTTGGTCGGATGTGATTTGTCCTTGGTGCGGTCTCGGGCAGCACCGGCTCGAGCGGGCCCTCGCCGCGTTCGCGCACCGCGACGACGTCGAGGTCGTCCACCGCTCGTTCCAGTTGGATCCGAGCTTCCCGGAACGGACCGAGCCAGCTCGGGACATGCTCGCGCGCAAGTACCGGCTGAACGACGCACAGCTCGACGCCACCTTCCGCCGCGTCGAGGGGCTCGCGGCGGCGGACGGGCTGTCACCCTACATCGTCGGTGACAACGTCGTGGGCAACACCCGGCTCGCGCACGAGCTGCTCGCGCTGGCGTCGGAGCGCGGCCTCGAGGAGGCCGCCTGGAAGCGCCTTTATCGCGCCTATTTCGGCGAGCGCCGCTCGATCTTCGACATCGATTCCTTGGTGGCCCTCGGTGTCGAGCTGGGGCTCGATGCGGAGGAGGTGCGGGCGGCGCTCCGCGACGGACGCTACCGCGCCCGGGTCGAAGCGGAGGGCGAGGAGGCCCGGGCCCTCGGCGCTTCGGGCGTGCCCTTCGTCGTGATCGACCGGCGCTACGCCGTCGCCGGCGCCCAACCGATCGAGACCTTCAAAACGGCGTTCGTGCGCGCCTGGCAGGTGAGCGGGCGCCCCGTGCCCGGCGAGGGCGACTTTTGCGGTCCGGACGGCTGCTGAGCCGGCGGCAGTCCGAAATCTAGGCTTAGGGCATTGCGGGCTCAGTCGGGTCCTTGCGCGGGGGGAGGGGGTCTCCGCCGCAGCGGTAGCTCGGGAAGGGCCCGCGTGAAGAGCAGGCCCACGAGCGCGATGAGAATGCAGAGCTGGTAGACGCGCTCGATGGCGCTCGTCAGCGCGGTCTTCGCCCCGCGGTCGAGGCGCTCGACCGCGGTGAGCGCGTCGTGCCGTTCGCGTTCGAGCGCTGCCAGCGCGGCCCGAGCGAGCGCTCGGTCGCGTTCGCTTCCCGAGGTGAGGTCCGAAGTCAGCTGGGCGCGGCGCAGCTCGAAATGCTCGGTCAGCGCCCTCCGCGCTCCCTGCACGTCGAAGCCGAGCCGCGCGCTCTCCGCCCCTTCGTGGCCGACGGCGGGTGCGGCGTTCGCGCCGGCGAGCGCGTCGCGGACCGGGAGCGGTGCGTCCCGCAACAGGGGCGTGAGCTCCGCCTCGAGGCGCGCGGCGAGCGCTCCCGCGAACACGGTGCCCATGAGGGTGACGCCGATGGTCGAGCCCATCGCTCGAAAGAACGTCGCGGACGCGGTCGCTACCCCGGTTCTTTGCGGCGGAACCGAGTTCTGGATGGCGAGCGTATAGAGCGGAACCGTTGGGCCGAGGCCGAGGCCCACGGCTGCCATCTTGAGCGTGACTTCGCCCTGCGTGGAGGTGGGAGAGAGCGTGAACCCCATCACCGCGAAGGCGCCGATCAAGAGCACGAGCGCCGCGAGCATCGTGGGCTTGTAGCGGCCCGTGCGCGCCACGATCTGCCCGGACGCGATGTTGCCCGCCACGATGCCGAAGGTGAGGGGCGTCGTGGTGAGCCCGGCGTGGGTCGCCGAAAGACCGACGACGTTCACCATGAACAGCGGCAAGAACACGATCGCGGCGAGGAAGGTCATGCCGAGCACGAACGTCGCGACGTTGCCGATCGCGAACGTGCGGTCCCGGAACAGGCCGAGATCGAGCAACGGATCCCGGGCGCGCCGTTCGATCGCGACGAACGCCGCCGCTCCCCCGAGCCCCACGGCGAAGAGCGCCGCGATCGGCCACGACGACCACGGGTAGCCACCGCGAGCCGGAGCGTCCCCACTGCGACCGAGCGTGAGCGCCAAGAGCACGGGAACCACCGCGAGCAGCAGCGCGAGCGCGCCGCCCACGTCGAGCGACCCGCGCGCGCGGCGTTGACCGAGCGCTGGCATGCGCAGGAGCACGAAGGCCACCGCCACCGCGCCGACCGGCAGATTGACGAAGAAGACCCAATGCCACCCCAGTCGGTCGGCGATGAAGCCGCCGACGAGCGGCCCGAGAACGCTGGCCAGCCCGAAGGCACCCCCGAAGATGCCCTGGTACTTCCCGCGCTCCGCGGGCGGGAACAGATCGGCGACCACGGCGAAGGCCGTCGTGAACAACCCGGCAGAGCCGACCCCCTGGAGCGCCCGGGAGAGGATCAACGAAAGCGCGCTGTTCGAGAGGCCGCAGCACGCCGACCCGACGAGGAACACGAAGATGGCCGCGAGCAGGATGGGCTTGCGGCCGAACGTGTCGGAGAGCTTGCCGTAGATCGGAACGAGGACCGTGGACGTGATCAGATACGCAGTCGTGATCCAGGCGTAGAGCGCCGCCGGAATCCCCAGGTCGCGTTGAATCAGGGGGCCTGCCGTCGCGACGATCGTCTGGTCGAGCGCGGCGAGGAGCATGCCGAGCAACGTGCCGACGAGGGTGAAGACCTTGTCCCGACGACTGAGCTCGGGGTTCACGAAGGCGGATCGGTCGAGATCGGGAGAAGTCATCGGGGAGCGGGTGCCCCGCGCGCTCGGGTCCTAGTAGCGCAGCGCCTCCGCGACGAGCTCGTAAGAACGCAGGCGTGCCGAGCGATCGTGGATCATGGTGAGGACCATGACCTCGTCTGCGGCGGTTTCGGCCGCGAGCGCGCCGATTCGTGCCCGCACGCGCGTGGGCCCGCCGACCACGGCGATATTCCGGTAGGCGTCGACGAGGAGGCGATCGTGCGGCGTGTACGGGTAATCGGTGGCCTCCTCGGGGCTCGGCAAGGGCCCGAGCTCTCCGCGGCGCAGCCTAACCCATCCGAGGTCCATGCTGCGGGCCAGGTAGTCGGCCTCTTCGTCCGTTTCGGCGCAGACGACCGCGAGCGCCAGGATGAAGTGGGGGCGCGGAAAGCGCGGTGAGGGCCGAAATCGGCTCCGATAGACGCGCACCGCGGGAACCGGTGACGTTTGACTGAAGTGGCTCGCGAAGCCGTAGCCGAGCCCGAGCGAGCCGGCGAGCTCCGCGCTCGCGCCGCTCGAGCCGAGGAGCCAAATCGGAGGGAGCTCCACGTCGGCAGGAACCACGCGCACCGAGCAGAGCGGGTGGCCCTCCGGGAAGTCGCCCCGCGAGAGCGAGACGAGCTCGACGAGCTGCGCCGGGAACTGCTCTGCCGGCGCCGGACGGAGCGCCCGCGACGTCACGGGATCCGTCCCCGGAGCGCGACCGAGCCCCAGGTCGATGCGCCCGGGATGGAGCGCCTCGAGCGTGTGAAAGACCTCGGCGACGCGCAGCGGAGCGTGATTGGGCAGCATGATGCCGCCCGCGCCCACACGAATGCGCTCCGTCTTGCCCGCGACGTGTGCAATCAGGACCTCCGGCGACGAGCTCGCGATGTTCGGGAGGCCGTGGTGCTCGGCGAGCCAATAGCGGACGTAGCCCAGCCGTTCGGCAAGCCGCGCCAGCTCCACGGTGTCGCGAAGCGCCGCGGAAGCGGTGCTGCCGGAGGTGACCGGGGTGACGTCGAGGACCGAAAGCGAGAGCATGTCCGCTCATATGGGGCAGGAAATGGGCCGAGTCGAGCCGCCTCGCCGTTCGTCCGGGCGCGCGGCTCCCGACGCTACTCGTCCTCCGCGATGCTGAGGCCGACGGAGATGATCCGGTCGCCCTGCATCTCGCGGATCCGCAGCCGGACTTCCCCGACGGACAGGGTGGCGCCGGGCTCGACGACGGGCAGGCGCTGGCGAAGCAGCTGTTCCAGCGTGACCTCGGGCCGCTCGCCGGTCTCGATGTCGTAAAAGTGGGCGAGGTCTCCGGAGGTTGCGGTCCCCGGGAGGGGAAACTCCGCGAGCAGCGGCCCTCCGGGCACGCCCGTATCCCGCGCGAAGATTCTGTCTACCGGGTCGCGCGACTCGCGGTTCACCACGATGAACACGTGATCGCCGGGGAGGAGCCGCGTGGTCCCACGGGGCGGTATCAACTCCTTTCCGCGCGCGACGAGCGCGACGACGGCGCCGGCCGGCATCGCGAGCTCGCTCAGGTACTTTTCACAGGCGCGCGAGGCGGTCCCGACCGGGTAGTCGACGATGTCGGCGTCGACGTCGCGAAGCGACGTGATTTCCAGCGAGAGAGGCGGCTCGGCCTGCAGCGGCTCTTCGAGCTTGAGCAGACGCGCGACCCACGGCAGCGAGGTCCCTTGGACCACGGCCGAGAGCAGCACCACGAAGAAGACGACGTTGAAGATCAGTCCACCCGAGCGAATCCCGAAGATGAGCGGATACGTCGCGAGGATGATCGGGACCGCGCCCTTCAGCCCGACCCAGCTGATCAAGGTGAGCTCACGGATCGAAAAGCGAAACGGCACGAGCAGCGGCACGATCGCGAGCGGGCGGGCGACGAAGATCAGCGCCGTCGCGATGAGGAGCCCCGGCGCGGCGACCTCCAAGAGCGAGCTGGGCGACGAGACCAACCCCAGCACCACGAACATGGCAATCTGTCCGGCCCAGGCGATGCCATCGTGGAAGAGCAACGTTCCGCGCTGGAACACGAGCTTGCTGTTGCCGAGCACGAGCCCTGCCACGTAAATCGCGAGAAAGCCGCTCCCCTGGAGCGCGGCGGCCAACCCGAACGTGAGCATGCCGGATGCGGCCGTGAGCACGGGGTACAGGCCGGCGGTGGCGAGATTGACGCGATTGATGAGCATCACCGCGAGGCGGCCGACGCCCCAGCCGACGACGAGCCCGATGCCCATTTGCTGCACGAACAAGATGAGCAGCTCGGGCCCGAGCGGGGTTTCTCCCGTCAGCACCTGGATCAGGCCGACCGTGAGAAAAATCGCCATCGGGTCGTTCGCGCCGCTCTCGAGCTCGAGGATCGAGCCGATCCGCGGGCGCAAGCGAATCCCCGCGGAGCGGAGCATGGTGAAGACCGCCGCAGCGTCCGTCGAGCCGACGATCGACCCGAGCAGCATGCCCTCGAGGAGCGACAGGTCGAGCACGTGCATGGCGACGAAGCCCGTGGCGAGCGAGGTGAACAACACGCCGAACGTGGCGAGGAGCGCCGCGGGCTTCCAGGCCACCTTCAGGCTCTCGAGCGGGCTCTTCAGGCCGCCATCGAACAGGATGAACGCCAGGGCAACCGTGCCGATCGCGTGTGCGAGCGAGAAGTTCTCGAACGGGATTCGCCCGAGCCCCTCCGAGCCCGCGATCATGCCGAGCGCGAGGAACAGCACGAGCACCGGCAGGCCCACTCGAGCGGAGAACTTGCTCGACAGGCTCCCCAGAACCATCAGGAGGCCCGTCAAGAGGAGGAGCTTGTCGATCAGGAACACGAGTCGGTGAGGAGAGCCGTATCGCGCCGCACCGGCCCGGTGCTGGTGCAACTACCCCGATGCGGAAGCCTGGACAAAACAGGCTATCACGCAACTCGAGGCAAAGTGGGCTCGTCGGGCCGCTCAGGCGCATCGATGAGCGCGTTGCCGCGCGGTGCCCGCCTCCGGCGCGTAGAATCGCGGAGGTTCGGCGAGTGAAATCATCCAGCCGCGCTTCCGCCTCGGTTTCGCGCCGACGCCGGAGAGGGGAGCGAGACCGAAGCGAATCGAAAGCCGCGCGCGGAGCACGAAACGCGCGAGGAGTGCGTTGCACCGCGCGAAACCAGCGAGCACGGAGCAGCTCGCCGCTTCGGAGAGCTCACGAGAACGGAGTCGATCTGATCCCGGTACGAAGCGGGTTTCGGCGTTCTTGCTTCCGAATTCACCGGATGCTTAACTCACGGGCAATATCGAGGGTGCTGCGCACTGCCCACGTGCAGCGCACGGGAGTTCGCCGCGAGGGATGCGCCCGGGAGCGCTGTCAAACCGAAATGACGAAGAAAGAGCCAGAGCCGAGGCGGGACGCTGGAGAGGAGAAAGCTGGAACGGATCCCGCGACGGGCGATTGGTTCGACGAACACAGCTTCACTCGGAACCTGCTCTATGACGCTCCCGCGGCCATCTCGATTCTGCGCGGGCCCGAGCACGTCGTCGTATTCTCGAACCCAGCGAACAACCGCGGGCTCGGCCGAGATCCCACGGGGCACTCGGTCAAAGCGACGTACCCCGAGGCGGAGCAACAGGGGTATCTCGCGCTCCTCGATCGGGTGTACCGGGGCGAGACGCTTTCTGCCCGCGAGGCCCGCGTGGTCGTCCCGACTCCGGAGGGTCCGCGCGAGCTCTTCACCGACTTCGTCTACCAGCCGTGGCGCGGCCCGGACGGCCGGATCGCGGGGGTCGCGATTTTCGGCTTCGACGTTACCGACAAGGTGCGCGCGCTGCGGAGCGCCGAGGAGGGGGCGCGGCGGCTCTCGCTCTTGGCGCGGGTCTCTCGAGCGCTCTCCGAGGCGAACGGGGACCTCGAGTCCATCTACCGCGCCGTGATTCGCCCGCTCACCGAGCGAGCGGACGACAACGCCATGATTCATCTCGTCCACGCCGACGGATTTCTTCGGCTCGTCGCGGCGGAGCACAAAAACCCGAGAGTGCGCGCTGCCCTCGAGGAGCAGCTGGGCCGGCTTCGGGTGCGCCCGGGGGACGGCGTGGTCGGGCGCGTCGCCGTCACGGGCGACTCGGTGCTCGTCGAAAATCCAAGCGCCGAGGAGCTGAGCGTGGAGCACGCTCCTGTGTTCGTTGGCCTGCTCGCAGAGTTCCCCGTTCGGGCGCTCCTCAGCGTCCCGATTCGCGCTCGGAGCGGAGTCCACGGCGTGTTGTCGCTCGCCCGGCACGAGAAGGAGCCCGCGCTCACGGACAACGACCGCGTGCTGCTCGAGGACATCGCCGATCGGGCGGGGCTCGCCATCTCGGCCGCGCAGCACTTCCAAGAGCTCGTCGAGCGCGAACGCCGGTTTCGGACGCTCGCCGAGACGGTCCCGCACTTCATTTGGACGAGCCATCCCGACGGCAGCGTGGATTACTTCAACCAGCGCTGGTACGCCTACACGGGTCTCGGCCCGAACGAGAGTCTCGGCGCCGGCTGGATGAAGGCCGTTCACCCGGAGGATATCGGCACCGTCCTCGCCGCGTGGGAGCGCTCCGTCGACTCCGGGCGCGACTGCGAGTTTCAGAGCCGCCTGCGCCGAGCCAAGGACGGGAGCTATCGCTGGATGATCGGCCGCTGCGTCCCCGTGCGCGATGACGCGGGGACCGTCACCAAATGGGTCGGCGCCTGGACGGACATCCACGTGCAAAAGGAGTCGGAGCGCGCGAAGGCCGAGGCCATCAAGCTCCGGGACGACTTCCTTTCCATTGCCGGGCACGAGCTGCGGACGCCGCTCGCCGCCCTCCAGCTCCAGGTACAAAGCCTCACCCGTCTCGTGGAGCGCAATGGAGAGCGCGAGCTGGTCCTCGGGCGACTCCGAAAGATGGAGCACCACGTCGCTCGGCTCGATGCCCTGGTCTCGGAGCTCCTGAACGTGACCCGCATTGCGTCCGGCCGCCTCGAGCTCCATCGGGAGCCGGTGGATCTCGTGGCGCTGGTAGCGTCGGTGGTGGAGCGCTTCGCGCCGCAGGTCGCGGCGACCCACAGCCCGATCGCGATCGAGGCGCCGAAGTCCGTCCGCGGCCTTTGGGACGCGATGCGGGTGGACCAGGTGATCACGAACCTGCTCGGCAACGCCCTCAAGTACGGCGCGGGCAAGCCGATCGAGGTCGGCGTGTTCTCCACGGACGGCCGCGCGCGCTTGGTGGTTCGGGATCACGGGATCGGGATCCCGCTCGAGCAGCAGGGGCGCATCTTCGAGCGCTTCCAGCGCGCGGTTTCGGACCGGCACTACGGTGGGCTCGGGCTCGGGCTCTGGATCGCGCGTCAGGTCGTCGAGGCACACGGCGGAACGGTTGCCTTCGAGAGCAAGCCCGGGGAAGGCTCGACCTTCGTCGTCGAGCTTCCCTGTCGGGAGCCCGCGTGAGGGGGAGTCAGCTCCTCGACGCCAGCGAGTCGTACGTGGACTGATTCCGCCCTGGCTCACGCCGGCGAGAGGAGGACTCCGCCGAGGCGACCGGGGGCTCCCTCGGAATCGAGACGGAGAACGTCGTGCCTTCGCCCTCGCTCGAGCGGACGTCGATGCGACCCCCGTGTGCGGCGATCACCTGCTCGACGATGTACAGGCCGAGCCCGAGGCCCCGCGCGCGCCCCCTGGTCCTGCCGCGAGCCCGCCGGAACGGGTCGAAAAGCGTGGACAAGACCTCCGGGACGATGGCCCCGGCGTTCCAGACCTCGAGCGTGACCCGCGCGGGCTGTCTGCCGTCGATGGTGAGCCGCACGGGTTGGTCGGGGGGCCCGTGCTCGATCGCATTCGTGAGGAGGTTCGAGATGACCTGCGAGAGCCGATCGGAGTCCCAGCGTCCCTGCGGATCTCCCGTGGACTCGAGGACGATCCGCCGAGGCACCACGCCCTCGAGCTCGTCCACGAGCCCCTTCGCGAGGTCGAGGAGGTTGACTCCGGTCGGCTCGATGGGAATGCCGCCACCCAGGCGCGCGCGAGTAAAGTCGAGGATCTGATCGATCATGCGTGCCATCCGCTCGGCGCTCGCGCGGACGCGCTCGACCAGGCGTACCACGCGTTCGTCGTTCTCGCGCCGGAGGATGAGCTCGCTCGCAGTCGTGATCGCGGCGAGGGGGTTCCTGAGGTCGTGCCCGAGGACTCCCACGAACATCTCGCTGAAGTGGAGGTTTCGCGAGAGCTCCTCGAACAGGCGCTCTCGTTCGCCTTCGGCACACTCCCGATCGACGCCGAGCGCGATCTCGTCGGCGACGGATTGCAGCATGCTCGTGAGCGTTTCGCTGAACGGGGAGCGGGCGAAGAACGCGATGGCTCCGATCAGCCGATCCTCCACCACGAGCGGGAGCCCGGCGAACGCGACGATGCCCTCGCGGCGCGCCCACTCCGCGTCGGTGAGCTCCGGATCGGTCGGAACCGAGTTGGTGACGTGAGGGCGTCGTGACGCCGCCACCCGACCCATCTCCGTCGCGCCGAGTGGGAGCTCGTCGTGTGCGTCGTCCAGGCGAGGGGAGAGCCCGGCGCTCGCCTGGAGCCGCAGCACGCGTGCGTTCTCGTCGTACAACCACACTCTCGCGCACGCGACCTCGAGGTCGTGAACGACGGCCGTCGCGATCGCGGAGAGCTTCTCCGAGAGCGGCGCCTTGCGCGTGAAGGCCTGCCCGACCGCCGCGGCGAGGCGCGCGACGCGGACCCGCTCGCGCTCCCTCGAGGTCGCCGCGAAGCGCTCCGCGACGGCGGCGAGGTGATTGGCGAGCGAGAACGCGAGCTCGATGTCGTCCTTGCCGAACCGATGCTCCCCGTCGTGGTAGAGGGCCAACGACCCGAGCAAGCGCCCGCGGCTGACGAGCGGGATGCAGGCGACCGTGTGGACGTGCTCGCGCTCGAACGCGTCGCGATACGCGGCGAAGACCGAGCTCTTGGCGCAGACGTCCACGAGGACGGGCTCCGGGGCCCTTTCGTCGTATGGCCAGGGAAGCGCGGCCCCGAGGGTGCGCTCGTACTCCGCGGAGAGCCCTCGCGACGCGCGAAACCGAAGACCCCCCTCCGGGTCGACGGATTCGATCGAGGCGCGTCCCGCACCGATCCCGTGCTCCAGGGTGTCGAGCGCGGACTCGAAGACCTCCTCGATCCGGCTCGCGTCGACGACGACGTGCGCGAAGCGATAGAGGAGCTCCGCCCGGGCTCGCGACAGCGCGTTCTCGCGGAACAGGCGCACGCCCTCGAGCAGCGCCGCCGTGCGCGCCGCGATCTCCTCCGCGAGCACGAGGTCCTCCGTCGAGAACGTCTCGGCCCGCCGCGTGCGCGCGAGGGTGAGCGTGCCCGACAGGGCGCCTTCGTGGGAACGGAGCGGAGCGTGGATCAGCGCGTACACCGGGTGGCGCTCGAGGAGACTGCGATCTTCGGGGAGCGCCCGTTCGACGAGCTCCTCGGGATCGAGGACGGGAACGACGACTCCGTGGTGACTCGGTGCGTTCGCGGCGATGACTTCCGCTCCGAGCCAGCGCTGCACCGTGTCGGCCACCGCCGCAAGGCTCACACGCCCCTCCGGGGACGGATGATGCGCGGCGGCCGGTCGGAGTCGGCCATCGGCATCGCGCACGCAGAGCACCGCGACAACGCCCAACGTCTGACCCACGTCCGCGACGACGCTCTCGAGAGCGGGCTCGACCTCGACGCCGGTCTCCGCGAACGAACGCGTGATGCGGCAGAGGAGCTCGAGCTTACGGCGAATGGTGCCCTCCTCGCCGGGAATCCCCTGGAGCTCGCCGACCGTGTCCACGACGCCCTCTGGCGCCGCGCGATCGGACACGCTGTCGGCGCGCGCGAGCTCGTTCCCCATGATACTCACCGAGCGCTACCGAGCATCGTGCACCTTCCCCTCGATCCCCCTGCGCGCGCTCTCGAAAGAAAGTCTCGTGGCCCCGCGCTGAACGCACGGGGAGCAGGCCGGCAGGAGAACCGATGGCGTCATCCCTCGGTAGGTAACCTGAACCGTAACACGCCCTCTCGATCGCGGAAAGTTGCCCATTCAAAAGGGGGCGAAAAGCCACACGGGGCCGACGGACTCGGCCGAGCTCTCTTCCGGAACGCACGAAACCCGGTCAGGGAGCATTTCGGCGTTCGGTCTCGAGACTCAGCGCCTAGAACGCCGATCGGTCAAACCGATCGGCGTTCTAGCCTCGTTTCGTAGGGGCGGCACGCGCCGCCCCTCCCCACGCGGGCACTCTGTCCGACGCAGTTTTCCGCGTATCTCGGAGAGTTCCCAACCGTTTGTCGCTCTAGCAAGGAGAACGCCAGGCACTCGCGTTTCCGACTATTTCGTTCTGGAGCGCCTTGCGTTGAAACGCCCGCGATCCCACAAGGAAAGAGTGGGGCGGATCGGAGTGAGCGCGTCCGTGCCCGACTCCCGTCCCCCCTGCCAAAGACGACTTGAGCTTGCGCGCCCGCGAGTTCGGAGCGGGCGCCGCGGCGATCACCCGAGCGGAGCACAGCCAAACGCGAAACCAAAGCGAAATCGGCTGGCGTGGTGGAAGCTTGAGGATACCGGGGATGCTCCGACCCCGTTGCGACGAATGGACCGAGCGCGGTGGTAGAGCGGAGCTCACGAGCGAAGGCGAGGCACGCAAGGCGAGGCGACGGAGAGGAGATCGCGACGGATGTTCGAGCGGATCACACGCGAGCTCTGGGAAACGCTGCCGGGGAAACGGTGAATCGGCGTAGAGCCCCGGATCGCGAAATAGCAGCGGCGGCCCGGCGTATCCTCGGGCTCCCGGCACGAGCCTCGGTCCTCGAGCAGCTCTGCCGAGAAGCCTGCTCCGTCGCCGCGGTGGAACGAGCGCTGGCGTGCCAGGTCGCTCCGGACGAGCCCTGGAGCGAGGGCGTGCACGTCGAAGAACGCGTCGGTCGATCGGACGGGGCGAGCGCCGGCGGGGTTACGGAGGCGACGCGCGCCGCCCTCGAGCCCCTCTATCGGAGGCTCTCGCAAACGCGCGAGCCCGCGCTCGTTCAGGGCCGCCATGCGCCGTTGCTGCGCGCCCTGTCCACGGGGGAGGCGACGCCGGTGCAGCGCGTAGATGCCTTGCCGATGGTCGTGGACGGGCGCGTCTCTGGTCTTTTGGTGCTGGTGAATGCGAGCGACCTCGACGCGAGCACGCGCGAGTGCCTCCACTTTCTGTGCGAGTGCGCGGCGACGGCGCTGGAAAACGCGCTCAGATTCGCGGCCGCCGAGGCGCGCGCCGGCGAGCAGCGTCGGCGTGTCGAGCAGGAGCTGGCCGGTGAGCGGGCCGTCCTGCACGCGATCTTCATGAACGCGCCGGTGTGCATCTGCGTGCTCCGGGGCCCGAACCACGTCGTCGATCGAGCGAACCCGAGCTACCGGGAGCTCATCGGGCGCGGCGATCACGCGGGCTTGCCCGTGCGCAGCGTGCTCCCCGAGCTCGAGGAACAGGGCTACATCGACCTGCTCGATCGCGTGTACACGACCGGTGAGGCCGTGTCCGGAACCGAGATGCTGACGCGCTTCCGGCAGGCGGACGGGAGCACGAAGGACCTGTACTTCGATTTCGCGTACGAGCCCGTGCGCGATGGGGACGGCGGGGTGTGCGGGATCATCGCGTTCGGCTTCGACGTGACCGAGCAGGTGCTCTCGCGTCGGCGCCTCGAGAGCGCCCTCGCCGATTTACGCGACGCCGTAGCGACCCGCGACGAGTTCCTGTCGATCGCGTCGCACGAGCTCAAGACCCCGCTCACGCCGCTTCAGCTGCAGCTCGACTCCCTGCGGCTCGTGCTCGACAAGGCCGGGGTCTCGGACGAGCGGACCACGGGAAAGCTCGAGCAGGCGAGCCGACAGACGGCGCGCCTCACGCGACTCGTCGAGAACCTGCTCGACGTCTCGCGGATCACGCGCTTTCGCCTCGACCTGGAGCTCGAAGAGGTGGACCTTGGCGACCTGGTCCAGGAGGTCGCGTCTCGCTATGCGGACGAGGCACGCCGAGTCGGGTGTACCCTCGACATCCACGCGCCGCCTTCCGTGGTGGGCCGCTGGGATCGGCTGCGACTCGAGCAGTTGATCTCGATCCTCGTGTCGAACGCGATCAAGTACGGTCCGGGCAAGCCCGTCGAGATCCGCGTCGAAGGCGCCGACGAGACCGCGCAGCTCTCGGTCCGGGACTACGGAATCGGGATCGCGGAGGCGGATCTCTCTCGAATCTTCGAGCGCTTCGAGCGCGCGGTCTCGGCGCGGCACTACGGCGGGCTCGGCTTGGGGCTCTACATCGCACGGCAGATCGTGGACGCCCACGCCGGGACCATCGCCGTTTCGAGCTCGCCGGGCACGGGAGCCACGTTCACCGTCGCGATCCCGTTCGAACCGAAGGCGACGAACGCGCTCGGGCGCGTGGGGCAGGGGCTCGGAAATGGAGAGGTTTCGTGATGGACACGCAGACGATTTTGGTGGTCGACGACGACGAGGACGTCCGCTCGTCCGTCGCCGACGCCCTCGTGGACCTCGGTTATCGGACCGAGACCGCCGGTGATGGTCGCCAGGCACTGGAGTTCCTGAGCGCCGCGCCTTCCCCACCGAACCTCATCCTCCTGGACATGATGATGCCGGAGATGGACGGCTGGACGTTCATGAGCGAGCTGCACAAGGTGCCAGACCTCGCTTCGATTCCGGTGGTCATCTTCTCCGCCTACGGAAACCCGCGCGAAGTGGCGGGACAGCTCGGCGCCGCGGGGTACTTGCGAAAACCGCTCAGGCTCGAAGAGCTCGCCCAGGCCGTCGAACGCTGCGCGACGTCGAGCTCCGGCGCGTGACGGGGCACGACGAGGAACGGCTCACGGCGTCTTCGTGCGCTCGAGGAATCGCTCGAGGTGATCGAGGCGCTGCTCGAGCAAGCTCCGGTAGCTCTCGAGCCACTTCGTCACGTCCTCGAGGCGGCGCGGCCCGGGGCGGCAGCGCCGCACGCGCCCGAGCTTCTCGGTCGTGACGAGCCCGGCGCTCTCGAGCACTCGGACGTGCTTCTTGAGCCCCGTCAGCGTCATGTCGAAGCTCTCCGCGAGCTCGGTGATGGACGCGTCCGAGCGCCCGAGACGGAGGAGAATGGCGCGTCGCGTGGGATCCGAGAGGGCAGCGAACGATCGGTCGAGGCTCGCACTAAGCTGAACCATACGGTTCTGTATGGGCCCGGGGCCGCATCCGGTCAAGCGAAGCGGGAGATCGTTGCAAGGTGTGGCGCGAGGGGCTTGACCCTCAGGTCGCGTGAGGCCTCACACTCCCTGCATGCGCTCGCGACGGAGCTATCGAGTCAAAGACGTCGCTCGGATTGCTGGGGTTTCCGTGCGGACGCTCCACCACTACGACGAAATCGGGTTGTTGGTCCCGTCGGCGCGATCCGACGCGGGCTACCGACTGTACGACGATGACGACCTGCTCCGTCTGCAGCAGATCCTGATCGGTCGCGCACTCGGGCTCTCGCTCGAGCAAATTCGCCGGTCGCTCGACGACCCGAGCTTCGACCGCCGCCGGGCGCTCCTCGAGCAGCGGGAGGAGCTCGCGCGTCGCGCCGAGCAGACCGCGGCGATGATCCGAGCGATCGACGAGGCGCTCTCGATCCTGGACGGAAACGAGCGAGGTGAAGCAATGGACATGAAGGCACTCTTCGACGGGTTCGATCCTGCGAAGTACGAGCAAGAAGCGAAGGAACGCTGGGGTCACACCGAGGCGTACAAGGAGTCGATGCGCCGCACGAAGCGCTACACGGAGGACGATTGGAAGCGCTTCCGCGACGAGCAAACCGCGATGTACGCCGAGGCCGCGGCGCTGCTGCGCGCGGGCGCGGCGCCGGATTCGACCGAGGCCATGGACGTCGCGGAGCGATTCCGACTCTCGATCGACCGCTGGTTTTATCCGTGCAGCCACGAGATGCATTGCCATCTCGCGGCCCTGTACGAGACGGATCCGCGGTTCGCCGAGAACATGGACCGACACGGCGAAGGCCTCACGCGCTTCTTGGTCGCGGCCATCCGCGCCAACGCGGCCCGGAACTAGCTTGGGGCGCTCGTCGCTCTAGCCGGCGCGCTCTGCCCGCGCGCGGAGGAGCTCCTGCTCTCGGACGTTCTTGGCGAGGGACGCGGCTCGTTCGAACTCGCGCCGCGCCTCCGCCGTTCGACCGAGGCGCTCCAGCAGGTCGCCCCGCGCCGCGGGCAAGTGATGGTATCCCTGCAGGGCCGGCTCGTTCGCGAGTCGATCGAGGACCGCGAGCCCCGCGGCGGGTCCGAACGCCATGCCCACCGCCACGGCGCGGTTGAGCTCGACGACGGGAGAGCCCGTGAGCGCCACGAGCGCACCGTAGAGAGCGACGATGCGCGGCCAGTCCGTCTCCTCCGGGGCGCGAGCGCGCGCGTGACAGGCGGAGATCGCGGCTTGAAGCGTGTACGGGCCCGGAGGGTGCGCTTGCGCCTCCGCGCGCGCCAGCGCCGCGAGCCCGCGCTGGATGAGCAGCTGATCCCAGCGGGCCCGGTCCTGCTCGAGGAGGAGCACCGGCTCGCCCGAGGGCCCGACCCGGGCCCGCGCACGCGACACGTGGAGCTCCATCAGCGCAACGAGACCGTGAACCTCGGCTTCCTCCGGCACGAGCGCCGCCAGCATGCGCCCGAGCCGCAGCGCGTCTTCGCAGAGGGAGGGGCGCATCCAGTCTCGGCCAGCCGTCGCGGAGTACCCCTCGTTGAACACCAGATAGATGACCTCGAGCACCGACGAGAGGCGTGCCGAGAGCTCTGCTCCGCGCGGCACCTCGAAGGGCACCCGGGCCTCGGAGAGCGTCCGTTTGGCGCGCACGATGCGCTGGGCGATCGTGGGCTCGGGGACGAGGAACGCTCGCGCGATCTCCTCGGTGGTGAGCCCGCCGAGCAGTCGCAGCGTGAGCGCGACGCGCCCCTCGGTGGAGAGGATCGGGTGGCAGGCGATGAGCACGAGGCGCAGGAGCTCGTCGCCGACGCTGGCGTCGAGAATCCGATCGAGCTCCAACGCCGAGGCCTCCCCAAGACTCGTGCGCTCGAGCTCGTCGTGCTTCCGTTCCTGCATCCGCCGGCGGCGGATCTGATCGATGGCGCGATTCTTGGTGGCGGCCATCAGCCACGCGCCCGGGTTGTCCGGAATGCCCGTGGACGGCCACTCCTCGAGCGCCGTGACCAGCGCGTCCTGCGCGAGATCCTCGGCCAGGCCGAGGTCGCCGACCAGGCGCGCCAAGCGGCCGATCAAGCGGGGAGCTTCGATCCGAAACGCGGCCTCGATGGCCGCTCGGGTACCGCCGGACAGAGAGGGCACGGGCTCGACGAGCGAGCCTATACCAGAAGGGGCTGGGGCCGCCGCTCGGGCGTGGGCAAATGCAGGCGCTCGGCGACCTCCGCGGCGAGATTGTCGAAGAGGAATGCCACGGCCGGGGGCGCTTGCTCGTCGATGTGGCGCAGGGGAACGCCCTGGAAGCTCGCATCGAGGAACGCCGCGCTCCGCGGGATCGTGGTCTCGAACAACCACGCTGGCGGCAAGTCGCTCATCGCCTCCTGGAACACCGACATGGACGCCGAGTGGCGCGTCTGCAGCATGTTCAGGAACACGCCCACCACGTCGGGCCGGTGCTCTGGCGGGAGCGCGTCG
The DNA here is from genome assembly GCA_964475255.1 of uncultured Sorangium sp. Classification (GTDB taxonomy): domain Bacteria; phylum Myxococcota_A; class Polyangia; order Polyangiales; family Polyangiaceae; genus PMG-095. Next base: position 20,489 of record CAYYWA010000042.1, read on the forward strand.
AGTCCTTCGGTGAAGCGCCCGAACGAGCGCCGCGCCAGGATCTCCGCCTGCAGCACCCCGAGCACGTGCGTGCTCGCCGAGAGCACCTGGTGCGTCACACCGAACATGCCTGCCGGTGTGTCCACGATGACGAGCTCGGCCCGGGCCGCGAGGGTGTTCAGGAGGCGCTGCCAGGCAGCGGAGTAGTCCGCCGCGAACACCGAAGGGTCGGGCAGCGCGCCTCCCGTCGCGGGCAGGAGCTCGAACCCCGGCAGCACGGTCTTGAGCAACGCATCCTCGGGGGAGACGGTCCCCGAGAGCACGTCGTACACACCTGCCTGGGCGCGTTCGCGCGCGTTGATGGAAGACAGAACGTCGCCGTTCACGTCGGCGTCCACCAGCACGACCGAGCGCCCCTGGCGCGCGAGGCTCAACGCGAGATTCAACGAGACGGTCGTCTTGCCGCACCCTCCCTTGGGGCTCACCACCGCCACGATGCGGCGGGGCTCGACGGCGCGGCCCTGGACGGCTCCGGAGCCCGTGCTGGGCGCGCGTTGCGCGCGGGCGGGGCTCGCCGCCGGAGCCGGGCCCGACGAGCGATGGACGGCGTGGTTGTTCCGCCCTTCCGGCTTCGCGGGCACCGAGCGCGTCCGCGCGGGCAGGGGAGGCACTGGGCGCTCCCGCACCTGTGTCGTCTCCACCGGCGCGCTCCCCGGGGCGGGTGGCGCGACGCCCGAGCGGGTCGGCGCCTCGGCCTCGAAGGCGTCCGCGTCCGTCTCGACGATCGGATCGTTCGCGGTCTGGCTGAGCGCCTCCATCAGGAGCCGGTGCAACGGTCCGATCGGCTCCGGGAGCGGTTCCGGAGGCGGCATGCGATACACGTAGAACGAGCCGTCGGACTGCCGGAACAGCTTCATGAACGCATCGCGGCCCTTTGCGCCCGACGCGTCGGCGTACACGACCTTCCCGCTCTTGATGAAGATCGTTCCGGCGAGGCTGCTGCCCGAGTGCAGCTCGACGCCGGTGTATTGGCGGCCGATCCCAACCACTTGCAGCACCTGCGCGAGATCGAACTCGCCGAGGCGCCCCTTCATGACTCCGATTCTCACAGCGCTTCCCCCGATAAACCGAGTCGTTCGTCGTCGATACCCGCTTCTGATGCCTGCTCCATCAGTGCCTCCTGCCCGCGTTCCTGTGCCGCCTCCCGCGCCTTGACCGGGTCATCCGTATCGATGGCTGCCGAGCCGGCCATCTTCATGGCGGAGGCGAGAAGAGTATAAACCTGCGACCAGGCGCCACGCACCTCCGGCGTGAAGGCGTCCCCGAGGCCGTAGTCGAGCGTCCACAGCAGGGCTTCGGCCACTACATCGTAGGACTCGTCCGGGATCTTGTAGAGCTCGGAGTGGCGCCGGCCCAGCGCGAGCACCACGAGGAGCAAGTCCTCGTCCGGCGCGACCACGTCTTTCCACTGTGCGTCCGACCAGTCGAGCGACTTGACGATGAAGGCGAGCATCCGAATCAGCTTGCGCTTCTGCGACGTCATGTCGTCGCCGAAGAGGCGGCGATACTCGGGACGCAGCTCGAAGAGGCGTTTGTAGAAGAGGTCTGCCGCGGTCTCGGCGATGGGCACCACCAGCTTCCAGCTCTTCTTGATGGCTTGTTTCTGTGCGTCGGTGATCATGGAAAACGCCTCCGTGAGTCGCAGGGGTTCGGGTGCGACGGGGCAGGGCTCAGGATGCCGGACTCTGCATGAGCCGTGCGATGGCGGTGTAGGCCTCGGACCAAGCCGATTCGCAGGCTGGGCTCCAGTCGCTCCCGGCGACCTCGCGCAAGGCCTCGAGCAGCGACGCTCCGACGAAGTCGTACATCTCCGCCGTTACGCCGTAGTCCCGGTGCCGCGCGCCGAGCGCGCCGAGCTGCTGCACGAGCCAGGGCTCGTCCTCGAGGTGGTCCATCACCTTCACGAGCATTTCCGTGAGCATGCGCTCTTGCTCCTGCCGCTGGTTCCGACCGAAGAGAGGGCGCACCTGAGGATAGCGGGTGAACAGGATGTCGTAGAACCGGCGAGTCAGGAGCGGTTCGCGTTCGACGACCAGGGCGAAGCTGTCGCGGAGCAGCTCGACGTTGAGACTCAAGGTTACCTCCCTATGAATGTCGCTCGAGCCTTCGAAGACGAGGCTGACGGCGACAGGATCGAGGCGCCCTCGCCGCCCGTCCCCGTGTTCTCCATGCCCGATTTCTTTCCTGAGCTTACTTTGGAGCGGACGCTCCGCGTTACGACTTTAGGGGTTTGCGTTCGAGATCGCGGGGCGTTTGCCTTCGCGCTCCCGACCTCCGGAAGAAGATCCCAGAAAGCCGGAAAAATTGCCACAACGGAGCAACGGAATCCGCTGCTCTCGGTCCACCGGCCCGGCGTGCCAGCGTTCCGCAAGGTGACTCGAGCGCTCGTCGCTTCGAGCTCGGCACTCATGCCATGCTCGGCGAGTGAGCCAAGAGCGGCGCTGCATCGTTCTTCGCGGTGATCGCGCCACCACGCGAAGGGAGGCAGGGCGACTGACCGAGCGGCTCGATTCCGTGCTGACGGTGGGGCCCGGCGCCGTTCCGCCGGGGCGCGTCCGGGCGCATCTCGGCGGGGCGTTCGAGGCCGTCGTGCTCGACGGTTTCGACGGCGTGGACGCCGATTTGCTCGGCCAGATCCACGGGCTCGTGCTCGGCGGCGGGGCGCTCGTGCTGTGCTTGCCCGAAGCGCCGCCGCGCTCGGCGGCCTTGGCCGTCTACCCGTACACGGTGTGCGACGTCGCGACACGGTTCTTCGAACGGCTCGAGCGGTACCTCGGAACGAGCCCGGCGGTGACCTCCGCGCCCGCGCCGCTCTCGAGGCCCACGTTCGTCCCCCGGAGCACGGAGGAGCAGGAGGCCGTCGTCGCGCGTCTCGGTGAGCTCTTCGCGTCCCCGGACCCGGTCCGAGCGGCGTTGATCGCGGATCGCGGCCGCGGCAAGTCGAGCGCGCTCGGGCTGTCGGTACGAAGGGCCCGCGCCCTGCGGCGGCTCCACGTCGCGATCGCGGCTCCCAGCGGGGAGGCCGCGCGCGAGGTGTTGCGCTTCGCCGGGGACGACTCGCCCGCTCCTCGTTTCGTTCCCGTGGCCGAGCTGCTCCGTCCCGGCTCCGAAGCCCTCGACGTGATCCTCGTGGACGAAGCGGCGCAGCTCCCGGTTCCGGTGCTGCGCGCCCTGGTGCGACGGCACCCGAACGCCCGCATCGCGTTCGCCAGCACCGCTCACGGCTACGAAGGCACCGGTCAGGGCTTCATGCTGCGTTTCCTCGAGTGGCTGCGAGCGGGCGAAGGGCGCGCTCCCGATCCGAATCGCGCACCGCCCCGGCTCGAGCTGCTCACCCTGAGCACGCCGATTCGGTGGCTCCCGAACGACCCGCTCGAGAGACTCGTCTTCGACGTGCTCGCGCTCGACGCCGAGACCGCGCCCGTCACTCGGGAGTCCCGCGCGGGCCCGCGCGCGGCGTGCGCGCCGGTCGATGTGCGCGGCAAGGCCGT